>PLSZ01000600.1:4959-5079 GCA_003164305.1 Acetobacteraceae bacterium
ACATGCTGAAGGACGTGAAGGGCATTTCCGAGGAGACAACGACCGGCGTGCATCGGTTGTGGGACATGGCGAAGGCCGGCACGCTGCTGACGCCCGCGATCAATGTCAACGACAGCGTGA
>PLSZ01000261.1 GCA_003164305.1 Acetobacteraceae bacterium
GTTGCGCCCAGCGGCCCGGGGGCATGGTGCCCGAGGGAATTGAAGACCCAGACATTCGCGCTCCCAGACAAGGTTTTTCGCCCGGCCACTTCTTTACGTGTGCCGGCGTGGGTGCCGCTACAGCAGTCACGGCGGCGGTGCAAGACGGGTGATGGGTGCGTGATTCGGCGGGCCGGAACAGGCACCGTTGCCTTCCCCTGGTCGCGCCATGCGATACCATGGTTTCAGACGCGCCGGACGAACCGGCCTGACGTGGGGGACGGTCCTGGTGGCACGATTGACGAAGAATTTGTGGTTGATGGCCGCGCTGCTGGCGTTCGCCGCTCCCGCTTGGGCGCAATCCGCGAAAATGACCGATGTGACGGTGTATGTGGTGAAGAATCTGCTGTCTTCGCCGCATTTCGTCGCTTTGGAGAATGGGTACTGGGCTGATCAGGGCCTGAACGTGCAAATCAAGCTGACCAGCGGCGGGCGCAACGTGGTTCAGGCGCTGCAGGCCGGCGACGCGCAGTTTGGGCATGTGGCGATCAGCGGCACGCTGTCGGTGGCGCGCGCGGGCGGCGATAAACTGATCGGCGTGATGCCGTATTACAACGCCGCGGATTACATGGGCAAAGCCAGCGCCTACGCGATCATCGGGCGGCGCGACCGCGGCGTCGATCCGGCGAACCCGGCGTCGCTTCTGGGCAAAAAAATCGGCTATACCGCCGGAACGAACGAGTATTACATGCGGCAATGGTTCCGCAAGAACAACCTCGATATCGGCAAGGCGCAGACCGTCAGCATGCTGGTCGAGGACATGCCGGTCGCGCTCAATCAATCGCTGGTGGACGCGGTCGTGTCGTGGGAGCCGTATGGGTCGCAGATCATTCGCGAACTCGGCGCCAACGCCGCGATCGTCAGCCGCGGTGAGGAAGGGTTGATGTCGGACAATGTCGGCATCGTGGTGCGCGAGGACTATTTGAAGGATCATCGCGACACGGTGGAGAAATTCGCCATCGGCATCGCCGCCGCGGCGAAGTTCATCCGGGAGAATCCGAAGGAGACGGCGGAAATCGACGCGCGTTACCTGGACGGATTAAATCTGGAAGACGCGACGGCGGGGTTGAAGCAACTCAGTTGGGATCCTCGGGTGTCGATTTGTGTTGTCGAGGGCAGCATCCGTAGCGGCAACGGCATGATCCGTTTGGGCCAGATCAAAATGGACCGGCCGTTCACGGCGGCGGATTATTACGATCTGGGGATTTATCAGGACGTGATCGCGAAGCACGCCGACCTGTTCGCCGATTTGCCGCCGCTGCCGGCCAAGGTTGAGGACTGCAAGGGCAAGTTGGACTGACGCAGCCATGCCGTCCGGCAAGATCTCCGTCTCCGGCTTCCGTCATTTCTTTCCGACGGAGGGCGGTCCTGTTCAGGCGACCGGTGTGATCGACCTGGCGATCCGCGAGGGCGAGTTCGTCACGCTTGTTGGCCCAAGCGGTTGCGGCAAGACAACGTTGCTGAAAGCGATCGCCGGGTTCATCACGCCGTCCGAGGGCACCATCCTGTGCGACGGCAAGCGCGTCACGGCGCCGGGCCGGGAACGTGGCGTGGTGTTTCAGGAACTGGCGATTTTGCCGTGGCGCACGGTGCGGCGAAACATCGCGCATGGGCTGGAGATCGCTCGGGTGCCCAGGGTGGAACGGGAGCGGACGGTCGAGCGGCTGATTGGATTGATGGGGCTGAACGGGTTCGAGGATCGGTATCCGCACGAGTTGTCGGGCGGCATGCGGCAACGGGTCGCGGTGGCCAGGACATGGGCGGCGGATCCCGAGATCATTCTGATGGACGAACCATTCTCGGCGGTGGACGCGATGACGCGGCTGACGTTGCAGGAGGAACTCGGGCGGCTTTGCGCCACTACGCGGAAGACCGTGTTCTTTATTACCCATAGCGTGGAAGAGGCGGTGTTCCTGGCCGATCGCGTGCTGGTGATGACGAAACGCCCGGGCACGATCAAGGCTGTGCTGGATGTGCCGCGGCACGATCACGGCGGACGCGACTGGGATAGCTTCACCGCCGATCCGGAAATGCGGAATATCGAGGAACAGGTGATGCATCTGGTGCACGCGGAGCGCGTCGCCGGATGAAACTGGCGCGCGACCTGCGCATCCTGCTGCCGTTCATGGTGCTGATCGCGATCTGGTGGGGCATCAAGGATGGCGCCGGCGTTTCCGACCGGTTGCTGGCGGCGCCTCCCGCGGTATGGAACGCGTTCGTCTGGCTGGTCACGCATGGCGTACTGGCGGAATATGCCAGCACCAGCCTACAAATGATCGGTTTCGCCGCATTGTTGTCGTTCGCCATCGGGGTGCCTCTGGGGTTCGCGGTCGGCACCAACCGTTACGCGGCGCGCGCCTTGGAGGGCACGCTGCGCTATTTGCAGGGCATCTCCGGTATCGCGTGGCTGCCGCTGGCGATTTTGTGGTTCGGGTTTACCCATACGACGACGTTGGTGATCGTGATCTACACGTTGATCGTGCCGATCGTGTTCAATACGATGACCGGCGTCCGCGCGATTCCGGAGAATTACGTGCTGGCGTTGCGATCTTTGGGCGCCAGCCGGTCGCGCATCGTTATCGATGTTTATCTGCCTGGTTCGCTGCCCAGTATCGTGGTCGGGTTGCGGCTGGGTATGGGGTACGGGTGGCGGGCACTGATCGCGGCCGAGATGCTGGTGCGGCAAGGCGGGTTGGGCGATTTGATCTTCGGCGCGCGTACTTTCAATCAGATCGATCGCATCATGGTCGGAATGATCGTGATCGGCGTGCTGTACATCATCGTCGATCGCTTGCTGGTGCAACCGATCGAGTCGATGACGCTGGCGCGGTGGGGGGTGTTGCGGCGATGAGCGCTCGGGCCGAGCGCCTGCTATGGCGTATCCTGCCGGGGGTTCCGGCGGCTATTTTGTTGCTGGTGTGGAGTGTTTACTGGCAAATCGCGCGGCCGCCGCCGTCGGTGATTCCCTCCGTGGCGGCGGTTGTGGAAACGTTCGGCGATGTCGTCTGGTCCGGCGGACTACTGACGGACATTCTGGCGAGCATGGCTCGGCTTTTGGGTGGCGTGGCACTGGGATTTGGGACCGGCGTGATCGCGGGCTTCGTGGCGGGGCTGCATCGGCCGACCGCGACGTTCCTCAATCCGCTGGTGACTTTCTTCAACGCGATCTCGGGGATCGTCTGGCTGCCGTTGGTGATTGGCTGGCTCGGCGTCGGGTCGGCGCTGGCGACGTTTTTGATCTGGAACACGGTGTTCTTCATCGTGTTTCAGAACACCGTCCTCGGCGTGCAACTGGTGCCGGAAGTGCTGGAGCAAGGCGTGCGGACGCTTGGCGCCGGACGGTGGGAAACCATTCGGAGCGTGACCTTGCCTGGTGCGCTGCCGTACATCCTGACCGGAGTGCGCTCGGGTCTGGGTTTCGGCTGGCGCGCGCTGATCGCGGCGGAATTGGTCGGCGCGAACACGGGACTTGGGCACATGATCTTCAACGGCGCGGAATATCATCGCGCCGATGTGATCATCGTGGGCTGCCTGACGATCGGCGTGATCGCGCTGGCGATGGACCGCTGGCTGCTGGTGCCGATCGAGCGGCGGACTGTGTCGCGCTGGGGTCTGGTGACCCGCGCGCGAGGCGCCTGAACGATGCGCGGCGCGCGAATTCGCATGGCCATCGGCGTGTTGCTGATCGCGCTGGTGGTGTGGGGCCAGGATATCGTTGGTTACGCGACCGCCGGCGGCCGGCTGGATCCCTCGTTGCGCGATGTCACCGAACCGGTCAACGTGGTCGTCGTGCTGGATTTCACGCCGGAGAATTTTCATAACGAACGGCTGCGGAGTTATGGCGTGTTCGCCGGCCGCGACAAATCGGTGAACCGTATCCGGCTGCGGGCGGTGACGCCGGACAACCTCGCCCGGCTGTCGCATATCGCGTGGGTGGCCCATATCGAGCCGGCTCGCTGAGTTGCCACCACGCGTGCGCCGCTTCATGTTCGGATCGATAGTGACGCAAGTGAGGACGCCATGATCCATCTGAGCGACAAGGGAAAAGATTATCTCCAACGGGTGCGCGACGTGGGTCCGATGATCGACGCCGCGGCCGACGAGATCGAGGCTGCTCGCGATCTGCCCGCGCCCTTGTTCGCCGCGTTGCGCGAGCGGGGATTGTTTCGCCTTGTGCAGCCGGTGGAATATGGCGGCGCCGAACTGGATCCGCCGTCTCTGGTGCAGGTGATCGAGGCCGTCGCGCGGCATGACGCAAGCACCGCGTGGTGTGTCGGCCAGACGAATATTTGCGCGATGACCTCGGCTTATCTCGAGCCCTCGGTGGTGAAGGATATCTTTGGACCGGACACGGGAATTCTCGCCTGGGGGCCGGGACCGGGCGAGGCTCGGGTCGTGCCGGGTGGTTTCAGGGTCAGCGGCAAGTTCGATTTCGCCAGCGGCAGCCGTCTGGCGAGTTGGCTGGGCGCGCACGTGCCGGTGATCGAGCCCGATGGCACACGCCGAGTCGCGCCGAATGGGAAGCCGATCACGTATACGATGTTCTTTCCGAAAAGCAGCGCGGAGGTGCGCGATACCTGGCAGGTGATGGGGCTGCGCGGCACCGGCAGCGACAGCTATACGCTGAACAATCTGTTCGTTCCTGAAGCGTATTCGATGCCGCGTTATGTGGAGATGCCGCCTCGGGTGGCGGGAAGGCTATACGTGTTTACGCCGAGCACTTTGTACGCTTCGAGCTTCGCCGGCATTGCGTTGGGGATCGCGCGAGGCGTGATGGATGCGTTCGTCAGCGACGTGAAAGATACGAAGCCACGCGGCGCCAGCCGGACACGCGGAGAAAGTCACGTGATCCAGTCCCAGGTGGCGCAAAACGAGGCGCGGTTGCGGTCGGCGCGGATGTTCCTGCTTGGGTCGGTCAGCGAGATCTGGGAGTCCGCACAAAAGTCCGGCGTTCTGACGGACGAGCAGTTGGTGACCATTCGCATGGCCTCGACATGGGCCATTCAGTCGGCGCGTGAAGCGGTGGCGCAGCTTTATGGGGCGGCGGGTGCTCTGGCGATTTTCAACAGCCGGCCGTTTGAGCGGCGGTTCCGCGATGTGCATACAGTGACGCAACAAATCCAGGGGCATCCCGCGCATTTCGAAACGGTGGGGCAGATTTTGTTGGGGCGGGAGCCGGACCGACCGATGTTCACGTTTTAGGAGGTGGCGCGGTACCCTCCATCCTTCGTCATGGTTCGGCTCGACCGGACCATCAGCCAAAACACACTGGTAAGAAACAAATGACGTGCCACCACCCATCCGTCATGCCACGGCCCGACCCCATAAGTATCAAGATAAGACCGGCGAAGGGAAAGCCTCCCCCCGAACGTCGTTCTCGGGCCCCCGAACGTCATCCTCGGGCTCGACCCGAGGATCGGGCCGCCCAGACACTTCGTCCGACTTTCGACTTCCTTGGCGTGTCGAGAGATCCTCGGGTCGAGCCCGAGGATGACGATACGAAGTCGTTATGACAGGCGACCAACGTCAACGCCGGTTGGTATAAGAGCGATTTTGGGGAGAGCGATGGCCCGGTCGAGCCGGACCATGACGATTGAGGAACGGTGCCGCTCCGTCCATTCGGCGTCCCGACTAAAACTGCGCGTGGAGGCGGAACGCAAAAACCGACACCGGCCCTCGGCTACGATTGTAACCCGGGTTGTTGACGAGTTGATAATCCGCCGTGACGTGAGCCCACTTCACGAGGCTGAGACTGTAAAAGGTTTCCAGAATTTGCTCCGGGCCAGCGGCCAGCGCACCGTCGCCAATAATTCCCCCGAGACCGCCGGCCGCGAGATACTCCTTCGCGGCGCGCGAGATCTGATTGAACGCGACGGCCACGCCAACGGTATCGTCGGCTCGGCCCCATTGGGTTCCGGCCAGCGAGAGTCCAGCCGAAATCGTCTGATCGATGTCGGTGAAATCGACCTCCTCGACGCCGCCCTGGGTCCAACCGGCGCGCGCGAACAGCCCAAGGTCAGGCGTCAGTTGCTGCTCCAGGTTCAATACGATGCCGTATTTGCTACGATAGTCACGCACCAGCGCGGTCGAGGGCGTTTGCCCGGTGGCGGCGGCGAGAGCAAGGGCGTCGGAATAAGTACCAAGATCGCCGCGAGTCAGCCAATACAGGATTTTGAACTTGCCCGGTTGGGACCACAGCGTATGCCGCTCCTCCAGCTCGCCCATGAACTGCGCCTGCTGTGCCAGCCGATTATCGAGGGCGAGGCTGTTCGCGGCGATCGACAGATCGAACACACCGGCCCGGACGGTCCACCAATCCTGGTACCATTCGACGGACGCGCCGTACGTCGAACCCCAGGCGTCCGCCGCGTAATCGAAAGTGCCCGCGTCGATGATCGACCAATTAAGGAAATCGTTGCGCGGATCGTGGGCATATTTGTTGGTGTCGAAGACATCGACCACGGAGAACTTGCCGATCGTGAACACCACCCGGTTGGCGGTTTGCGAGCCGCCCAATTGGTTGAGGTCGGGATCGACCTTTTGGCTTTCTCCGCCCAGATCGATCGTTTGCCGGAAGAAGCCGCGCGGCAGGCGGTAATAGGGAACGGTTGAGCCGACTTTATAAGCCTCGCCACTGAAATAGCCGGCAACGCCGAAGCTGTTGCCAAGGCCGAACCCCTGATCGATTTCCGGGTTGAACCAGATTTCGGCGCCTCGCCAGGGCCGGTAACCGAGATACGCCGTCACATCGACCGTTTCCCTGCCGTTGGCGGCGGAACTGAGGCTCTGCGGTCCCTGATAGGCCGAGCGGAAGGACGGTTGCAGTTGCCAGGTGGCGGTCGTCTGACCGTGGATGGCCCACTGTTCCGGCACGGCCTCGGCGTCCGGCGCCGTCGCGGCGTCCGGTCCCGGCTGGGGCGTCGGGCCAGCCACCTGGGCCTGGCAAACCAGCGGCCACAGCAGGATCGTCGCGGCCATCAGGCGATATGTTGAATACCGCACGGTTCAATCACCCCCTCGCGATCCGCGAAGCGACATCGCCGCCGCGGGTTCCGTTTCCTTCCCCATGCCGTGCTTAATCTCCGACAGTCCGTCACGACTCATGCCAGCTCCACGATAAAGCGGTTGTCTTACAGTTTGCCTATCGGCCAGATCCGGACCAGTCACGCGGACGTGCCCACGGTCCAGGTCGCTGAACGAATCAACGGCGAAGCTTCCAGTTCCGTGACGACCTTATCCAGTTCACCGGTGTCGGCCGTCGTTGGCACCAGTTTGGCGGCGAGTTCGACCTGGTATTCGCTCTCCGACAGCAACTCGATCTCACGGATGGGGTAGTGCGCGCGGGACAGCACCTCATCCAGCAGATCGCGGACATCGGCGACGTCGGCGCGATCGGTGGTCGCGTGGACCCGGTACAGGGCCTCCGTCGTCGCTTCGTCGAACGGACGGCGGTTAACCCAGTTGACCAGCGGCCGCAACAGNNAGGTGCCGACGGCGGCGGAACACCAGAGGGTCGCGGCGGTGTTGAGGCCTCGGATGCTGCCGCCGTCCTTCAGGATCACGCCGGCGCCCAGAAAGCCGATGCCGGACACGACATACGCGACGATGCGGACGGCGCCTTCCGTGCCGGTCAGACGTAGACCGAGGTCGGAGAACGCGGCGGCACCGACGGCGACCAACACGTTGGTTCGCAGGCCGGCGTTGCGCTGGCGCCACTGCCGCTCGAACCCGATCGCGGTGCCCAGTACGAAGGCCACGCTCAGGGCCAGCAGCGTGTTCAGCAATGCCATGACCCCGAGCTCCGTGGCGGCCTACTGTCCGAGCGCGATCTGGACCACCCGGACGAACACCAGAATCATCGCCGCGACGAGATAGAGCCGCAGAATACCCATCCAGGCGCGTTTGGCGAAACTCAGGCTCGGCGGCGGCAGGGTGTCCAGCGGTGGCATCCGCCACGACCGCCGCGCCACGCGCGGGTATTCGCGTCGCGCGGGACCATTGGGCGCGGTTTTCCCAGCCGAGACCCCGCGGCGCCAGTGCGGCGCGGCGAAGCCCAGGATGCCGACGGCGGTGCCGGAGATGAGGATGGCGAGGATGGTTTCGCCGGTCATGCCGGGGAACAAGGTCGCCGCGGTCAGGATCAGCGACAGCATCACCAGGACCCAGATCACCGCGCCGGTGAACAGGTTCAGCCGGCGGCCGTTGACCCAGGGTCCCAGCACCGCCTTGTCGTTGCACAGCAGCAGCAGGAAGACGGTGGCCGACGGCAGCAACACGCCGGCGAGCGTTTGCACGGCGTTGGTCAGCAAACCCAGAAGCGCGTCGTTACCCAACAGCACCAGCCCAGCGGCGATGGCGATCAGGCCGGCGTAAACCGCGTAGAAGCCTCGCGCTTCGGTGGCCTTGCGATGCAGCGAGTGGCGCAGCGTCAGGACATCGCCGATGGCGTAAGCGGTCGACAGCGACACGGCGGACGCGCCGATGATGCTGGCATCGAGCAAGGCGAGCGCGAACATCACGCCGGCCGCGCGCCCGGCATAGGCTTCCAGGCCCTCGGCGACCGAGCCGGCGTCGGAAAACTGGCCGAACCCGACCGTGCCGTGAAAGGCGGCGGCGGTGCAGGCCATCATGGCGATCGCTCCGACCAGCACGACACCGATGCCGATCAGCAGGTCGGCCTTGCCGTAGGCCATGAAGTGCGGCGTGATCCGCTTGTCGATGACGTAGCTCTGCTGGAAGAACAACTGCCACGGCGCGATCGTGGTGCCGACGATGGCGATGACCAGCAGCATGACGTCCGAGAGTTTGGCGCCAACGGGGAAGCGCG
>PLSZ01000615.1 GCA_003164305.1 Acetobacteraceae bacterium
TGCGTCATTGTCTTCGCCGTTTGGTGTAAATCTACCAGATGGCGCCGCCCCAGGCGGCTGTTGGAAGGCCGCGCGCCAGAAGATTAGGGTCTGCGCGACGGGAAACCGATCGTCGTGATACGTAACAATATGTAACTTAGAAGAGCTCGCCAACCCGCGCGTTCAATCCCGCCCATTCCACCGCAACGCCACGATCTCGCCGCAATCGCGGCCCGAATTTTGCCTGACATGCTGGACAATAAGGGCGTCACCATACGGTAATCCAACGCATATCAGAGCCGTGGTCTGATCGGCCCAAACATGTGGAGAAATTTCGCTCATGCGAAGTGACACCCTTGCGCTATAGGACAGAACAGGATTTCTACCGGCCGGTAGCCTGCGACAGGATCACGGCCGGGCGTTACGGACAGGAAACGGACATTGACACAACATTCTGAAATATCGCTGAAACACGCGGCGGCCGCCCTCGCGGGTACCGGCGTGCATGCCGGCCGCACCGTGCATCCCAATTTGACCGCGCCCACTTTGGTGGCCGAATCGCTCCGCCGGCGCGAAGGCCGCCTGTCGATCGACGGCTCCCTGATGGTCGAAACCGGCGTGCACACCGGCCGCTCCGTGCGCGACAAGTTCGTGGTCGATGAGCCGTCGGTCACCAAGGACATCTGGTGGGGCAACATCAACCAACGCTACTCACCCGAGAAGTTCGCGCTACTGAAAGCCCGCGTGCAGGCCTATCTGCAAGGCCAGGAGCTGTTCACCCAGGACCTCTATGCCGGCGCCGATCCCGCGCATCGCGTGCGGGTGCGCATGATCACGACGTATGCATGGGCTGCCCTGTTCGCGCGCAACATGTTCATCCGGCCGCCCGCGCATGAGCTGGACAATTTCGAGCCGGACTACATCATCCTGCACGCGCCGCTGTTCCAGACGGACCCGGCGATCGACGGCGTCCGTTCCTCCACCACCATCGCGCTGTCGTTCGAGCAGAAGATCATCGTCATCGCCGGCACGGAGTACGCCGGAGAGATCAAGAAGTCCATTTTCACCGTAATGAACTGGATTCTGCCCGCGAAGGGCATCCTGCCGATGCATTGCAGCGCCAATATCGGCGCCGAGGAAGACGTCGCCCTGTTCTTCGGCTTGTCCGGCACCGGCAAGACGACGTTGTCCTCCGACCCGCATCGACGCCTGATCGGCGACGACGAGCACGGCTGGTCCGAGAACGGCACCTTCAACTTCGAAGGCGGCTGTTACGCGAAAGTCATCAACCTGTCGCCCGAGGCGGAGCCGGAAATCTACGCCGCCACCAACCGCTTCGGCACGGTGCTGGAGAACGTGATCGGCGATGAGGACGGCGTGCTGGACCTCGACGACGACAGGCTGACCGAGAACACCCGCTCCTGCTATCCGATCGAGTTCATTCCGCACGTCGAACTGTCCGGCCGCGGCGGGCAGCCGAAGAACGTTGTCATGTTGACCTGCGACGCGTTCGGCGTGATGCCGCCGATCGCCCGGCTGACGCCGGCGCAGGCGATGTACCACTTCCTGTCCGGCTACACCGCGCAGGTCGCCGGCACCGAAAAAGGTCTGGGCTCTGAGCCGAAAGCAACCTTCAGCACCTGCTTCGGCCATCCGTTCATTCCCCGCCGGCCGGAGGTTTACGGTCGCCTGCTGGCCGACCTGATCGCCCGCCACGGCGCCGAATGCTGGCTGGTCAACACCGGCTGGAGCGGCGGCCAGTACGGCGTCGGCAAACGCATGGCCATCCGCCATACCCGCGCTTTGTTGCGAGGCGCCCTGGACGGCACCCTGCTGAACGCGAAATTCCACCGCGAGCCGTTCTTCGGCCTGTCCATCCCCGAACACGTCCCCGGCATTCCCGACGACGTCCTCGATCCCCGCCAGACCTGGTCCGACAAGGTCGCCTACGACGCGATGGCGAAGCATCTGGTGGGGCGGTTCGAGGAAAACTTCACCTCGTTCGAGGGCGGTGTCGGCGACGATGTGCGCGCGGCGGCGATCCGCGCGGCGGCGTAAAGCGGGCGGGACTGGGGTCACTCCCTCGGCATCAGGATAAGGCCGGCGAAGGCGAAAACCTTCCCCCGAACGTCATTCTGGTGCTCTCGAACGTCATCCTCGGGCTTGACCCGAGGATCGGCCCGCCCGGGCACCTTGTCCGACTTTCGACATCCTTGGCGTGTCGAGAGATTCTCGGGTCAAGCCCCGAGGATGGCGGGAAGAGGCGAACATTTCGCTTCCTGGTAGCTCATCCTGATGCCTATGGGGGTCACTCCCTCGGGTGATGCCGCCCGCTCGTGAGTGCCGAGGTGATGCCCCATCGCCGTATCCTGGATCCAGATCGCCGTATGCCGTGCCACCCCGAGTTCACGAAATCCGCGCGGCCGCCCGGTCGCGGGGTTCAGTGTCGGCGCTTGCTCCCGCGTCAGCCAGCCGATGTCATGCTGTCCGGCGGCGAGGCAAACGTCCTCGAACGGTTCGACCGATCCGAACCGCGCGTTGCCCCAGGCGCGCATGATCTGGCCGGAGATCCAGGCGTGGCTCGGTTGCGGAATGGCCACCGTGCCCCGCGGTGTTTCACGAAACATCATGGCCGCGAAACCTCCACGATGCGTCGCAATGTTTTATTCAAGGCCGCATATGCCGAGCGCATCCAGGATCGTTTCCATGCCCGCGCCACGCCCTGTCGAATCCGTCTCCATCAATATCCGCGCCAAGAGCCGCCAGCGCGATCTGATCGACCAGGCCGCGGGGCGGCTCGGCCGCGGCCGGTCCGAGTTCATGCTCGAAGCCGCCTGCCATGAGGCCGAGAGCGTGCTGCTCGATCAGACGTTCTTCGCCGTCGATGCCGGTACTTTTTCGAAGCAGGCATTGCTGGACCGTCCATTGCCGCCGACCGACCAATTGCGCCGGCTGCTGAAAACCAAGGCGCCCTGGGAGACCGGTTCCCACAAAGCATGACGACGCCCGAACCGATCGCCGCCCATCACGTTCTGGAAACCTTCGACAGCGGCGACCCATCGCTGGACCATTGGCTTCGCCGGCGCGCATCGCGGAACCACGCCGGCGGAGCCTCACGTTGTTTCGTCATCCGCGAAAACGAAGCGGTGATTGGATATTACACATTGTCCGCCGGCTCGATCAGCCACGAGGCCGCGCCGAAAACCATGCGCCGAAACATGCCAGATCCATTGCCCTTGATTTTGCTCGGACGGCTGGCGATCGACCACCGGCACGAGAACCGGGGTCTCGGCCAGGCGCTGCCGCGCGACGCGTTGCCGCGCGCCGTCAGCGAATCCCATGATACCGCCGTGTTCGCCATTCTGCTTCACGCATTGTCGGAGCGGGCCAAACGCTTCTATCTGTCGCGCGGCTTCGTCGAGTCGCCGTTGCAACCGATGACGCTGCTGATGACCTTGCGAACCGTCCGTGCGATCCTGGCCGAAACTGGCTGACTACCAACTCCCTCTGAACCGCCCCCGGAGCCGTTCAATGTACCTCCCGCCCGCCTTCGCCGAGCCCAACATCGACGTCCTGCATGACGCGATCCGCGCCAGCGGCCTCGCCACGCTGGTCACGCTGACGGACAGCGGCCTGATCGCCAGCCATGTGCCGCTGCTGCTCGAAGCCGAGCCGGCGCCGAACGGCAAACTGATCGGCCACCTCGCCCGCCCAAATCCTCAGGGACGCGGCGCGATCGGCGAGGCGTTGGCGATCTTCCACGGCCCGGAGGGTTACATCACACCATCGTACTACGAGACCAAGCGGGAGACCGGCAAGGTCGTGCCCACCTGGAACTACATCGCCATCCACGCCCACGGCACGCTGCGTTTCTTCGACGACCGAGCCGCGCTGCTGGACATCGTCACCCGCCTCACCAACCGCCACGAGGCCAAACGCGCCGCGCCCTGGGCCGTGGCCGACGCGCCGGACGACTTCATCGCCGGCATGCTGAACGGCATCATCGGCTTCGAACTGACCATCTCCCGGCTCGAGGGGAAATGGAAAATGAGCCAGAACCGCCCCGAAGCCGACCGTTCCGGGGTCGTCAAGGGCCTGCGTGAGGACGGCCGCCCCGACCTCTCGCGCCAGGTTGCCGACGCGGCGGCGCGAACGGCATAATCGCGGGAAAGCTGGCGGGAACGCATCCACTGGACTCGATCTTCAATGGCGACCTGAGCACCCCCAGGGGCCGCGCGATCGCGTGGGTCGATTCGCTGTTCGTGGATCACGCGATCCTACGGCTGGGTCTGGCCAATTTCGCCACGGTGATCCCCGGCCGGCTGTATCGCTGCAATCACCCCACGCCGGGCCGCATCCGCCGGCTGACCCGCCGCTACGGCCTGACAACGATCGTCAACCTGCGCGGCGCCACCGGCTCCGGCTCCTACCACCTCTCCCGCGACCAGGCCCAGAAACTTGGGGTCGCGTATCACGATCTGTCGCTGGAGAGCCGGGGCGCGCCGCATCGCGACCGCATCCTGCGGCTGCTCGACATCTGGCGGTCCGCGCCCGGCCCAGTACTGGTGCATTGCAAGTCGGGGGCCGACCGCGCGGGACTCGCCGCCGGGCTGTGCCTGTTGTTCGAGGGCCGCTCCGCCGCCGAGGCGTTGCGGCAACTGTCCTGGCGTTACGGCCACATCAAACAGGCCCGCACCGGCATCCTGGACGCGTTCTTCCTGCGCTACCAACGCGACGGCGAGGGCCGCGAACCGTTCCTGGAATGGCTCAACCGGGACTACGATGAGGCCGCGCTGCGCCGCGATT
>PLSZ01000391.1 GCA_003164305.1 Acetobacteraceae bacterium
ATGATCGCGGTCATGCCGCGATCCTTCAGCCAGCGGAAAAGGCGGCGCAGTTCCGACCGCAGAACGGCGTGATTGGCCAGACCGGCGAACAGCGCTTCCACCGTGTCGAGAACCACGCGTTTCGCGCCGATCGAATCGAAGGCATGGCCGAGCCGAATGAAGAGCCCCTCGAGATCGTATTCGCCGGTCTCCTCGATCTCGCTGCGTTCGATGTGGACGTAGTCGAGCACGATCTTTTTCCGCGCCACGAGCTCGTCCAGATCGAAGCCAAGCGAACGCACGTTGGCCGTGAGTTCCGCCGCGTTTTCCTCGAACATCATGAACACGCCCGGCTCGTTGAACTGCGTCGCCCCGCGCACGAGGAATTCCAGGGCGAGCATCGTCTTGCCACACCCCGCGGTGCCGCAAACGAGCGTGGGCCGCCCCGCGGGCAGCCCGCCGCCGGTTATTTCATCAAGTCCCACGATACCCGTGGGGGCCTTCGCGAGGTTGGGCAGGGTTTCAGCCACTTCTTTTTTCATTGAGCGCCCTGATGGATTGAAAATCGCGCGATCTTCGCGGCGATCCGCCTCGGCCGAAGGGGCATTTCGTCTGACCCCGCGCAAAGCGCATCAAACCAGGGCACCATCATATGGCGCCAGGGTCGGAATCTACTCAAACGCGGCGTTTCGCCGTACTCAGACGCGCCAATCGCCTGAACGATGATAGACGCGTCCACCCGCTCGACCCCAATCTCGCGTGGTAACGACCGGTCCCATCGCGTGACCGATTAAGCGTGATCGCTCGAGGCTGATTGGTCGGAAAGCGTGAATCACGCTCCCAAACAAAGGCCTTACGGCATGATTGGTTCAACCTGAACAATCATGCCGTAGCCAAAACCGACCGTTCCCCTGGGTCGAGAACCGCCATTCGACCCCGCGGAGGTGAACGTCCGCTCCGACGTGCGAACCGCCCGAAGCGGCCGGTCCGCTCCCCGCCAGGCCGGTCGCGGGTTGTTGGCTGGAGCCAGCCGGCGCACCGTGCGGCGGGCAATCGTTCATTTGGAGCGGCACGCGAGGCGCGGTCGTTGGAAGACCCCGTCCGAGCCGGGATTCCCGACAATCTTGTTACACCCGGTCCACCGCGGATCCGAGCAGGATGGCCGCGTCAACGGAGAGCGCCGAAACCATGAACACGTCAGCCGCCGAAATCCTGTGCGAATATGGACCGTTTCCGGGCGCGGACCGCGTGAACGGGGTAACGTTCGACGGTCGCCACGTCTGGTTCGCGTCCGGCGACAGGCTGAACGCCTTCGATCCGGCCAGCGGGGAGACGGTGCGCTCGATCGATGTCGCCTCGCACGCGGGGACGGCGTTCGACGGGCGGCATCTGTTTCAGATCGCCGAGGATCGCATCCACAAGATCGATCCGGCGACCGACCGCATGCTCGGCAGCATCCCCGCGCCTGGCGGCGGCGGCGACTCGGGGCTCGCCTGGGCGGAAGGAACGTTGTGGGTGGGTCAGCATCGGGGGCGGAAGATCCATCAGATCGATCCTGAAACGGGGGCGCTGCCGCGCACCATCGAGTCCAACCGCGTTGTCACCGGCCTCACCTGGATCGACGGCGAGCTGTGGCACGGCACCTGGGAAGGCGAGGACAGCGACCTGAGGCGGGTCGATCCGCGAACGGGAGAGGTCCTGGAGACGCTGGAGATGCCGCCCGGCACGGGCGTGTCCGGGCTGGAGTCCGACGGCGGCGACCGGTTCTTTCGCGGAGGTGGCGGCAGCGGGAAGGTGAGAGCCGTCCGGCGGCCCGGACGAGGCCCCGCGGCGGAAGGCGGCGAGGCGGGCGGGCCGTCGCCGCGATAAGCGGTCCTCGCGGGAGGGGGCCGCGGCCGGGGTTTGCCGGTCGTCTCAGCCGCGACGCCGTGGCACGCCGTTACACCGTCGTGGCCGGGCTTCGGGCCGCCATCCGGGGCAGCACGCACGGCGACAGAGTACCGGGACAAGCCCCATTCGCCGCCAAGGTACAGCCCCGATGGAATTGGGTCGTGCAACAAACGGCACCGTCCGATCGCCCTGATGGGCCGGCTCGACCGGTCCATCGGTCTCCCCCAAACTCGCTCTCACCGAATGTGTTTCCGCCGATGGTCCGGTCGAGCCGGACCAAGACGGGGATGGAGGGTGCCACGCCCGCTCGCCGCGCTATTTTGGTGAGTGTGGGGTCAGGTCCGGCAATGACGCTTGGGGCCCGGTGATACGCTGAGGGGACGTCCATCGCGGGAATCGTTGCTGCTTCGCCACCGGCGGCGCCGGCGCATCGTTCACATTTCGTTACCTCACAGGATATTCAGTTGTCCCAGATATAGCGGCGGACTTTCATATGCGCGCGGTGTCCCACGGGCGATTTTCGGACGCGTTTTACTTCCGCTCGTCCGCGCGATTTCTCATGAATGTTGACAACGCGCCGATCCAGGAGGACGATCCCTGCCAACAGCGAAGGTAACCCCGTGCAGCACGCCGCCCACCAGCGGTTGAGCGAGGTGAAATTCGGCCTGATGGATGCGCGTTGGCGAGACACCATGGAGGAGTCAGCCCCTGGACCACGATCGCTCCGACCTCCGCGTAACAGCACCGCGCGCCGATGCGCATGCCGCGTGGAGCCTCGACCTTAGCCCGCGCCTCGGGCCCGAACGCCTTCGACACATGCCGTCTCCGCCGCCAGGCCGCGCCGCCGCGGAGAGCCATTCCCACCACAGCCTGAGCCTATCAAACCAGAGATAAACGAATCCTCAAGGAGAGTCCCCATGGCGACACGTGTCCAATACCCAGAGTCGATAGAACCGTTGGTGCGGTTCATCGAGGAAACCCCCCGCATCGAAATCATCGACCGCACCTTGGAGAAACTGCGCGCCGGGGTTCCGATCGAGACGATGCTGATGGCGTCCGCGCTGGCGGTGACGCGTTCGTCCGATTTGCCGCCCGGCCATCACGGCGGTCCGCTGCATCCCGTCGCCGGGCTGTATCCGCTCTGGCAGTTGGTGAATCGCCTGGAGGGTGACGACAAGTTCCTTCCCGTCCTGCAGCACGTCGCGCTGTCCAACAAGCATTGCAATGATCCGGTCACCTCCCCCTTCATGCTGCTGGAGTTCGAGCCGCTGGATGCCGAGGGCGGGTCGCAGAGCAAGGCTGAATTCCTCGCCGGCGACGGCCAGGGCGAAATGGCCAAGGGTCGCGGCATTGAAGGCGCCAAGGAAGCTTTCCTCAAGGCGGTCAGCCGCGGCGAGACCAACAAGGCCGACCATCTGTTCCTGTGGATGTGGGACAACATGCCCACCATGGAGGTGTTCGACCTGCTCATGAGCGTGGCGATTCCCAAGAACGGCATCGACGACCACTACTTCATGTATCCGGCCACCGCCTGGCGCGCGCTGGATACGTTCTTCGACAAGGAGTACCTCAAGGTGCTGATGCGGCCGGTGGTGCGCTATGTGACGCGCTTCCCGACCACGCGGTCATACCCCGAGATCGACCGGATGATCGAGCAGCATAACCTGCTCGGCCGCATCCTGCGCCAGCGCACCAGCGAGGATGAGACCGCCGCCGTCGGCAAATTGGGCGAGGCCATCCGCGATTGCGACGACTTCAACGAAATCCCGAAGATGACCGCGCAGGCGCTGGCCGACGGTCTTTCCATGGAAGGCGCCGGCGAGGCGCTGTCGATCGGCGCGGCCGGCCTGTTCATGCGCTCGCTCACCGGCAACCCGATGGATGTGCATCTGCACACCAGCGTGAACATCCGGCGCTGGCTGCTGAAGCTCGACGGTCTCAGCATGCACAGCAAGCTGCTCGTCCTGCTGACCTGGCACATGGGCCCGGAAATCAAATCGACCCAGTTCCGGATGGAGCCCGCCGGCGCGCAGCCCGATATGGATGCCGTCGCCGCCCTGCCGGTGCGTTCGCAGGCGGACCTGTTGGATGCGATCAAACAGAGCATCTACACCCAGCCGGCGACCGACTGGTCGCAGGTCTCCAATCTGGGCCGCATGCGCGCGGTGCCGGAAGTCAAGGACACCATCAACCTGGCACAGCAGTACGTGAACCTGGGTTATGACGCCAAGGCATTCATGGACATGCTGGGTCAGATCGTATGCCACGACAACTTCACCGAGATGCATGCCTTCAAGCATCACAACGCCGTCGTGGAAGAGTTCTACGCGACGCGCGAGCCGTATCGCTGGATGCATCTGGTGTGCGGCGCTCAGGCGGCGGCGGTTTCCTTCGGTAAGAACATGGAAGTGTTCGAAGAGGCGCTGGAGTTGATGCACGCCGCGTAACGAAGCCCGGATTTCGTGGGATGAATTGGGGGAGGCCTGGGGCCTCCCCTTTTTCGTTTCAGGCCCAAAAGGGCGGATGCCGTCACGGTGGGGCGCCGGTTTGTGCGAGGCGGCGCCCGGCGATAAGGTTGGTCGGGAGCATTTGCTTTGACCATGCCCATGGCACCGTTTCATATCGCGCCCGTCCGGACGCCCGAAGATCTCGCCGCGACGATCGCGCTGTTTCGCGCTTACGCGGCGTCGCTGGATGTCGACCTGGCGTATCAGGGTTTCGAGAGCGAACTGGCGGCGATGCCGGGCAAGTACGCTCCCCCTGATGGCGCGTTGCTGTTGGCGCGGAATGCCGACGGGCGGGAGTTGGGCTGTGTGGCGCTGCGTCCGTTGGAGATCGCGCGCTGTTGCGAGATGAAGCGCCTTTACGTGACCCCGGAGGGACGAGGCCGTCGCGTCGGCACCGGTTTGATCGAGACTCTCGTCAGCGTGGCCCAAAGGATCGGATATCGGGAGATGCGGCTGGATACTTTGCCGTCGATGGCTGGCGCCCAGTCGCTGTATCGCGAACTCGGGTTCGAGGTGATCGAGCCTTATTACGATACCCCGGTATCTGGTACGCTATTCATGCGCCGGCTGATCGGGCCGACTGGTGGGTAATGCCGTCGCCGTGAGCACCGCCCTCCCTGAACTTCGTGTCCGGCACGCCGTTCCGGGCAACGCGGTACCGCTGTGCGAAATTCTGAATATCATCATCGGGATCGGCGGGACAACCGCGTTGGAATTCCCTTTGTCGCTGGCTGAGTTCAGGTGCGATTTTCTTGAAGGGGAGCATCTTCTCCTGTGTTTTGTGGCGGAGGATGTGCTGACGTCGCGCCAACTCGCCTTTCAGAGTTTAAGGCGACATCCGGAATTGCCGGTCGATTGGGCAGATATCGCAACGTTCGTCAGTCACGATTTTAACACACGGGGTATCGGCACCGCGCTGTTCGCGCGAACCAGGATCTGGGCTGGCGACAGTGATCTCGCCGCGATCAACGCCGCGATTCGCGCGGACAACCACGGTGGCCTTGCTTATTATGAGAAGGTGGGCTTCCGGAATTATCAGATCGCGAAAGGCATTCCGCTTCGGGACGGCACGCCGGTCGATCGCATCCTCAAGTGCTTTCGCGCAAAATAAGGGGCCTCCACGATCGCTCCTGGGCTCTCCACGACCCCGACAGTTGTCGTACGCCTCCATCCCCGGTTAGGTTGACCGCGCATCGGGCGGATCGCCCGATATCAAATATCGCGGGCGATATGACCCGCCGGCCAGGGAAGAACGCGCCAATGAAAATCGTTAAAGTCTCCGCCATTCCGATGTCCGCGCCCGTTCCGGTAGAGAAACGGCACCGCACCGACCTCGGAACAAAAATTAAAAGCGACGCGACATTGATCAGGGTCGAGACCGACAGCGGGCTGATTGGCATCGGCGCGGCGCTCGGCACGCCACCGATCGTCGCGGCCATCGTCGCGCACGAACTCGCGCCGGAATGCGTCGGCGAGGACCCGATGTTCTCCGAACGCATCTTCGAGAAGATGTACAACGGCTCGCGCGCGAAGCCGGCGCTGGAGCGCGGCGTCACGCAGGCCGATGAAAGCCGGCGCCGTGGCGTCATCATGGAAGCGATCTCCGGCGTCGATATCGCGATCTGGGACGTCAAGGCGCAGGCACTGGGCATTCCGTTGTACCAGGCGCTTGGCGCGGTACGGAGCGCGGTGCGCGGCTATGCCAGCGGGGGCTGGGCGCCGGGGGACGAGGCCGAGGCGGAACTCGGAGGCTACGCCGCCAAGGGTTTCTCCGCGGTCAAGATGCGCGTGGTCGGGCGCGACGGGTTTTCCATCCCCAACTGCGTGCGCCGGGTGCAGGCGGCGCGGCGCGGGATCGGTCCTGACGTCGAATTGATGATCGACGCGCACGGCTCGCTGGAGGTCTCGACGGCGATCAAACTCGCGCGGGAGCTTGAGCCGTACGACATCGCCTGGTTCGAGGAACCGGTCTCGCCGGACGACCACGCCGGCCAGGCGGAGGTACGGCGTTCGACGATCATCCCCATCGCCTCGGGCGAACGCGAGTTCACCCGGTTCGACTTCCTGGATCTGCTGGAGCGGCGAGCGTTGGATATCGCCCAGCCGGACGTCGCGCGGGCGGGCGGGATGACGGAGATCCGGCGGATCGCGGCGTTGACCTCGGCGTATGGCGTGCGTCTGGCGCCGCACGCGTGGGGCAGCGGGGTGCTGTTCGCCGCGAGTATTCACGTCGCGATGGCCGCGCCGAACTGCCACATCCTGGAGGTGACGCAGGGCTACATGCCGATGATGTGGGACCTGTTCAACGAGCCGTTCGACATCCGCTCGGACGGCATGGTGCATGCGCCGGATCGGCCCGGACTGGGATTCACGTTGCGCTCCGATGCGCTGGAACGGTTCCGGTATGTCGACGGGCCGGAGTATGAGTTTTAGCGGCGGCGCCACTGACCTTGTCATAACGAGGCGTGGCGGGCCGCCAGCATTTTCAGTCCCTTGTCCGTCACACCGATTGTCGCCGGTTCTCCAGGTACGCGTAAATGCACCACGAGACCGGCATCAACCGCGTTTTCCCAGATCGTGAGACGTGGACAGGACGTGCGCCAAACATCCATGACCTCGGCATACGACCGAGGCGCCGCCTGTAACCAGGCCAGGAAATCGAGCGTCAAAGGGGTCAGAATGTCAGACATAAGTTCAGGCTCTCCCTTGAGGGAAGCTCCGGCACGCTCATCGCCGGGCTTGTTAACCACGATCGTTGGACCATGAGTCATCACGTTCCACGAACGATAGGAGCCGGCTCGACCGAGCCATCGCTCTCTCCATTGTGTCGGTGCCGATGACCCGGTCGAGCCGGGTCACGACGACGTGTCGCGGTTCGACAATTCAGCCGCGCCCCACCAAATTCAGCGCGGCGCCGGATTTGAACCAGGCCAACTGCGCTTCGCTGTAGCTGTGGTTTAACAGCAAAGCCTCAGTCGTGCCGTCGGCATGGACAATCCCGCACGCGACCGGCTTGCCCGCCGCCAAAGCGGAAAGACCCGTCAGGCTGATCCGGTCGTCCTCGCGGATACGGTCATAATCGGTGTCGCGCTGGAATGTCAGTGCCAGCAGCCCCTGCTTCTTCAGATTCGTTTCGTGAATGCGCGCGAAACTCCGGGCGATCACGGCGGCGCCACCCAGCAGGCGCGGCGACAACGCGGCATGCTCGCGGCTGCTGCCCTCGCCGTAGTTGCGATCGCCGATCACTACCCATTTCAGTCCGCGCGACCGGTAATCCCGGGCGATCGAAGAGAACGACTGCTCCGTTTCACCGGACACCACGTTGCGTCCCTTGCCGGTTTCGCCCGTGAAGGCGTTGATCGCCCCCATGAACATATTGTCGCTGAACCGGTCCAAATGCCCGCGCAAACGCAGCCACGGTCCGGCGGGCGAGATGTGGTCCGTCGTTGTCTTGCCCTTCGCCTTGAGCAGGACCGGCATGTCCTCGAAGTCCTTGCCGTCCCACGCCGGCCATGGCTCCAAAGCCTGCAGACGTTCGCTGCGAGGATCGATATTCAGCGCGATCCCCGACCCATCCGGCGGCGGAACGATGCAGCCAACACCGCCGCGCTCGAAATTTTCGGCGGGGACGTCCGGAGCGGGCCGCGGCGCCTCGAGTTTGAACGCCACCCCGTCGGCGCCGGTGATCGTGTCCGTCAACGGATTGAACGAGAGCCTGCCCGCCGCCGCGAAGGCGGTCACCAGCTCGGGGCTCGCGATGAAATTCATCGTCGTTGCCTGGCCGTCGTTTCGCCGCGGAAAATTTCGGTTGAAAGACGTAACGATGGTGTTCGGCGCATCCTTCGCCGCGTCCACGCGCCGCCATTGTCCAATGCATGGCCCGCACGCGTTGGCCAGCACCGTCGCGCCGATGTTGTTCAGAGACCGCATCTGGCCGTCACGCTCGATCGTCGCATGCACCCTCGCCGAGCCGGGCGTGACCAGCAATGGGACGGCGGTCCGCAGCCCCTTCGCGTGAACCTGATCGGCGACATCGGCCGCGCGGTTCATGTCCTCGTATGAGGAATTGGTGCAACTCCCGATCAACGCGGTGGAGATCGCATCGACAAAGCCGTTCTCGGGATTGGCGACCTCAGCGGCGAACATCGAGATCGGGCGGGCGCGATCCGGCGTATGCGGGCCGACGACATGCGGCTCCAAACACGACAGATCGAGTTCCAGCACCTGATCGTAATAAAGTTCCGGGTGCGCCTCGACCTCTGGATCGGGAACCAGCAGATCGCGATGCTGTTCGATCAATGGCACCAGATCGCCTCGGCCGGTCGCGCGCAAATATCGAGACATCCGTTCGTCGGCGGGAAACATCGAGGTTGTCGCGCCAACTTCGGCACCCATGTTGGTAATCGTCGCCTTCCCCGTCGCGCTGATCGTTCGCGCTCCTGGGCCGATATACTCGATGACCGCGTTGGTTCCGCCGGCGACGCCAAGCCGGCCCGCCACGCGAAGAATGACATCCTTCGGCGCGGTCCAGCCGCTCAGGGAGCCGGTCAGGTGGACGGCGATGTGTCTCGGATACAGCAGTTCCCACGGCAATCCCGCAATGACTTCAACGGCGTCCGCTCCACCCACGCCGACCGAGCAGGCGCCCAGTCCGCCGGCATTCGGGGTGTGAGAGTCGGTGCCGATGATCATCACGCCGGGAAAGGCGTAATGCTCCAGGACAACCTGGTGGACAATGCCGGACCCTGGCTCCCAGAAACCGCAACCATACTTCGCCGCCGCCGCGCGGAGAAAATCGAAAACCTCGCGGCTTTCCTCGCGCGCGGCGCCAAGATCCGCGGCCGCGCCGGTGCGCGCCTGGATCAGATGATCGCAATGGATCGTGGTGGGCACGGCGACGCGCGGGCGGCGGGTTTGCATGAACTGCAACATGCCGCTTTGCCCAAGCACATCCTGAAACACCACGCGATCGGGACGGAGTGAAAGATTGCTTCGGCCGGGCTCGAGTTCCTGGCTTTCGGGATCGTCGAGGTGTCCCAACAGCACTTTGTCGGCCAACGTAAGAGGTTTTCCCAGCCGGCGCCGGACGATTTCCAGATTGCGCGCCATCTGGCTGTAAATCCTGGCCGCCATGTCCGGTGTCGCGTCGATTTCCACCATCACCGCCTCCTGTCCGATGCGGTCACATAGGCGCAAGCGATGGGATTGATCCATAATATGGAAGATGCATTATTCATATCGAGGAGATATGGCAGATGGAGCTACGACACCTCCGCTATTTCATCGCGGTCGCAGAGGAAGGTCACATCACGCGGGCGGCGGACCGTCTGGGCATGCAACAACCGCCCCTTAGCCAGCAAATCAAAGGCCTTGAACGCGAACTGGGCGTGCAGTTGCTGCGGCGCCTGCCGCGTGGCGTGGAACCGACCGATGCCGGCCGCGCGTTTCTGGCGGAGGCTCGCGTGATCCTGGGGCAGATCGATCACGCCTTCGCCAGCACGCGGCGAACGGCGCGCGGGGAACTGGGGCGGATCGCCATCGGCTTCACGAGTTCGGCGCCATTTCATCCGTTCGTGCCCAGGGTGATTCGGGCGTTCCGTGAGGCATCGCCGTTGGTATCGCTCGCGCTGGATGAGGATGGCACCACGCAACTGATCCAGAACCTGCGGGAGGATCGCGTCGATGTCGCGTTCATCCGCACACCGGTCGCCGATCCGGCGGGACTGGTCGTCGATCCGCTGCTGGAAGAGAAGATGGTCGTGGCGCTGCCCGAGCAACACATTCTGGCGGCGCGGGAGCACGGCGACGAAACGGGATTGGATTTGAAGCGCCTGGCGGGTGAGACGTTCATCGTTTACCGGCGGCACAGCGGTCCGGGGCTTTACGATGCGATCTTCGCGGCGTGCCATGCGGCGGGCTTCAGTCCGTTGGTTGGTCAGGAAGCGCCGCGGATCGTTTCGACACTCAATCTCGTCGCCGCCGGGCTTGGACTGTCGCTGGTTCCGGCGTCCTTGCAGCGGATGCATATGGACGGTGTGACCTATCGGGCGATAGCGGGTCGCGACCAGCCGGTGGCACCACTTCTTCTCGCGAGCCGCCGGGGTGAGGCCTCCGCCGTGGTTCGGCGCTTCCTGAGTTTGGCGAAGGAGACGGCGAAATTATTCCGCTCCGAGCATGGTTCGTAAGGCCTTTGCATAAGGCCAATGTCCGCGACAGGTTCGCGCGTTTACCATGGTTCATTTTTGTTGAGATGTGCAACAATGGGGCGACCCTAACGAACGACCCCGGTTGTGCCGGTATTTAGAGGCGAGCATGGTGCTCAGGCTGAGGCCTTTTGGGGCGGACTGTTGCTCAGGTTGCGCCACGCGACTGAGCGGCTCGAATCCCACCCGGGGGTAAGCATGCCAGCGCCACAGGAACCGCGAAAGGAAACATGGACACCACCAAAGCGGTCCCGGACGTTTGTCCTGGTCGTGTTTGGAATTGTCCTCTATCTCGGAACAATCCTCGCCTGCCTGGTGGTAGGGTTTCCCTGGGGCGACCGCCCCCTAATTCATGAGCACTTTCCAGCAACTGTCGGGCTTCCAATGGAGGCCGCGTTGGCTTTTCTTGTCGTGCTCCTGCTCCCACAGGCATACGGCGAGGTCGAGTTCAAGGCATTTGGTCTATCGTTTAAAGGGGCGGCTGGCCCGGTTGTCCCGTGGCTGCTGTGCTTTCCAGGAATCGCTGTTGCCGTAAAAGCCCTGTGGTGAGCGAACCCGCCGCCCTGGTAGTTCACAATTCTTAATTTGTGAAACACCCCACGGACATGCAGTGCAGCACATCTCGGTTTCCGCCATCGCGGCTTCATGTGTCAGGCCGCGATCGGAGCGAATCCGCCAGCCCAAGGAATACGAAGATCGCTCGATTGAGTCGCAGTATATCGCCGTCGTCCAATCGGCCGATGTAAACCCCAACCTTCGTCTTAGGGATCGCCGTGATCTTGTCCACCATCATCCGGCTGACGGCACGCAAACCATTGCGCTCATTCGGCTCGACCAGCAGGCGATAGAGCGGCGCTTCGGATTTGTCGCGGGTGAACGCGCATACGATGATCGAATCGGTTTGGTCGAAGCTGTCGTGCTGCACGATGACCACAGGGCGGGGCTTACTCCCATAGTCGGCGCCGCCCGAAATCGTCCAGATCTCGCCCCGCTTCATCCCCCGGGCAGAGCCGGTTTCGTCCTTTTCTGGGAACCCTCAGGATCGTCGTCCCACCGATCGGAATTGTCGTCCGGCCACGCCGAAATCGCGTCAATAAACGCCTGATCCTCACGGGCATGCGGGCCGGACGCCGTTGCCAACGACTGCCGATGCGCTTCCGCCTTGAACTCCGGCGAGTTCACATCAGGCACCCAGATTTGGACCGGGCGCAGGCCCATCGCACGCAGACGCCGCCGATGTTCCCGAACCTTCTGACGCGACGACGTGGGTTGACCTGACCGAGCCATGGTTCCGACTTTCCAATCAGGTTACATGTAACCTAATCGGCTCCCACGGTTTCCGCAAGGAATTTCGCTACTCACCCCAACCGTCCCGCCCCCTCCGCCGTCACATGCGCCAACCGCCCGCCGGCGATCGTCGCCACCACTTTCCGCTCCACCGGTTCTACCAGCACCACGTCCGCGCGTTTCCCAGCCTCGATCGTGCCACGGTCCGACAGCCCCGCCGCCGCCGCCGGATTGGCCGACACCAATGCCCACGCGCGGGGCAGATCGAACACGCCGCGATCGGCCATCACGAACGCCGCGCGAGCCATTGCAGGATAGTAATAATCCGACGACAGAATGTCGCAGACTCCGGCCTCCGCCGTCACCGCGGCGGAAGCCCAGTTCAAATGCGAGCCGCCGCGGACGACGTTCGGGGAGCCCATGACGACATGTTCGCCGTGCGCGCGGGCATCTCGGCCGGCTTCCTCCACGACCGGAAATTCGCAGATATGCGCGCCAAGATCGCGAAACCGGGCGCGCACCGCGACGCTCTCGTCATCGTGACTGCACATCGGCAGCCCAGAGGCGCGCGCGGCGGCGGCGATGCGCTCCCGCGCCGCGGGAATCTCGCTGGCGCGGGCCGCGATGCGATCGGTGAACGCCTGAAACGCGTCCAGCTTCATGCCCGCGCGGCCGGCGTATTTGGCGCCCTCCACCGGGTCCTTCAGCTTCTTCAAAATCGACGGCGTGTGATCGTTGAACGCCAGCAGATGCACCCGGCCCGCCGCGATGTCCGCCAGAGCGGTCTCCAGCGCGTCCAGGTTGTAGGCCTCCCACCGCAGATGCACCCGCATGTCGCAGGTCCACGTCTCGGCCTCCAGCGCGTCCAGCATCGCCGTCCACGAATCGAGGCTGCGCAACCCCGGTTCCCACGACAACGTCACTCCGTGGTAGGCCGTGGTGATGCCGTTCGCGAGCAACTGCCGCTCGGTATCCCGCAGCGCCAGGCCCACTGGAAAGTTCACGCCGGGACGCGGCTGGATCTGTCGCTCGAACGCGTCGCCGTGGATATCGACGATGCCCGGCAGCACCAGCAGGCCGGTCGCGTCCAGCGTCATCCCTTTGCCGCCCGAGCCAATGGCGTCGATCCGGCCCTCCCGCAGGCTGATATCGGTGGCGGCCAGACCATCGGCGCCGAGCAAAACCTGGCCGCCGGTGATGTGAATGGGCGTCATGCGGGACCTTCTCCTGGTTCGAATACGATTTGCACGCGCGGCGTGGGATAACAGCCGACGCTGAACTCGACCACCACGCCGGCCTGATCGACATTGATGCTTTCGGTCACCAGCACCGGGCGGTTGCGGGCCATGCGCAGCAACTCCGCCTCGGTCGCGGTCGGCGCGCGGGCGGTGACCCGGGTGACCTGGCGGACGTAATCATCGACCCCCACCGCCTTCAAAGCCTCGGTGATGCGCGGGGTGGCCGCCAGCGCGTCCAGCATGCCGCGCAGCCGCGTGACGGGGAAGTAGTGGCGGGCCAGGCTGACCGGTGTGTCGTCCGCCATCCCCAACCGCTCCAGCAGCACCACGCGCGCGCCCGGACGCACGCCCAGGGCGGCGGCGATGGTCTGGTCGGCGGCGATTTCGCGGCGTTGCAGGATGCGGCCCGAGGGCTCCTTGTTGTGGCGGTGGATCCATTCGGTGAAGCGGGTGCGCGGGCCGACGGTGTACTCAAGCACGTCCTCGGCGACGAAGGTGCCGCGGCCCTGTTCGACCCGGATCAGGCCACCGCGCGAGAGCTCTTCCAGCGCGCGGCGGACTGTGTGGCGATTGACGGAGAATCGGGCCGACAGCTCCGCCTCGGTCGCCAACCGGGCACCGGGCGGGTAATCGGGGCCGCCGATTTCCTGGCGCAGGGTTTCGGCGATGCGCCGCCACAAGGTCAGCCCGGCGTGGCGGGAGGCGCCCGCCGCGTCCATCTCGGGCGGAACGGCGTGGGGGATGGTCTTCGCCGGCCGGGGTTTCGCCCCGGGCGGTATCATTCCCAGGGGCGGCGTTCCCGGCGGTACCCCCGGGGGCTTCATCAATGTGTCATCCAATCCGGGTGCGCCTTGTGCTGATTGGCGGTTGACGTCGATCCGGCGAGTGTATAGACATCCGGACATCTAGACAACCCTGGATCGGCATGAACGACACGGTTTCCTCCACCCAGCCCCGCCAGCACTGGATGTCGGTCCTGGCCCGCGCGCCCGCCGAAGCGATCGAGGCGGCGCTGACCCGCGATGGCCCCCTGCCCCCCTGGACCCGCGTGCGAGGCCCCGAAACCGGCCTCGTGATGGTGCGCGGCCGCGCCGGCGGATCGGGTTCGCCGTTCAATCTGGGAGAGATGACGGTGACGCGCTGCACGGTGCGAATCGCCTCGGGCACCGCGGGTCACGCTTATGTCGCCGGCCGCGATGAGCGCCAGGCCGAACTGGCCGCCGTCGCCGACGCGCTGTTGCAGGACTCTGGCGCCGGATTGAGCGAAACCCTGGTCGCTCCGTTGGCCGAGGCGCAGGCAGCGCAACGCCGCGGGCGCGCCGAGAAGGCCGCGGCGACACGGGTAGAGTTCTTCGCCATGCGGACCATGCGATCATGAACGCGCGCCTCGACGCCGGGTTCGTCGATCCCGTGCACGACGCGCAAACCTGCTTCCGCGCCGTCCTCGACGCGATGTCGCATCCTGGGCGGATCACTTCCGTCTCCGGCGTGACCGCGCCCGCGCCGCTGAGCAACGCCGCCGGCGCCGTGCTGCTGACGCTGGTCGATCATGAAACATCGCTTTGGTTGGATCGCGACGCTGCTCCGGTCCGCGCGTGGATCGAATTTCATTGCGGTACCGCAATCATCGCGAAACCGGACGCCTGCGGCTTCGCGCTGGCATTGTCGTTGCCCGCATTGGATCGGTTGCCGGCTGGAACTCACGAGTCGCCTGAAGGTTCAGCCACCGTCATCTGTCAGGTCGCCGGGTTCGACACCGGGCGGGCGCTTCGGTTGAGCGGTCCAGGACTGCGCGAGCCAACGTTACTGACCGTCAACGGCCTGCCGCGCGACTTCGTATCGATCTGGCGGCGCAACCACGCTTTGTTCCCTCGTGGCATCGACCTGATCCTGTGCGCCGGCGATCGTCTGACCGCGTTGCCGCGAACCGTTACGATCGAGGAGGTCTGACCCCATGGCCTATGTCGCGGTCAAGGGCGGAGAACGCGCGATCCGCAACGCGCACGCCTGGCTCGCCGAGGAACGCCGCGGCGATGCGTCCGTCCCCGACCTGGGCCTCGCGCAAATCCGCGAGCAACTCGGCCGCGCCATCGATCGCGTGATGTCGGAAGGGTCGTGTTACGATCCCGATCTCGCGGCGCTGGCGATCAAGCAGTCGCAAGGCGATCTGATCGAAGCGGTGTTCCTGCTGCGCGCCTATCGCACCACGCTGCCGCGGTTCGCNNGTGCCGGGCGGACAAATCCTCGGCCCGACCTATGATTACACGCATCGCCTGCTGGATTTCGAACTGTCCGGCGATCAGCCGCCGCCCGACGCGCCGCTGGCCGCGCCCGACCCGTCGCCGATGCCGCGCGTGCACGATATTCTGGGGCGCGAGGGATTGCTGGAAGCCGATGGACCCATCGACGCCGAACCCGGCGACCTGACGCGCGACCCGCTGAGCTTCCCCGCCGGGCGCGACTTGCGGCTACAGGCATTGGCGCGCGGCGACGAAGGCTTTCTTCTCTCCCTCGATTATTCGACCCAGCGCGGCTACGGAAACAGTCACCCGTTCGCTGGCGAAATCCGCCTGGGCGAGGTGGCGGTGGAGATCGTGCCGCCGGAACTCGGCTTCCCGGTGGACATCGGCGACATCACGCTGACCGAATGCCAGATGGTGAACCAGTTCGCCGGCTCGAAGACCGCGCCGCCGCAGTTCACCCGAGGCTACGGCCTGAGCTTCGGGCACGCCGAGCGCAAGGCCATGGCGATGGCCCTGGTGGACCGCAGCCTGCGCGCCAGCGAGCCTGTGTGGGCGAGGACGTCACCGCGCCGGCGCAGGACGCCAATCTGGCGCGCTGGGGCTATCCCTATGCGTTCGCGACCTGGCTGTTCCACATGACGCTCACGCGCCACCTCAGCGAGGCGGAAGCCGCGCTCTATCGTCCGGCCGCGGAGGCCCGGTTCGCCGACGCGCTCGGGTTGCCGCGCCGGGTGGTGGAACTGTGCGTGTTCGTGCAGGAAGACGCCGGGGCACCGTGCACGCTGGCGGAGCGGATCGCGTTGCCGACGGACGAGCCGGCACCGCTGCGGCGGCGATGAACGCCGCCCCTTGCCCTCACCCGCCTCGCTGCGCGGGAGGGTGAAAGAGGCATACGAAAGTCAACGGGAGTGGCCGTGCATCAGCGCATTGGAACATGGCCGTGAAACAGGCCAAGGAACCACAGCACGCCAAGGACGACCAACAGGAGGACAAGCGCTCCACCGAGCCCGCCCCCGCCGTAGCGGTTATAGCCATAGTATCCGCCACCGCCGCCCAGCAAGACGACCAGCAAGACAATGAGAAGTATGGCGCCCATCTTGTTATGCTCCTGTAGAGTCGATGTGCGGCACGGCGGCTAACTGACTTTCGCCGTGCGTAGCAGCAGTCGCACGAACGGCAATCCCCCGGAGGAAGCCTCCGGGGGATTGGGTTACGCGCGGCTCAGCACCTCTGTCCTGGGGCGCAACGCCTCTGCTCTGGCGCGCGCGCCGCCGGGTGGGGCGCCGCTGCTCGTTGCGGTGCCGCTTGCGGTGCGGGCCGGGGTGCCGCCATGGGGTGCGGTGCCGGGCGGGCTACCGCCGCACGCGGGGCCGCACGCGTTCGTTGCGCTGCCGGGCGGGCTGCAACGGGACGGGCCGCCTGCGCTGCCGGGTGCGCTA
>PLSZ01000328.1 GCA_003164305.1 Acetobacteraceae bacterium
GCGCCGCCTTTGCCGGGGGTGATGATCTGCTGCTTCAGGACGGTCCAGCGGTTGCCGTCATGCTCGATCACCTGGCCCGCGCGAATCAGGTTCGCCTGCTGTTTCATGCCGAGAGTCCGTTTCAAAGAATGGTATGGTTGGGAAGACGTGGAGGTCGCGCGGCTTCTAGACCCGACGCGGGGGGCGGGGCAAGGACGAGGGCGCGCGCCAGGTTCCGGTTGCCCGGCGAGGTGTCGCGCGCGGCACGTTGGTCCGCCTGGCGAAGCTGGGCGCCCGGTCAGGCGCTTTTGGCGATTCCGGGAATCGGGCCACGGGTCTTGCGCATTGGTCCACGGCTGGCTTTGCGCGCCAACTCAAGGAAACTTTCCAGCGACCCGGTTTGCTTGCCGACGAACTCGAGCCCGCGCACGGCACCGCTGGCGTCGTAATCCGCGATCACGAGATCGGACAGCGGTACGGAGTAGGCGACCTTCTCCTTGCTGAGCGCGTGGTAGGTGCCGGCGCTCTCGGTGTCCCGGTGAAAGGTTGGCGTCTGCCCGGTGGTCGCCATGATACGCGTTCCTTTTTGTCTGCTCAGCCTTCTCGCACCCAGGTGGTGATGATTCGTCCCGTGCTGGACAGGATCACGAATATGCCCCAGCGGTACCCGCCCGCGTCAGTATACCAGCGCTGACAGAGAGTCTTGCCCTCCTCGATACCCTGCCGGGCCCCATTCATGGCCCAGATTATATCTTCGATGGAGACCCCGCGTTCTTGCGCTCGCTCCCACCCATGTTGTGTGAAGTTGAGTCCGTCGACGATCGGCATCGCGAGGTCTCCGGCAAGGTCGTTGCGATGTTCGGACGATTGTCGTGCGATTGCAATCCCGGATTCTGCCGGTTACCGAATTCAGCGCCGACGAATCGAGATTTTGGATCAGGTCGTCCGCAAACCGGTGGTGGGTGCGAGGGATTTCCGCTCGCATTGAGCCGCCGGCGGTTCCATATTCGGTGCCGAGAAGCCGCCATGTCCGTCATTGTCCGTCTTCCGCTGCCCGCCGAAACCGTTTCCGGGTTGTTGCCCGAGGCCGTGGCCCAGGTGGCCCGGGACGATGTGCGCGTGGTGCTGGAGCGTGATGGCCAGCCGGTGGCCGCCGTGGTTTCGGTGGAAGATTTGCACGCTTTGGAAGAACTGGAAGCCGCCGAGGACGTTTATTGGGAACGCGCGGCCGAGGAAGCCCACGCACGGTGGGAGGCGGCGGGCCGGCCAGCCGGGGTTACCCATAAGGAACTGCTGGCACGTTACGGGATAACGCCGGAACCGGAATGATCTGGGCTGTCCGCTACGAGCGGGAGGCTGAGCGAGCGATGCGCTGGATCCCCAGGTCCGTCGCCGCGTTCTTCAGGCCGTCGGAAAACTCGCGATCGACCCACGAGGCGCGGCCAACGTCAAAGCCATGAAGGGTTCGGACCCATACCGTCCGCGCGTCGGCGACTGGCGTGTCGTGTACGAATTGCACGATGCCGTGCTGCTGGTGCTTGTGGTGCGCGTCGGCAATCGGCGGGACGTTTATCGCTGATGAAGCGGCCGTATTCCCATTCGCCAAAGTCTGCTCAACCCGCCAAAGAAAGCTGGCTCCCGGCTTTACAGGCGTTACGAATCGTGCAGGATGACCGCGATGGTTACCCTTCGGGGTTGAAAAGGGAACGCGGTGAGGATCGTCGATCCGATGCCGCGGCTGCCCCCGCAACTGTAAGCGGTGAGCGGCTGTTCATTTCGTGTCACTGGGGCTCGCCCTGGGAAGGCCGAACAGTCGTTGTGACCCGTGAGCCAGGAGACCTGCCATCAGCCGTGGTCACGTGCGAACACGTCGGGCGGGGTGCACCGATGGAGATCAGATGCCGCCGCTGATTCCGGGCGGCCTTCTGACTTTGGTTCGTGGTGACGTGCTGTTGCCACGAGGTNNGTGTTCGATCGAATCCACATCCTGGCGAGCCGCCGAACGCTCGCGCCGTTTCTCATCGCGCTCGCCTGCTCGTTCGATGGGCCGCCCGCCGTGGCCGACGACGCATCGGCGCCGCCGGTGTCCCTGCCGCCCGTGGTGATCAGCGCCACCCGTATTCCAACGCCGGAGGCTCAGCTTGGCAGCAGCGTCACCGTCATCACGGGCGACGAGATTGAGCGCAAGCAGGAGCGTACGTTGCCCGATGTCCTGCAGGATGTCCCTGGACTGAATGTCGTCCAGACGGGCGGTCCAGGGAGCGTCACGTCCGTGTTCATACGGGGCACCAATTCCAATCATACCAAAATTCTCATCGATGGAGTGGACGCGAGCGATCCCAGTTCCTCGAATGGAGCATTCGACTTCTCTCAGATCCTCGCGTCCGACATCGAACGCATCGAGGTGTTGCGCGGTCCGCAAAGCGGCCTCTACGGGTCGGATGCGATCGGCGGGGTGATCAGTATCACCACGAAGCAAGGATCGGGACCGCCCCGGCTTCGCGCCAGCGTCGAAGGAGGGTCTTTCGGCACATTCAACCAGTCCGCCGGCATCAGCGGCTCCCTCTCGCGCTTCAGTTACAATTTCGATTTCTCGCATTTGCACACCGCGGATACACCGGTCACGCCGCCGGGTCTGGTTCCTCCCGGACGGCCGGTCAATCCCGACTATTACGACAACATAACTCTCGCGACGCGGCTCGGCGCGCGGCTGACGGACAATTTCGATCTCGGGCTCGTGGCGCGGTATGTCGATTCCACGTTGCGCTCCACCGCCGACGACTTCCTCGGACCGGAAGCGATTCCCAGCGACAGCGACAACCACGAGTTTTTCACGCGTGCCACCGCGCATCTGGTGCTGTTCGATGGTACGTTCGATCAGACCGTTGGCGTCGCCTACACGGATTACACACGGCGCCTGGTCGATCCGAACGATACGCCCGCGGTCCCGGCTTACTATCGCGGCGACCAGGTCAAAATCGATTACCAGGGTAACATCCGCCTCATGCCTGGGCAGGTTCTGACCTTTGGCGCGGAGCACCAGCTCGATGAGATCGACGACAGCGCGCCGGTTGTCGCGCAGATGGCCAACGATGCCGTTTTCCTGCAATTGCAATCGAGTTTTGGCGAACGGTTTTTCAACACCACCAGCGTTCGTTACGATAACAACGACCGTTTCGGCGGCAAAGCCACGTTTCGCGTTGCTCCGGCCTTTCTGATCCCCGAGACGGGCACCAAACTTAAGGGCAGCATCGGCACCGGGTTCAAGGCACCGACTCTCGACGACATGTTCGACAGCTACCCGGAGTTCGGTTTCTTCGCGAACCCGTACTTAAAACCGGAAACCAGCGTTGGTTACGATATCGGTTTCGAGCAGTCGCTGTTCGGCGACCGGGCCGCGTTCGGCGCGACGTATTTCCACAATAACATCGCGAACCTGATCTCCATCAACGAAACCGGCACGTCGTTGGCGAATATCGGTCAGGCGACGACACAGGGCGTCGAAACCTTCGTGTCGTACAGGCCCGTGAAGGCGGTGACGCTGCGCGCGGACTACACCTACACCAACGCGGTGGACGACATCCTGCATCAGGAACTGCTGCGGCGGCCGAGGGACAAAGCCAGCCTGAACGCGACCTGGCAGGTGACCGAGGCAGCCTCGGTTTCGGCGACCGTGCTCTATGTCGGTCCGTGGGTGGACATCAACCGGTCGGGCTCCGTTTCCGGATTGATCGCGAAGGGTTACACTCTCGTGAACCTCGCCGGTTCCTATGATCTGGGTCATGGTCTGACCGCGTTCGCGCGCATCAACAACCTGCTCGACCAGCATTACCAGGACCCGACAGGTTTTCTCCACCCGGGGCTCGGCGTTTTCGCGGGGCTGCGGATGGCCTTCGATACGCCTGGCTGATGGAGCCGATCCGATGGGGCAATCGCCGATGGGCCAATCGCTGACAGGGCAGTCGCCAATGGGGCAAAGTCCGGTGGGACAAATTCCGGTTGGGCAAACAGTCAGCGAAGCAACTGTTTCCGGCGCGACGCGGCCACGGCGGGTGGTCGAGGAAGATGGTGCGACCGTCGAGGTGTTTTCGCTGCCGATCGACGCGGCGAGCCTTGAGGTCCTGCTGCGCGATCTGTTCGAGGAACATTGGCGGGAAATCGGCTTCGGTCCGATCATTCAGGGCGCGGCCTGGGAAATGCGCGCGGCCGAACCGCCGAAGAAAGTCAAAATGTTCGACGGATACCTAACGGTCACGTTCGGCGTTCCGCGCTTCCACATCTGCATCGGCGAGCACAAGGGGCCGCACAACAACCCGGTATCGCCGGCGCTGGCGCGGCATCGCCGCACCGGACGCGCCGAGATGTATCGCCGGCTCAGCCGCTCCGGCACGCCGGTTTCCTGGGGCATTCGCCTGTTCAACGGCAAGGGCGAGCAGCAGATCACCATCCTGTTGCCGAACCCGTTCCTGCATCCCGACACGGACAAGATCCTGAAGCTGCCCGATTGGTCGCGCCTGGCGCTGTGGGACCAGTTGCGCGCGCGTTGGTTCGGCCTGGAAAAACCCGATCCGTTCGACCGCTCCGGCCTGGGTTTTCGCCATGACTGATGCACGGAATCGCCCCCGTCCTCATTGGGGAACTCATTCGACTTCAACAACGGAGACCATCATGAACCAGCCATCCGTGACCCGGCCGTCCACGTTCGTCACGCACGGTCCGGATGACACCACGCCGACGGGGTGGCGTCGCGCGCTCTGGCTGACGATCCTGGTCGCTGCCAGCGTGGCGTTCAGCCTGGGTTTCGCGTGTGCCGTGCCGTTCGCCGCCTTCGGTGCGACGGTTGCCCTGACGCTGGAACGCCGGGAAGGGATCTGGCTGACCGTGGCGCTTTGGCTCGTCAATCAGGTCGTCGGCTTCACCGTGCTGGGGTATCCGTGGACGGCCGAAACCTTTGTGTGGGGCGCTGTCCTGGGACTGGTGGCGGTGGCGGCGACCCTGGCTGCGCAAGCGACCACCCACTGGCTGCGCGAGCGCGATCGGGCAATCGTCGTTTTGGCGGCGTTCGCCGTGGCGTTCGTCGTCTATGAGGGGGCCCTGTTCGCCGTCTCCGCCAGCCTTTTGGGCGGGACCGAGAATTACGCGCCTCAGATCGTCGTCCGCATCCTCGAGATCAACGCGGCGGCCTTCGTGGGATTGCTTGTGTTGAACAGGCTCGCCGCGAGGGTGGGCCTCACGGCGAAACCGGCGTTTACCTGATCGACGGGGGGCGTTTTGGCGACGACCAACAAGAGACGAGTCAGCTGACGCTCCGGCCTTTCTCGTCATCCCCGGGC
>PLSZ01000151.1 GCA_003164305.1 Acetobacteraceae bacterium
GGCGTAGGCGTCCCCCATGGCGGCGCCGATCTCCTCCGCCGTAAGGCCGATGTTGGCGGCGATCACCGCTCCGGCCCGCGACGCATAGTCACACCCGACCGCCTTGGCCGTTCGCAAGATGATGAGCTCACGCGTTTTCGCATCAACATTCGTCGTCTCGAAGACCGCCTTCATGAGACTGATCGCCGGCCCAGATAAGTCACCGGCGCCGGCCAACATCTTGACCGCGTTGAGTGTCCTTGAGGCATCATAGGACGGACCAATCAGCCGCGAGACGGCCGCCTCGCTCGGAAGTGGGATCGCCAGTGCGAGCGCTTCATTCATGACCATTATATCAACCGGCCTTTCCGCCTGGATCAGACTTACCGGCTCCATGGCTGACAAATCAGGGTCGGAAACTACTCAGGCCGAAGGTGAGGTTGCCGGCCAGTCCAGTCAGCCGCGCGAACGCCGTCCGCGTGTCAAAACCGCTACCCGGCCGTCCATCCCCCGTCGATCACGAGGCTTTGGCCCGTCATGAACGCCGACGCGTCCGACGCCAGGAACACCACGCCACCCGCCATATCGTTGGGCGTCGCGAACCGGCCGAGCGGGGTGCCGGACAACATGCGTTGGCCGTGCGTTTCGTGCGTCAGCAGGCCGTGCGTCAGATCGGTATCCACCCAGCCAGGTGCGAGGGTATTCACCCGCACGCCGCGCGCGGCCCAATCGATGGCCAGTGCTTTTGTCAACAATTCCGTACCGCCTTTCGAGGCGCAATACGGGACAGAGCGGACCAGCCCGACATGGCCGGCGATCGAACTGACATTGACGATGGAGCCGCCCCGTTCCATCGCGCCGCCGATATGCTTGCAGCACAGAAACAGGCCGGTCAGGTTGATGTCGATGATGTGCTGCCATTCTTCCAGGCTGGTGCGGCCGATGTCCTTGAAGATCGGATCGACACCGGCGTTGTTGACCAGCACGTCGATTTTGCCGAAGCGCGCGAGGGTCGCTTCGCGCAACGCGATGACGTCTGGTTCCTTCGATACGTCGGTGGGATGCACCATCGCCTTATCGCCGATCGCGGCGGCGGCGTCGTCCAGCGTCGCGCGGGTGCGTCCGGCGAGGACGATGGTGGCGCCATTGCGGGCGAGCCCTTCGGCCATGCCGCGACCGATCCCGCGGCCGGCGCCGGTGACGATGCAAACCTTGCCGGTCAGGTCGAAGTCGCCTGTCACCAGTTGGCTCCGTCACGGTTGATCTTTTGCGCGAGGCTCCAGCGATGCACTTCGGATGGGCCGTCATAGATGCGGAAGCCGCGGACTTCGTTGAAGATGCGGGCAACCAGGGTTTCGCCGGTGACGCCCTGGCCGCCGAGCACCTGAACACAACGATCGACCACGCGCCAGATCGCCTCGGAACAGAAGACTTTGGCCATCGATGATTCGGTGCCACCGCGCGCGCCCTGATCCAGCAGCCAGGCGGTGTGCCAGATCGCCAGCCGGCTCATGCGAATGTCGATCTCGTTGTCGGCGAGCATGAAGCCCACACCTTCATGATTGACGAGTTTGGCGCCGAAGACCTCACGTTTGCGCGCATACTCCGTGGCGATGTCGTGCGCGCGGCGGGCGGTGCCGAGCCAGCGCATGCAATGCGTCAAACGCGCCGGCGCGAGGCGAACCTGCGCGTAACGAAAGCCCTTGCCGGGTTCGCCCAGAATGTCGGAAGCGGGAACGCGCAGGTTGTTGAAACGCACCACCGCGTGACCGCCGGCGAAAGCGCTGTCGAGACTGTCCATGGCGCGGACGATCTCGATGCCGGGCTGGTCCATGTCGGACAGAAACATGGTGGCGCGGCCGTCCTCGCCTTTCGCCATGATGATGGCGAAGGCCGCGCCGTCCGCGCCCGTAATGAACCATTTCTCGCCGTTGATGACGTAATGATTGCCATCCAGCACCGCCGTGGTCGCGAGCGCGGCGGGATCGGAACCAGCGCCGGGCGCGGGCTCGGTCATACAGAAGCAGGAGCGCGTGGCGCCGGAGGCCAACGGCCGCAGCCAGCGTTCTTTTTGTTCCTGGTTCGCGACCTGCTCCATCAGATGCATGTTGCCTTCATCGGGGGCGAAGATGTGCATCGCGACGGAGCCAAGCAGCGAATAACCCGCTTCCTCGAAGACGATGGCCTTGCCGACGTGGTTCAGTCCGAGACCGCCCCATTCGGTGCCGACATGCGGCGCCAGCAGACCCGCCTCGCGGCCAAGAGCGACGAGTTCCTGGCGCAATTCCTCGGTGGGACCGTGATGCGTCTGACGGCGGTCGCCTTCCATCGGAATGACCTTGTCGCGAACGAAAGCCCGTGTACGCTGTTGCAACTCTTGCAGTTCGGGCGTGAGAGAAAAATCCATCAGAATGCGCGTCCCTGGGCGATTTCGTGGGTGAATTCCAGAATGCCGGTGCCGATCGCGGTCAGCGGCGCGTAACGTGGTTCGGTCGTCGCGCCGGTGCGGTAGCGCAGGCCGAGTTGCAGAAAGATCACCGATAGTTTGTACATGGTGATCACGCGATGAAACAAAATATTCGAGACATCGCGGTCGGTGATCTTCGCGTAAGCCGCGACGGCGTCCCGGCGGGGGCATAAGCCAGCTTCAACGGCGGGCATTTGTTTCATGTCGTGCATGGCCCATGGGTCATCGTCGTGGATCCAGTAAGAAAGCAATGTGGCGAAGTCGAACAGAGGATCGCCTCTTGTGCCTTGATCCCAGTCAACGACAGCGACCGGCGCAAGGGTTTCCGGGTTCAGGATGATGTTGTTCAACTTGAAGTCGTTGTGCAGCAGACCGGGTTTGCCGTCAGGGACGATGTTCTTCTCCAGCCAGGCGGCGATGTCCTTGTGCAAAGCGTCGGTGCCGTCCTCTTTCGCGGTCCAGCCGCGTTTGGTCCAGCCGGAGACGGCGCGCGCCAGGAAGCCCTCGGGACGGCCAAGATCGTCCAGTCCAATCGCCGCCGTATCGACCGCGTGGATCGCCGCGATCGTTTCCAGCAGCACGCCGGACAGGCGCGCGCCGAGGCCGGGACGCGCGGCGAGTTCGGGTGGAATCGTTTCCCGAATCACGAGGCCGCGACGGTATTCGAGGATCTGAAACCGCTGGCCGCAAATCGTTGGGTCGTCGCACAGACGCAGGCTGCGCGGCACGAAGGGCAGCGCGTTGGGCAGGCGCGACAGGATGCGATGCTCGCGCGCCATGTCGTAGGCGCCGGCTGGCAACTCTCCCATCGGCGGACGGCGCAGCACGGCCGGTTCGCCGTCGAGATAAATCAGGTAATTGAGGTTCGCGAGGCCGCCGGCGAATTGCCGCGGCGGCGGATCGNNCTGACGCTGTCCTCGGGTCTCCGAAGCCCGTCGTTTGGCACAAATCCTCCTGTGAGTTCTCATGACCGCCGATACTGATACAGGACGGCGGCGCCGAAGCAACCGGCCCCTGGTCATCCCTGTCGGCTGCAACGTATAATGGCGCGAGGGGAGAAACTGGCCGGAGACCATCCATGACTCTCAGCTATGCGCACGGGGTGACGACGACGACGCTGCTTGGCGAAACGATCGGCGTGCATTTCGATCGCACGGTGGAACGGTGGGGAGAGCGGCCGGGTCTGGTGTCGCGCCAGCAGGGTGTCGCGTGGACGTGGCGGGAGCTTGGCGCGAAAGTCGACGCGTTCGCCGCGGGCCTGCTCGCGATGGGGCTGAAACCCGGGGAACGCGTGGGCATTTGGTCGCCCAACAACGCCGAGTGGATCGTCACGCAATACGCCACCGCGAAGGCCGGCCTGATCCTGGTCAACATCAATCCGGCGTATCGGCTTTCCGAAGTGGAATACGCCTTGAACAAGGTCGGCTGCCGGGCGCTGATCACCGCGACACGGTTCAAGACCAGCGATTATATCGGCATGGTCAATACGCTGGCGCCGGAACTGGCCCGCGCTCGGCCGGGTCATCTGGACGCGGCGAAAATGCCAACGCTGCGCTCCGTTATTCAGATCGGCGGTACGGCGGCGGGAACGATCGCGTTCGAGTCGGTTTATGCCATGGGCGGCACGGAAGAACGTCTGGCATTGGCTTTGTTGGCGGACAGGCTGCAATTCGACGACCCGATCAATATTCAATTTACCTCCGGCACCACGGGCCTGCCCAAGGGGGCGACGCTGACGCATCACAACATCCTGAACAACGGCTTGTTCATCGGCGAAACGATGCACTACACCGAGCAGGACAAGGTCTGCATTCCGGTGCCGATGTATCATTGTTTCGGCATGGTGATCGGGAGCCTCGCGTGCCTGACGCATGGTGCCGCGATCATGTTTCCGGGCGAGGGTTTCGATCCGTTGACCACGCTGGAGACGGTGGCGGCGGAACGCTGCACCTCGCTGTACGGCGTGCCGACGATGTTCATCGCGGAACTGGATCATCCGGAATTCTCCCGGTTCGATCTCAGCAGTTTGCGGACCGGCATGATGGCCGGCGCGCCCTGCCCGATCGAGGTGATGCGCCGCTGCATCAGGGACATGCACCTGACCGAGATGACGATCGGTTACGGCATGACCGAAACCAGTCCGGTCAGCACGCAGACTCTGATCGGCGACACGCTGGAACATCAGACGGCGACTGTCGGAAAAGTTCATCCGCATGTGGAGGTGAAGATCGTCGATACCGAAGGCCACGTCGTGCCCGTCGGCATAACGGGAGAGTTCTGCACGCGCGGTTATTCGGTGATGCTCGGTTACTGGGACGACGAGGAGCGGACCGCTCAGGCGATCGACAAAGGCGGCTGGATGCACACCGGCGATCTGGCGACGATGGACGCCGACGGATACTGCAATATCGTCGGCCGAATCAAGGACATGGTGATCCGCGGCGGGGAGAACATCTATCCCCGGGAGATCGAGGAATTCCTTTACCGGCATCCGGCGATCCAGGATGTGCAGGTGTTCGGCGTGCCCGACAAACGCTTCGGCGAGGAGCTGTGTGCCTGGATCAAAATCCGCGACGGCGCGACATTGACCGAGGACGAGGTCAGGGCGTTCTGCAAGGACCAGATCGCGCATTACAAAGTGCCGCGGTATATAAAGTTCGTGACCGAGTTCCCGATGACGGTCACCGGCAAGATGCAGAAATTCATCATGCGGGAAAACATGGTGGGTGAGCTCGGCGTCAAGGAAATCGCCACCGCCTGACTTTTGGAGGATACGATCATGCGTTGGGCCAGGTTCGATGATGGGGGAACGCCGGCTTACGGCGTTGTTGAAGGCGACACGCTGATTCCGGTGCGCGGCTCCCCGTTCAATGCGTGGGAACGCACGCCGGCGAAGCGAAAGCTGTCGGATGTCAAGCTGCTAATTCCGGTCGTCCCTCCGACATTCTACGCCGCTGGGCTTAACTACGCGCAGCACGTAAAGGAGGCGGCGGAGAAACTGGGATTGCCGGTCAATCTGCCGACGCAGCCGGACATTGGCTATCGCGCCAACAACGCGCTGATCGCACACGGCGAGGATATCGTCATTCCGGCCGACGCCACCGAACTGGTGCAGTACGAGGGCGAGCTGGTCGCGGTGATCGGCCGCCAATGCAAGAACCTGACACGGGAAAACGCGCTGACCGCGGTGATGGGCTGGACGATCGGCAACGACGTCAGCGAGCGAAGCTGGCAGAAACAGGATCGCACATTGTGGCGGGCGAAGAACACCGACACGTTCAAGCCGATGGGGCCGTGGATCGAGACGGATGTGAAGCTCGACGACCTGCACACGAAAATCCGGCTGAACGGCAAGGAGTTGATCGATTTCGAAACCAACAACATGGTGTTCGGCGTGGTCGATTACCTCGTCGCGATGACGACCTGCCTGACCTTGTATCCCGGCGACGTGATCTGGATGGGGACCGAGGGCAAGACCGAAAACATGAAACACGGCGACACGATCGAGGTCGAAATCACCGGCATCGGCACGCTGAGCAATGGGGTGGTCCGAGAGGGGCAGTAAGCGGGTTCGCTGAAATACCCGAAACCCCTTCCGGAACATCGTTTCGGAGTTAAGCGGCCTTCAGTTTCCAGCCGCCGATTTCCGGCCGTCCCAGACCGAGGTTTTCGCGCAATGTCGCCCCTTTGTATTCCGTTGGAGACAAGCCGCGCCGTTGCAGTTCAGGGACGACGAATTTCACGAAATCCTCGAACGTGCCGGGCGTGTGGGTGCCGGCGATGACGTAGCCGTCGCAGGCGCCTTCGGTGAACCATTTTTCCAGGCGGTCGGCGATGTCTTTGCCGCTGCCGATGATGGCCTCGCGCGGGCGGCCGCGGCGGGTGACTTCCAGGAAGTCGCGCACGGTCGGGTTGCGGCCGATTTGTTCCACCACGCGATTGCGCATGGCCTGCATGCCGGACATGCCTTCCAGTTCCTCGTCGGTGAACGCTTCGTCCATGGCCTTCTTCTTGAAGTCGTAGTTCAGCGCTTCGGATAACAGGGACAGGCCATCGACCTCCTTGTAAAGCGATTCGATCAGCGCCCATTTGTCCTCGGCCTCGGCGCGGGTCTCGGCGACGACGGGGTAGGCGATGGTGTTGATGGTCACTTTACCGGGATCGCGGTTGAGCGCGGCGATCGACGCCTTCATCGCGGCATACTCGCGTTGCGCGGCTTCGAAATCCGGGTAGGCGACGAACATCGTTTCGCCCCAGCGCGCGGCGAAGGCTTTGCCCCGCGGGCTGGAGCCGGCCTGGATGACGACCGGATGGCCCTGCGGGGAACGCGGAACGGTGAAGGTGCCGTGCGATTTCAGGAACTTTCCCTCGTATTCCAGGCGATGCACCTTTTCCGGGTGGGCGAACAGGCCGGAGTGTTTGTCGACGACCAGCGCGTCGTCTTCCCAGCCGTCCCAGCAACTGTGCACGATCTCCATGAATTCATCGGCGCGATCGTAACGAAGATCGTGGTCCATGTGGACGTCGCGGCCCATGTTGTGGGCTTCGCCATCGTTCACCGAGGTGACGACGTTCCAGGCGGCCCGTCCGCCGATCATGTGATCGACGGTCTGAAAGCGGCGGGCGACATCGAAGGGTTCGTAATAGGTGGTGGACGCGGTCGATCCGATACCGAGATATTTCGTGCCGAAGCCCATCGCCATCATCGTCGCGACGGGATCGATCTTCACCACACGCACGCCGTTGGCGACGACCTCGGCCGGGTTACCGCCATAGATGTCGGGCATGGCGAGGCGATCATCGAAAAAGCCCATCTGGAACTTTCCGGATTCCAGAATCTGGCCGATCCGTTGGTAATACGCGGCGGAGGTGAAATCGGAGCGCGCGTCAGGGTGGCGCCAAGCGCTCGCCAATGTCGTGCAGTTTTGCGCCTGCAGAAAGCCAACCAGGACCATTTGCCGCATCGTTCCGCTCCATCGTCTTCAGGGGCGGAGTCTAGGGCCGGGCCACGATGGGGGAAAGGGCGGCCGGTTGGTCACCGTCCCTTGAAATTCGGGGCGCGTTTTTCGAAGAAGGCGGCGCGCGCCTCGGCGGCATCTTCGGATTTCGACAGCGCCACGGTCATATTTTGCTCGAACCGGTAACCGTCGCGTGGCGGCATGTGCATGGTCGTGTTCATCGATTGTTTCGCGTAGCGCATCCCCAGCGGGCTTTTCGACGCGATCTGAGTGGCGAGTTTCATCGCCTCAGGCATCAATTGTTCCAGAGGGACACTGCATTCAATCACGCCGGTGCGGTACATCTCGTCCGCCGGCACGCGCCAGCCAGTGTAAAACATCCGCCGCGCGCGGGAGCGGCCGAAGAGTTGTTGCAGCATCGCGGCACCCCCCATCAGGCCGATGTCGATCTCGGGCATGCCGAACACCGCGTTGTCCGACGCCAGGATGATGTCGCAGGACGCGGCCAGCGCGAAGCCGGCGCCCAGCGCCGGACCGTTGACCGCGGCGATGACGGGTTTGGCGCACTCGCTGATCGAATTGAACATCTCCCGGACAAGCCGGTTAAAAGCCCAGTACTCGCCGGCGGTCTCTCCGGTGGGGCGGGACTTCATATCGGCGCCGGCGGAAAACATTTTGCCGAAACCGGTCAGGATGGCGACACGCACATCGTCCCGATCGGTGAAGCCGTCGAAGGCGGCGATCAGTTCCTGGCGCAGCTGGTCGCTCTGCGCGTTCACCGGCGGGCGGTCCATTATCACGGTGGCGACATAATCCTGCACGGTGACCTTGACGACGGGGTCCATGGCGTTGTCCTCCAATTTCTTCGCGGGCTGTGCCATAGGTTCGCGGCCCGGTCCAGCACGCGGCGAGGAGGTCTGGTGCGCGCGACGCTTTATCTGCTGCTGGTGCTGCTTGTGGGGTCAGCCCATGCGCAGGTTCCGCTCGAGGTCGGCTCCCCCGAAACCGCGTTCGCGGGCGGGCCGATCCGGCTGTCGAAGAACGCGTTGGCCATGCTGCGGGCGCATTATCAGGGGGACAAGGTGCCGCTGGTGCCGCAACCGTTTCGCGGCAGGCTCGACACCGCGTTGGCCGGCCGCGATTGGGCTCGGGTCGATGCGTTGAAAAAGGAGCTGGCCGCGAAGGACGGGATGGTGGCCGCGCTGGCGTGGGAGCAGTCGCGGTTCGTCGCCACCGGCTCGATCGCCATCGCGGAGATGCACGCGCTGGACCTCGCGGCGATGGGGTCGACCGGGGTGTCGGAGACGGCTGTCATGCTGTGGTTTTATTCCGTCGCGGTGACGATGACGGACGGGCACAAATGCGTCGATGAGGCGGCGAAGGACGCGCATCTGGACAAGCTACGCGGCCCGGTTTTCGAGCCGGTGACACGCATCGTGCGCACGATCAGCGACGATCGGCTGGCGGCGATGCGCGACCTGGCGATCCGTCTGGAACTGGTGCTGGCGCCGGAACGAACCGACGACACGATGTGTTGGAATGGTAACAAAGCGCCGGATATCAAACCCGATCCGGCGTGGCGGCCGGAGGCGGGTCTGACGCGGGGCATGTTGCCGCGGCATCTGGTGGCGCTGGCCTCGGTGATGCGGCCGCGGCCGATCGCCCGACCGGGGCCGCCGAAACCAGACACGACGCAGCCGGTGGCGGCGAAACCGGCGCCGGAGATTCCCTCGATCCCGCCAGCGTTTTTTCCGCCGGTTCTGGCGCTGCCGGTGCCGTTCGAGACGGCCATTCCGACGACGGCGAAGGCGGAACCTGAGGCTCTGGCGCCCTCCCCCACGCCGGCCGCTCCGGCTGGTGCAGCCCCATCTGGGCCCGCGAAAACCGAACCGCCGGCTCCCCCCGCCGCGACGGCGACCGCGGCCTCGCCACCCCCCGTGCAAGCCGCGCAACCGGCGCCCGCGCTGCCTGAACCGGCGAGTTCCGCCGTGGTCAATCGGAACGCGGGCAGACCGAATCCGGGACGGTTCGAGCCACCGAGCCTGGAACTGTCCGCGCCCGATCCACAACCGAAACAATGAAGCGGGAAGGAAACCCCAGGCGTGTCCATGTATCAGCGGGATCTCGATCAAACGCCGGCCAATCACGTGCCGCTGTCACCGGTGTCATTCCTGTTGCGGGCGGCGCGGATTTATCCGCACCGGACCGCGATCGTTCATGGGGAGCGGCGATATACCTACGCTCAGTTTCTGGAGCGGACGCGGCGGCTGGCGTCGGCTCTGGCGGCGGCGGGGATCGGCAAAGGCGACACGGTGGCGATCCTGGCGCCGAATATTCCGGAAATGCTGGAGGCGCATAACGCGGTTCCGGCTTTGGGCGCGGTGCTTTGTCCGATCAATACGCGGCTGGACGCGGCCTCGGTTGGGTTCATTCTGCGGCATTCCGAAACGAAAGTGGTGCTGATCGACCGGGAGTTTTCCAGCGTGATGCGGCTGGCGTTGGCGCAGGCGGCGACGGCGCCGCTGGTCGTTACGATCGACGATCCTCAGGGCGCGGGAGGCGAGGCGATCGGCGCGCTGGATTATGAGCGTTTTATCGGCGGCGGCGATCCGGCGTTCGCTCTGGCGTTGCCGGATGACGAGTGGCAGGCGATCTCATTGAATTATACCTCGGGGACGACGGGCAATCCGAAGGGAGTCGTGCTGCACCACCGGGGTGCTTACCTGAACGCGGCGGCCAACGCGCTGACGTTTCAGTTGACGCCTGAGAGTGTGTATCTGTGGACTCTGCCGATGTTCCATTGCGATGGGTGGACGTACACATGGGCCGTGACGCTGGCGGGGGGCGCGCATGTTTGCCTGCGGCGGGTCGATCCGGCGGAGGTCTTTCCGGCGATCGCCGATCATAACGTGACACATATGTGCGGCGCGCCGGTGGTGCTGTCGATGCTGATCCATGCTCCGGCGGCGGTGCGGCGGCGGTTCGATCAGACGGTGCGGATCGCGACCGGCGGGGCGGCGCCTCCTTCAGCGGTGATCGCGGCGATGGAGGAGATGGGGTTCGCGGTGACGCATCTGTACGGGCTGACGGAAAGTTTCGGTCCCGCGACGGTGTGCCTGTGGCAGCCGGCGCTGGAGACGATGACGCTGGCGGAGAAATCCGCGTTCATGGCGCGGCAGGGCGTGAACACGCCGATGATGGAGGACGCCGCGGTGTTCGATCCGGCAACGATGCAACCGGTGCCGGCGGATGGGACGACGATCGGCGAACTGATGCTGCGCGGCAATACGGTGATGATGGGGTACCTGAAAAACCCCAGTGCCACGCGGGAGGCGTTCGCGGATGGCTGGTTCCATACCGGCGACCTCGCGGTGATGCATCCGGATGGTTATGTCGAGGTGAAGGACCGCGCCAAGGACATCATCATTTCGGGCGGCGAGAATATTTCGTCGTTGGAGGTGGAGGAGGTGTTGTACCAGCACCCCTCGGTGATGGAGGCGGCGGTCGTTGCCAGGCCGGATGAAAAATGGGGGGAGACGCCGCACGCTTTCGTGACGCTGAAGCCGGGGGCGGAGGCGGTGACGGCGGAGGCGATCATCGCGNNCGACGGGGAAGATCCAGAAGTTTGAATTGCGGGAGCGGTCGCGGGGGCCGGTCGAACCGTGAAGGAGGCTTACGCGGGTTACCGGTCAAGCCGAACTGGACCCTTCCCGTAGGGGGCCCAAAGTTCGATGCGGGTGGGTGAATGAGGCTGCCTTCACGATGACGGCGGGATCTCGAGAAAGAGCGTTCGCGCGCCGGATTTCCGCCCGTTGACCCGTGGACTCCAGCGCCTGTCAGTCGCGTGCTAGACAGACCTGGCCCGTTGATCCGCATTGGGCCGCGGGGAGATCGCACGATGTCACGGGAAAGCACCACGCCGCCGGTGTGGGATGCCAATCGCCTGCGGATCGCCACCGACGCGGCCGGCGTCGCCTTGTGGTCCTGGTACGTCGATACCGACGAAATCGCGTTGGACGAGCGCGCCCATCGCCTCTGGGGCCTGCCGACCACCAACGGACCGGTGACTTTCGAAGACCTTTCCTCCCACATCCACCCGCACGACCTCGACAGGGTGAGAGCCGCGTTCACGGCGACACGGGATATATTGGGTCCTTACGAAATTGATTTCCGGATCATGCGCGGCGACGACGTCCGCTGGGTATCCGCGCGCGGGCGCGGCGAAGATCAGGGCATCATTGGCAGGACCATGTTTGGGGTCTTCCTGGACGTCACCGAGCGCAAGCTGGCCGNNCGGCGACGACACCGCGAGAGATGGCCAAGGATCTGAACCAGCGGTTGGCGGCCCTGGGACGAGCCCACGAACTCGTCCGTCCCACGCTGAACGAGCCGCAAAAGGCGATCCCCCTTGGCGGCTTGCTGGCGGTTCTGCTTGGGGCCTACGATGACCGCGGCGAAATCGGCGATCGCATCCGCGTATCGGTTCCCGATGTGATGGCCGGCGAGGGTTCGATCACGACGCTGGCCCTGGTCATCCACGAACTGGCGACCAACGCGATCAAATACGGGGCGCTCTCGCGAGCCAGCGGAACGCTCGATGTGTCGGGCAGCGTCAACGACGGTGAGTTGACTCTTGTCTGGACCGAGAAGGGTGGTCCTCCCGTTGCCGTCTCGCGGGGGCAGGCAGGCTTCGGAAGCAAGCTGGTGAGCCGGAGCATCATCAGGCAGTTGGGCGGGTCCATCGTGTTCGATTGGCCGACGGAGGGGCTGATCGTGACCCTACGAATGAGCAAGGATCGACTTGGAACATGAGGCTTCCGCCTCGCGAGTCTCCTGCAATCTGAACCAAGGGGGACGGGGGCGCATCGACCGGGAAGGCCTGCTCTCCACCGACAGCGGCTGTATCCGATGCTTTCCGCCATCATGGAACGGCCGCCGAGAGTGGAGCTTGTGTTTGCCCTCGCGCCCGGGGGCTCCGGCGCCGAGAGGTCGCTCACGCTGTCCGGTTTGGCTCACGCGCGCGCGGCGAAGCGAAGGGGACCAGCGACATCCATATCATGATCGCCCTGGAGCCCAGTGCTTCCTCATGGCGATCGATGTGGCCAACCGCGACCGCCTGAAGCCGCTCGTCCGGCCGCAAGGGGAGCGCGAACTGACGGCGCGGTACAGCTTCGGTTAGTTGCTGATCATCGTTGAACATGAGATTGCTCGGCCCGGCAACGCGCCGGGGTAGCCGCGATCACGGACGGTGAACGACGGACCCTCGGCCACCGCGGCGGACCGCGTGTCTGGGACCGCCGCACGAAGGAGGCAACATGTCGCGCGTTCCGGCTCTGCTCTGCCTCGTTTTGATTCCGGAGTTGATGCTCGCGGTGACCGGCGCGGCGCAACAGCAACCCAGCGCCCCCGTCGCGTCGCCTGCCGACGCTCCCCCAACCGCGGCACCACCCGCGGCGACGCTTCCGCCGCGGGCGCCTCCTGTGCTTCCCACTCCGGAGCCTCCCCCACAGGCATCCGCACCGCCGCCGGTAGCAGCGGCACGGCCAGAACCAGCACCCGAAGCCCCGGCCGCGTCGTCGCCAAACCCTCCATCGCCCGCGGCGCCAACGCCAGACGCCACCCCACCGCCGTCGGTCGCGCCGGCGGTGCCCGTGCCACCTGCCTCACCG
>PLSZ01000122.1 GCA_003164305.1 Acetobacteraceae bacterium
TAGTCGGTGTTCTTGTAGTGGCAGAGCGGCAGGAAGCCGAGATTGGACAGCTCGAACTCACGCCGGTCGGTGATGGCGATTTCGGTCGGGCACTTGGCGTCCATGTCGCCGTCGTCGGACTGGAACACGTGGGTCGGCAGATTTTCCACCTTACCACCGCCCTCGGCGCCGCGGATCGCGGTGCAGAAGCCGTACTGAGAGAACGCGTCGGTGAGCCGCGTGCCCATCGCGTAAGCGGCGTTCATCCAGCAATATTCGTTGTGGTCCATCGCCTTGGCGGCACCGGCCGCGTCGAACGGGGCTTCTTCGTAATTGAACTCCTCGATCGCCTTGGTCGCGTTGCCGTACGGCAGGCGGGCGAGCGTGCGCGGCATCACCAGCGAGACGAAGCGGCTATCCTCGCTGTCGCGGAAGCTGCGCCATTTCATGTAGTCGCTGGTCTCGAAGATCTTCGCCAGATCGCGCGGCTTGGCGAGTTCGGTGTAGCTGTCGAAGCCGAACATGCCGGGACCGGCCGCCGAGATGAACGGCGCGAAGGCCGCCGCGGCGACATTGGAGACCAGACGCAACGTCTCGATATCGTCCGGATGCTGCGACCACTCGTAATCGCCGATCAGCGAGGCATAGGGCTCGCCGCCCGGGGTGCCGAACTCGTTTTCGTAGATCTTCTTGAATAACTGGCTCTGATCGAATTCGACGGCGCGCTGCAGGTCGCGTGACAGATCGCGCTTGCTGGCGTTGAGCAGGCGGATCTTCAGCGACGTGCTGGTCTCGCTGTTCATCACCAGATAGTGCAGCCCGCGCCAGCTGCCTTCCAGCTTGAGGAACTTCGGATCGTGCATGATCGCGTTGAGCTGGTCCGACAGCTTCTGGTCGATCGCGGCGATGGCGCGGTCGAAGGTGCGGCTGAGGTTCTTGTCGAACGTCACGGTTCCCGACATCGCCTGCTCGACCAGGTTCTTCATCAGATCCTGAGCCTGGTCGGGTGCCGTCTGTTTGGTGGCCGCGACCACCTGGTCGAGGATCGATACGCCTTCGGCGGCTTCCGCGCCGGCGGCCTGGGTTGCGGTCTGTGCGCCCGACATGATCAGCTCTCCTTCGATTCAATGCCGAGCTGGCCGCTCAGCGTCTTCAGTTCACTCTCGTTCTGAAGCACTTTCTCCAGCAGGCCTTCCAGTTCCTCCGAGCGATCGACCTTGCTCATGAGGTCGCGCAGCTTGGCGCGTGTCTCCATCAGCGTGCGCAGCGCCGGGACCTGCTGCGCGACGCGCGCGGGCTCGAAGTCCTCGATGCCATTAAACTTGAGATCGACCGCCATCTGGCCGCCTTCCTCGCTGAGCTTGTTGTCGACCTTCAACTTCAGGCCGGGGTTCATGCGGGCCATGACGTCGTTGAAATTGTCACGGTCGATCTGCACGAACTTGCGGTCCGTCATGGACTGCAACGGGGCCGTCGGGTCGCCCGAGAAATCCCCCATGACGCCCATCACGAACGGGAGTTCCCGCTGGATCGCGGCGCCCTCGGTTTCGACATCGTAGGAAATATGAACCCGCGGCTTGCGGACTCTGTTGAGCTTGTCATGCACGCTACCGCTCATGGTACTTTTCCCCTTTTCAGAATTCGGACATCCCAGGAAGGCGGCAAGCCGGGAACCGCCGATCCGCGCAGGCTTCGGCGCCGATACTAGCGAGTGCGATCAATCCAGGTCAACCAGTGTATCTGTGAGGTTGCTCACACTTTCCAGGCAAATCCAACACGATCGGCGCGTGTTTTAACCCCCTTCCGTCACCGGGCGGATGCCGAGCGAGTTCAGGATCGCCAGTCGCGTGTTGGCGTCGGGCACCACTTCTTCCAGCAATTCGGGCCAGCTCAGCTTCGCCCGGCGGATCGCGTCGTCGAGCGTGTACGCCAACGGCGACACCGGCTCGGTCTTGCGGAAAAACGTCGCGATGGTCTCCAGGGTCTTCAACGCGTCCTCGCGGGAGACGGTGCGTTGCGTATTGGCTGAGAACCCGCCGATGCCGGGCACGCCACCTTGCGCGGCACCCGCTTCGCCACCCTCCGCCGCGGCGCCTTCCTCGCCGCCGGCTTCGGCCGCCGCTTCCGGCGCGGGGGCGTAACGGATCGTCGCGGCGTGGATCTGCCGCAGCATGTCGCGCACGTGTGAAGTGGACGGCGGATCCTCGCTGGCTTTTTCGTCCAGCGTCGTGGCCATCGCTTCCCAGGCCTCGAGCGCCGCGGTGGCTTCGTCACGCAAACGTCCCAAACGCGGCGCGCCCACGGTGCGCGCCTCTTTTTCCATGTCGTCCCACGGAACCGCGCCGGCCTTGACGCGGGCATCGCGCCGCTCATTGGTCAGCGCGGGCAATTGCTCCGAGGATTGATAACTGAAAAATGTCACGGGCGTGCCGTCGGCCCTGTCAAAAAAGTGTATTTTATAAAGTGGCTGAATCAACGAGCCGCCGCCGTCGCGGCCGTTCAGTCCGGTGATCGGCGCGACACGGGTCTCCACGCCGTAATCGTCCGGCAGCGGAAACACCCCGTCCCAGTACTGATCCACGAGTCCTTTGATTAAAGTCGCGCCGGCGGCAAGCCCAGAGAGGCCATGGCTGCGCACGTAGGCTTCCGTGACCCAGGCGGCGACTTCCAGGTCCTTCGTCGTCTCTTTGAGTGTTTTAAGACCGATCTCGCGTACCGTACGCCACATCGGCGACGGGTCGGCGGCGTTGGGATCGCCGTTGTCGAGCATCTTCTCCGCGTCCCGCGCGTCCGACCTGGCATCCCGCAAACGATTATAGGGTGATTGTGAGGAGAAATCTTCCCTGATATCTACCCCCTGTGGAGAGTCGCCGGGTATTGGCTCGAGGAGAGCGGCCAGATCGAAGCCTTCGGGAAAATCGACCATGCGCATGCCTTTCTTTCTGGACAATGCCTCAAAATAACACCTACAGTATCGGCACGGAAGGCTACGTCGATCTCGCCGGACACCGGTATCAGCAATGGTATCGAGATTCGTTCCGCGTGTCATCGCCGTGGTCCCCGGCGGAAGGGGAAAAATGGCTGCCATCGATCTGAAACAGCTTGTCGCGCGGCTGAACGACACATGCCGCAGGGCACTTGAGGCCGCTGCCGGCCTGACGCTGTCGCGGACGCATTATAATGTTGAGATCGAGCACTGGCTGGTGAAGCTGGCCGATCGGGCGGATGGCGACATGGCCGCGATCCTGCGCCATTACGATGTCGACAACGCACGCTTTCTGACCGACCTGAACCGCTCGCTGGAAAAGATGAAAACCGGCAACGGCCGCGCGCCGTCGCTGGCGCCGGAGATCACCGACCTGGTGAAACAGGCGTGGCTGTTCGCCTCGCTGGAACAGGGCAGCGGCAAGATCCGCTCCGGCCACCTGCTGTGGGCCTTGCTGGCGGATGAAACATTGGCCCGGAGCGCGCGCGATGCGTCCGGCCAGTTGCTAAAAATTCAGCCCGATCTCCTGAAACGCGACTTCGCCGCGATCGTCGCCAACAGCACCGAAGCCGCTGAGTCCGGCACGCTGGTCACCGGCGCGGCGGAAGGCGGCGGCGAGGGGGCGGCCGGCGAGGGCGGCGTGCCGCGCACCGGCGGCGGCGCGCTGGAGCAGTTCACCATCGATCTGACGGCACAGGCGAAAGCCGGAAAAATCGATCCGATCCTGGGACGTGATTCGGAAATCCGCCAGGTGATCGACATCCTGACGCGCCGGCGGCAGAACAACCCGATCATGACCGGGGAGGCCGGCGTCGGCAAAACCGCGGTCGTCGAGGGCTTCGCCATCCGGCTCGCCTCCGGCGACGTGCCGCCGGCGCTCAAAGGGGTCACGTTACGCACGCTCGACCTCGGTTTGTTGCAGGCCGGCGCGGGCATGAAGGGTGAGTTTGAGAACCGGTTGCGTGGCGTCATCGATGAGGTGAAGGCCAGCCCGAAGCCGATCATCCTGTTCATCGACGAAGCGCATACCATGATTGGCGCCGGCGGCGCGGCCGGCCAGAACGACGCGGCGAACCTGCTGAAGCCCGCTCTGGCGCGTGGCGAATTGCGCACCATCGCGGCGACGACATGGGCCGAATATAAAAAGTACTTCGAGAAAGACGCGGCGCTGACACGGCGCTTCCAGGTCGTGAAGGTCGAGGAACCGAGCGAGCCGATCGCCATCGCGATGATCCGCGGCCTGGTCGGCACGCTGGAGAAGCATCATAAGGTGCGCATTATGGATCAGGCGGTCAGCGAGGCGGTTCGCTTGTCCGCCCGCTACATTCCGTCCCGTCAGCTGCCCGACAAAGCGGTCAGCCTGATCGATACCGCGTGCGCGCGGGTGTCCATGAGCCAGGCGGCGATTCCTCCGGCGATCGAGGACCGTGAACGCCGCATCAGCCTGATCGATACCGAGGTCGCCATCCTTGATCGCGAAATGGCCAGCGGCGAAGACCACGTCGAACGCCGTGACGCGCTGCTGGCGGAACGCACGGTGAAAGCCTCCGAACTGGTCGCGCTGCATGAGCGGTGGGAACAGGAGAAGGTCCTCGCCGCCGAGATCACCGCGACCCGCGACAAGATCGAAAGCAAGGAAGACACCGCCGACAAAGCCGCGCTGCGCGATATTCTGACGGCCACATCGGCGAAACTGCGCGAACTGCAAGGCGAGGAACCGCTGATCTATCCGGTGGTGGACGGCGTCGCGGTGGGTGAGGTCGTCGCCGGCTGGACCGGCATCCCGATGGGCCGGATGCAATCGAATGAGATTCGCACGGTGCTCAATCTCCAGGAAACGATGGAGAAGCGCATCGTCGGCCAGTCGCACGCGTTGGAGGCGGTGGCTCAGGCGATCCAGACCAGCCGGGCCGGTTTGACCGATCCGCGCAAGCCGATCGGCGTCTTCCTGATGGTCGGCACATCCGGCACCGGCAAGACCGAAACCGCCCTGACGCTGGCCGATCTGCTGTACGGCGGCGAGCAGAACATGACCGTCATCAACATGACGGAGTTCAAGGAAGAACATAAAGTCAGCCTGCTGATGGGCTCGCCGCCCGGCTATGTCGGGTACGGCGAAGGCGGCGTGCTGACCGAGGCGGTGCGGCGNNAGGACGGCGAAGGCCGCGACATCGATTTTAAGAATACCGTCATCATCATGACATCGAACGCCGCCACGGATCTCATTACGCGTCTGTGCGCGGATCCCGACACGATGCCCGACGCCGCCGGGTTGGCCGAGGCTTTGATGCCGGAACTGATGAAGACCTTCAAACCGGCGTTTCTTGGCCGTGTGACGCTGGTGCCGTATTTCCCGCTGGCGCCGGACATCATCAAGAAAATCGTCGGACTGCAACTCAATCGCGTGCGGCGCCGGGTGAAAGAGTCGTATGGCGCGGAGTTCCTGTGGGACGACGCGCTGATCGACACGATCGCCGCGCGCTGCACCGAAACGTCTTCTGGCGCTCGTAACGTGGAGAAGATCCTGTCACGAACGCTGTTGCCAGAATTGTCAGCTGAGGTTCTGTCGCGTCTGGCCGAAGGCAACGCGATCGACTCGATAACCGTGGGAGTGGACACGGGGGGATCGTTTCAATATTCGATCAACTGACAATCCATCCACCGCACACCGCAACGAGGGAGTAGTACAATGGCTATCTTCATGAAGTTTGGCGACAAAAAGGGTGACGTCGATACCAAGCAATACGCCGGGTGGATCATGTGCCACTCGTTCCAGTTCGGGTCCGGCCGCGGCATCAGCTCCGCCACAGCCAGCGGCGGCAACCGTCAGGGCTCGCACGCTTCGGTGTCCGAGGTGACCATTTCGAAGATCCTGGATCCGGCCAGCCTGCATCTGTGGCGCAACTCGCTCGACGGCGACCTGAAAACGACGGTCGATTTCTCGTTCACCGTCGCGGATCAGGACAACACCGAGTACCTGCACATTACCCTGTGGGACACCGGGGTGTCCGGCTTCTCGATTTCCTCGGGCGGCGATCGTCCGTCGGAGAGCATCTCCCTGAATTTCGCCAAGGTCGAACTCAAGGATACGTCGAAGAAAGCCGACGGCACCGCCGGCGACAACCTGGCGATCACCTACGATCTGACGAAGCAGGTCGCCGGCTAATTCATCGCCTCGCGGCTTGAACGATTGGGCCGGGGAGGTTTCCCCGGCCCTTTTCGTTTTATGGCCTCATTGGATCGCGCCATGCAGGAGAACGTGACTCTCGCGCAAGGTCTGGCACTGCATCAGCAAGGCAAACTGGCTGAGGCGGAGCGCATTTATCAGGACATTCTCCGCCGCCAGCCGGACGAGGCCGACGCGTGGTATTTGCTCGCGGTGGTCGCGTCGCAAACGAAACGGTTCGCCCAGGCCGTCGAACTGTTCGAGCGGGCGATCGCGTTGCGGCCGGACAACGCCGACGCGCACTTCAATCTGGGTGCCGCGCTGGCGGCTCTGCGGCGTCCCACCGAAGCGTTGGCAGGGTTCGATCGGGCGATCGTTTTGCAACCGGATCACCCCGGCGCGTTGCTTAATCGTGGCGCCGCGCTGGCGAATTTGGGCCGGTTGGAGGATGCGTTGGCGAGTTATGAAGCCGTGATCGCGCTACGGCCCGATCTGGCGGAAGCGCACAACAATCATGCCGCGGCTTTGGCCGCTTTGGGCCGGCCGGCGGACGCTCTGGCGAGTTGCGACCGGGCGATCGCGCTGCATCCGGATCGCGATTGGGCGCATTTCAACCGCGGCAACGCGTTGCGCGATCTTGGGCGGTTTGAGGACGCGTTGAAAAGTTATGACGCGGCGATCGCGTTGAAGCCGGAGCACGCGGGGGCCTGGAACGCGCGCGGAACGATGCTGGCTAAACTGGGACGCCTGGAACCCGCTTTGTCCAGTTACGACCGGGCCATCGGATTGCAACCGGGCATGGCCGAAGCATTTAACAACCGGGGCGCCGCGCTGGCGGAACTCGGGCGATACGAGCCCGCGCTGGCCGACTACGATCGGGCGATCGCGTCGCGGCCCAATCACGCCGGAGCGTTTAAGAATCGCGGCGCGGCGCTGGCGGCGTTGGGACGGCTGGAAGACGCGCTGGCGGACTGCGATCAGGCGATCGCGCTGCGGCCCGATTACGCGGAGGCGCACGCCAATCGCGCGGCCGCGCTGACCAATCTGGGTCGTATCGAGGAAGCACTGATCAGTTGCGACCGGGCCATCGCGTTGAAACCCGATCTCGCCGAGGCACGGTATAATCAGGGCGCCTGCCAGTTGGCTCTCGGCGATTTTGAAAACGGCTGGCGCGGATTTGAAGCGCGCTGGTCGTATCGTGCCGGCGCCGTCAGGCCTGATCTGCCCGGACCGGTGTGGGATGGCGCGGCCGCGATCGACGGCAAGACCATCCTGGTGTCCGCCGAGCAGGGACTGGGCGATACGTTGCAGTTCTGCCGCTATGTGCCGATGCTGGCGGCACGGGCGCGGGTCGTTCTGGATGTGCCGCCGTCGTTGCGCCGGTTGCTGAGCACGCTTGCCGGTGTCGCCGGGTTCGTCACCGCGGAATCGGCGCCGCGGTTCGATACCTGGATCCCGATGATGAGTTTGCCGCTGGCCTTCAATACCACGCTGGCGAGCATCCCCGCCGCGGTTCCGTACTTAAGCGCCGATCCGGAACGGTCCGCCGCGTGGCGTCATTGGCTGACTTCGTTGCCGGGACGCAAGATCGGCCTGGTTTGGGCTGGGTCGCCGTTCAGCCGGCAACCGCGGGCGCAGGCGATGGACCGGCGGCGTTCGATGGCGTTGGCGGATTTCGCCCCGCTCGCGGAACTTCCTGGGCTGTCGCTGATTTCGTTGCAGAAGGGCGACGCCGCGGCGCAGGCGCGGACACCTCCGGCGGGGATGCCGCTGCATGACCGGACGGACGAACTGGATGATTATGCCGACACGGCCGCGCTGATCGAGGCGTTGGACCTGGTGATCAGCGTCGATACGTCGGTGGTGCATCTGGCCGGCGCGCTTGGCAAGCCGGTTTGGGTGCTGAACCGGAACGATCAATGCTGGCGGTGGTTGCGTGGGCTCACTGATAGCCCGTGGTATCCGACTGCTCGGCTGTTCCGGCAGGCGACGCCGGGAGATTGGGCGGGCGTGATGCGGGATGTGGTGGCGGCGTTGAAGGGATAATACCAGGCGTCCGAAACATTGACCCACGTCATGGCTCGGCTTG
>PLSZ01000675.1 GCA_003164305.1 Acetobacteraceae bacterium
AGAGGAAGTAGTTTCTGTTTAGCCTTATAGTTGGGCGCGAACCTCGAGAGGTTTGCTCAGAACCCGAACGGCAGTCGTCGCCCAGTTCCAGTCGCGCGAGACCCCGCCGGTACCGCGAAGGCAGTGCTCTTTGTGCGCACAGGTTAACACAACCCTAAGGTGTGCTCAATCTGAAGCAAGCGGCTGATATTCCCGGTAATATCCGAAAAGACAACTTGTGCACGGCCCTATGCGCTGTCATGATATACAACTCATAGTTGTTATTTGTCTCCAGGAGGGGCCAGCCGATCCATGACCAATCGTATCGGCCGGGCAGCGAGTTTCGCCAACGCGTTCGCCGCCACGAGCATCGACGGCCCACCCGACATCGATCCGGCCCTCGTGACGGATGGTGGGATCTGGCCGCGGTTCCTGACGCCACCCGCCGGCGTGACCCAGATCGCCTCCGGCCAGGCCGCCGAGGTCGCGACGGTCGCATCGCATCAGGCCACCAAGGTTCAGCCCGCCCGGACGCTCGGCGCCGAGGCCCTGACGGGTCCAACGACCTTGCTGGCTCCGATCCATGCCGCCCAACCGCCCGGCGTTTCCAATTGGGATCCCGGCGTCAATGCCGGTACGATCGCGGTAACCGGGCCCTTCACCGGAGGGGGAATACCGGCGGCGCGCTCCCCTGCCGCGGACCTTCCCAGCGCGGCGATCGCCAGCACCCTCTCTGGTCGCTCTGACCCGACCGGCACCGGCGCGGCATCCGCCCAACTGCCCACCCCGGACGGCGCGGTCGTTATCACCTCGGGCGTCTCCAGTTCGCCGCAAAATCTCCTGTTCATCAGCAGCGATGGAGGCACGCTGTTCGCCACCGCGGGCACGACCGTCATCAAACTGGCCACCACCGCGTCGATGCCGGGCTTCCTGCCGGACCCGTTGCTGGACAACCCGATCTCCGCCGTCGTCAACGGCACCAAAGTGTATTTCGCGTCGGCCGACAGCACCGACCTGACCTCAGCGATCTGGAGCTATGACGGAACCACGGTAGCGCAGGTCACCAGTTCCTCGAATTACGTCGATACCGCGGTGGACGGGAACAACCCGGTGGCGCCGGACCCGATGGTTTCCTACGGCGGCAACCTGATCTTCTCCCAGGGCAACGTGACGGCTGGCGCGGACGGCGGTGCCTACGACCTCGCGACCCTGGCGATTTTCAGCCCAGGCACCGGCCTGATCACCCAACCCACGGTGCCGCGCGGCGGCTACGACCCGGGGGACTTCGTCACCCTCAACGGCACGCTGTATTTCGAAGCCACCGACAGCGTCACCCACGCCGAGGCGATCTATTCCTACAACGGCACAAGCGCCGTGGAGATCTACAATTCGCACCCGACCTCGACCGCGAACAGCGGCGGCCTCGCGGCGGGCGCCATCCAGGGACCGTTGATCGCCTTCAACGGCAGCCTGTATTTTGGTTCCGGCCAACAAACGGTTTATGAGATCACCTCCACCGGCTCGCTCGCCAACGCCGCGATCAACGAGAGCGGCGGGACCAACGCCGCCGAATACCTCTACAATAACGCCGGCGGCGAGGATCTGATTGTTTCGAACAATCACCTGTTCTTCCTGTCGGAAAACAACGGCGTTTACAGTGTCGGCACGACGAACGCGGTGGCTCTCGTGCTCGCGAGCCTGGGGGCGCAGAGTTTCGCGCCGGTCGTGTATAACGGCGCGCTGTACTTCGTCGCGGACAATCCCTCAAACCAGCAACAGGACCTGTATTCCAGCACCGGCGGCGCCGGCACCATCCTGAAGACGAATTTCGGCGGCTCCGACTTTCTGCTGATGGGCAGCACGGTATTCTACAACAACAATGGCACCGGCCTGGGGGAGATCACCGGCGCGTCGAGCCTTGGCACATTGACCGTGCCGGGCGGCGCCGGTGGTCAGCCGCTCGTGGTGACGCCGTTCGCCGATGTGTCGTGGAACAGCGGCAGCGTCGTCGCTTCCCCGCCCACCGTGGTCGCCGGCGCCACGGTCGCGTTCACCGGCGGCGGCGGCGCGATCGCGCTCGACAGCAGCCTGACCGTCACCGACGCGTCCAGCGCGAACATTCTGGGCGCCATCGTGACGATGGGCAGCTTCCTCACCGGCGACACCCTTCACTTCACCACCCAGAACGGCATTTCCGCCGTATTCTCATCGGGCACCCTGACCCTGTCCGGCACCGCGACGGTGGCCAATTACCAGACCGCGCTCGACTCGATCACCTACAGCTTCAACCCCGCCAACGGCGACCCGACCGGCGGCGGCACCGAGACCAGCCGGACGATCGCCTGGGTCGTCAGCGACATCAGCAACAGCAGCACCTCGGTCATCAGCAAACTGAACCTGGTGCATGCCGCGCCGAGCCTGTCCACCGCCGGCACCGTCAGCTTCACCGGTGGAGGCAGCGCCGAGACATTGGACGGCACGCTGACCCTCAGCGATCCGGACAGCGGCGGCCTGCTCAACAGTGGCACGGTCAGCCTTGTTGGCTTCATCGCCGGCGACATCCTGTCGGCGAACACCACAGGGCTGCCGATCACCAGCAGCTACAATACCCTGACCGGCGTGCTGACGCTCAGCGGCGCCGACACGCTGGCGGACTATCAGGCGGCGCTGCGCTCGGTCGCCTACAGTTTCAATCCCGCCAACGGCGATCCGACCGGCGGCGGCGGCCACACGTCCCGCACGATCGACTGGTCGATCAACGACGGGGTCAGCCAAAGCGCCACCGGCACCAGCACGCTGACCGCCATCCACGCCGCGCCGGCCGTGACCGCTGGAGGCACCGTGTCGTTCACCGCCGGCGGGTCCGCGGTGACGCTCGATCCCACGTTGATCCTCGCCGATCCCGACAGCGCCGTGCTCGCCAGCGCCACGGTGACCGTTGGTGGCTTCCTTTCCGGTGACATTCTCAGTTTCACCAACACCAGCAGCACCACCTTCGGCAACATCGCCGGCGCCGACACCAGCGGCACCCTGACCCTGACCTCCAGCGGAGCCACCGCGACATTGGCGCAATGGACCGCGGCGCTGAGGTCGATCGCCTACAGCTTTTCCTCCGGCGATCCGACCGGCGGCGGCGTCCACACCAGCCGCGCCGTCAGTTGGACGGTGAACGACGGCGTGGCCGCCAGCGCCAGCGCCACCAGCACCCTGGCCGTCGCCGCCGCGCCCATTCTGATCTACGGCCAGACGATCGACGCGGCCGGCATCGTCGCTTCGTCTGAAACCGTCACCGCGGGCATCATGAGCTTGCGCGCCGGCACCTCCCTGGCCGGCACGATCAACGTCGGCACCAGCCTGAACAGTTCGGATTTCAGGCTCGGCGCGGACGGCTCGGGCGGCACCGACGTCATCCTGTCCACGGTGTTCGGCAGTTACGCCAGCAACGTCACGTTGCTGACCAACCCGGCGACCATCGCCAGCACCGCCGTTATCGCCGGTTCGCTCTCCAGCGCCATCGGCGTCAATGGGCCCACCGGCACAGCGTGGGCCCTGAGTAATTTCGGCGGCGTCAGCGAGACCGGCACCAGCAGCTACGGCATCAGCTTCGCCGGCGCCGGCGGTTTCATCTTCAATACCGGCTTGGTCGGCGGAGCGCGGGCCGGCATCGCGCTCCATGCCGCCGTCGCCGTCGATAACGGCGACGGCGGCGCGATCGGCGGCTTCTACGGAATCAGCGCGTCCCTCGCGCCCGCCACGGTGGTGAACACAGGCGGCATCACCGGCGTCCGCGGCGGCATCGTGCTCAACGCCGGCGGCCTGATCAGCAACATGACGACCGGCACGATCAGCGGCTTCAACGGGATCTACGATAAGGCCGGCGTTGTCACCGTCGTGAACACGGGCGGCATCTCCGGCGATCCGACCGCCAGCAACGGCCTGCAACTGGACGGCGGAGGCACCGTCTCCAACCAAACCGGCGGCCAGATCAACGGCGACGACGGCATTTTCGCCGGATCTGTCGCCGTCACGGTCGTCAATACTGGCGTCATCCTCGGCAATTCGGCCCAAGGCGCGGGAGTTTACCTCGCCGCGGGGGGCCTGGTCAGCAACCAGACCGGCGGCACGATCACCGGGGGCCGCGGGGTCTACGCCGAAACAGTCGCGGTGACGGTGGTGAACGCCGGCAGCATCGGCGGCGGCTCGTTCCCTGGCTTCGGCATCGATCTGGCCGCCGGAGGCCAGATCACCAACCAATCAGGTGGCACGATCGGCGGCGGCGGCGGAGCGGTGTCCTTCGCCGCCGGCTTCACCAGTCGTCTCGCGATCGTCCCCGGTGCCATGTTCACCGGCGTCTCCGACGGCGGTAACACGATCGGCGCGACCTCGATCAGCACGTTGGAGCTTGTCTCCGCCTCCGGCACCGGGACGATCGCCGGCATCGGCGCCGAATACATCGACTTCTCCAGAACCACGATCGACACCGGCGCGTCCTGGGTGCTGGCCGGCACCAACACCGTCAGCGGCAGCCTCGTGAATTCCGGCACGTTCACCGACGAGGGCACGCTGGCGAACCAGGGCGCGATCGGCGGCAACCGGTTGCGGCTCAGCGGCGGCGCGCTGACCAATCTCGTGGGGGGCGTCATCTCCGCCGCTTACGTCTACGGCATCAGCGCGGGAGGCACCGACACGCTGGCCAATCAGGCCACGATCACGTCCACGTCCGCGATCGCCGTCTATTTCGCCGCCGCGGGCAATGTCGGCAACGCGGCGGGCGCCTCGATCGCCGGCACCGACATGGGCGTGAAACTGCGCGGCACCGGCGCGACGGTCGGCAACTTCGGCCACGTCGCCGCCACGGTCTCCGGGCCGGCCGGCTACGGCGTCTACCTGCGCAACGGCGGCCTCGTGGCCAACGGCCAATCAGGCGCCAGCACGGCATCGATCGACGGCTATTACGGCGTCGCGTTCAAGGCCGTCGAGGCCACGAACGCCCTCGGCACAATGGCCAATTACGGCACGGTGATCGGTTCCGGCACCGCGAGCACCGCCGTGCTGCTGAGCAACGCCGGCACCGTGTTCAACGGCCAGGGTGGAGCCACCGCCGCGCTGATCCAAGGCGGCCGCTACGGCGTTTCCGATGGCCAGGGGACCGTGGTCAACAACGCAACCATCGTCGCCACCCAATCCCAAAGCGGTGCCTACGGCGTCGCCCTGCAAGGCGCGGGCGGCGTCAGTAACCTCGGCGCCGCGGCGGTGATCCAGGGCTACGCCGCCGTGTCCATCGGCACCGACGGCACCGTCACAAATTCCGGCACCATCCGCTCGACCCTGGGCCCTTTCGGAGTGGCGGTGAAATTCGTCGGCGGTAATGCCCGCCTGATCGACGAACCCGGTGGCGTGTTCGTCGGCACGCTGTTTGGCGGTACCGGCGGCACGGCGGTGATGGAACTGACGAGTGGCGCCGGCACGCTGGTGGGCTTCGGTACCTCGATCGTCAACTTCACGTCGTTGGTGTTCGACAGCGGAGCGCGCTGGACGGTCGGCGGCAACGCCCTGGGCAGCGGCCTGACAACATTCGGCGGCATCGCCGGCTTCGCCAACGGCGACACCATCGACCTCACCGATTTCGCCGCCAGCACCGCCACCTGGGCCAGCAACACACTGGTGCTGTCGGACAGCGGCGGCACCAACCATGCCACGCTGGCGATCCAGGGCAGCTTCGCCTCCAGCGACTTCAACGTCGTCAGCGACGGCACCAGCGGCACCGACATCAGCCTGAACCCCGACTTCCTCTATGGCGCCACGATCGACGCCGGAGGCATCGTCGCCCAATCGGAAACCGTCGCCAACGGCACGCTGACCTTGTTCAACGGCGTGACCGCCGTCGGAACGGTCGCCGTCGGCACCAGCCTGAGCAGCGGCGACTTCACGCTGGCCTCGGACGGCAACGGCGGCACCAAAATCATCCTGTCCACGGTGTTCGGCAGCTATGCCAGCGGCGTCACGCTATCGACATTGCCGGCGACCGTCGCCGGGACCGCGACGATCAGCGGCACGGTGGCCAACGCCACCGGTCTCCAGGGAGCGACCGGTACCGCCTGGACCGTGATCAACCAGGGCCTGATCAGCGAAACCGGTCATGGCAGCAGCTTCGGCGTCAGTTTCGCCGGCGGGGGCACGATCACCAACGCCGCGACGGCGGTCATCTATGGCTACCAGTACGGCATGATCGCGAGCGGCGGCGCGGCGGAGGTATCCAATCTGGGCCGCGTCGCCGCCTCCAATACCGCCTTCGGCGGTTACGGGATCGTCCTGGCCGCGGGCGGAACCATCACCAACGGACAATCCGGCGCGACCGCCGCGTATATCGGCGGCTACCGGGGCGGCATTCATATCCAGTCGGCCAGCTTCAGCACGGTGACGAATTACGGCACCGTGTTCGGCTTTCCCGGCGGCAACGCCGTGGTCATGGTCAACGGCACGGTCAACAACGGACCCAGCGGCGCGACCGGAGCCGAGATCGAAGCTGGCGGCTTCGGCATTATCTTCAGCGGCACCGGAACGGTCGTGAACCGCGGGACCATCTCGGGCGGCGGCAACATATTCGAACCCAACTACTGGGGCATCACCATCGCCGGCGCCGGCTACGTCGCCAATCTGGGCTCGGCGTCGCTGATCAACGCCTATCACGCCGTCCAGATCGACGGCGACGGCACCGTCACCAACGCCGGCACCATCCAGTCCAACGCCGGCATGAGCGGCACCGCGGTCGCGTTCGGCGGCGCCACCAACCTCCTGATCGATCATCCCGGTGGAGTCTTCACCGGCACCGTCATCACCACCGGCACCTCGACCCTGCAACTGGCGTCGGGAGCTTCCGCCGGCACGATCTCCGGCCTCGGCACATACATCGACAATTTCACCTCGCTGACCTTAGACCCGGGCGCGCGATGGACGGTCACGGGCAATGCCTCCGCCAGCGGTCTGGGCGCTCTGGGCATTGGCGGCTTCACCTTCGGCGACACCATCGACCTGACCGGTTTCGCCGCGACCGGGAAAACCTTCACGACCAACGCGCTGGTGCTGAGCCAGGGGACCAGCGCGACGGCGACGCTGGCGATCCAGGGCAGCTTCACGTCCGGCCAGTTCAACGTCGTCAGCGACGGCGCCGGCGGCGTCTTCATCACCGAGCAGGCCGATCTCGCCTACGGCCAGACCATCGACCAGACCGGCATCCTCGCCACCTCGGAGACGGTGACCAGCGGCACCCTGACCCTGCTGAACGGCACCACGGCGCTCGGCACGATCATCGCCGGCACCAGCCTCAGCAGCGGCGATTTCTCGCTGAAGCCGGATGGGACCGGCGGCACCGACGTCATCGTGTCGTCGATCTTCGGCACCTATGCGTCGGCCGTGACCCTGTTGACCTCCTCGGGCAAGGTGACAGCCACGGGCCTGGTCACCAACACCGGCGGCTTCGGGATCACCGGCACCACCAGCGCCACCGCCTGGACGCTGGCCAACGCCGGGTCCGTGTCCGGAACCTACGGTATCGTGCTGCGAAGCGCCGGCACCGTGAGCAACAGCGGCGCCGTCTCCGGCACCGCGATATACGGCATCTGGCTGCGGGGCGGAGGCTTTGTCAGCAACGCCGCCGGCGGAACGATCTCCGCCGCCGCCACGACCGGGATCGGCGTCTATCTCGGCCCAACCGGTACCGGCTCCGCGACCAACGCCGGCCACATCGCCGCCGGCGTCGGGATCGTGCTGCGCCTCGCCGGCACCGCGATCAACTCCGGCACCATCACCGCCTCCGGCGCCGTGGGTATTTCCCTGGGCTCGGGGGGTTATGTCAGCAACGCCGCCACCGGCCTCATCTCGGCGGTCGGCGGAGGCATCAGGCTCGACAGCGGCGGCGCCGGTAGCATGGTCAACGCCGGCCGGGTCACCAGCGGCAATGCGCCCGGTATCGACCTGTACGCGACGGGCGACGCGCTGACCAACACCGCCAGCGGCACCATCGCCGGCGCCGTCGGCGTGTCCCTGCACAACGGCGGAACGGTCATCAACAGCGGAAAAATCATCGCCACCGGCTCGGTCGGCGCCGGCGTCGTCCAGGATGCGGGCGGCACGGTCAGCAACGCCGGCACGATCAGCGCCACCGACGGCACCGCGGTCGCGTTCAGCGGCACCCTGGCCGACCAGGTCATCGACATCCCGCGTGGGGTATTCGACGGCACCGTCCTGGCCAGCACCTCCGCCGCCAGTACAACGCTGGAGCTGACCTCGGCCGTTTCCGCCGGCACCATCGCGGGGATCGGCACCAGCTTCGCCGGCTTCGGCACCATCGCGGTCGATCCCGGAGCGGGCTGGACCTGGTCCGGCGCGAACACCCTGGCGGCCGGCGCCACGCTGGCCAACGCCGGAATGATCACGGACCTCGGCACGCTGACGGCCAGCGGCACGGTGTCCGGCGCCGGCACCATCGTCATCGGCGGCGGCGCCGCGTTCCTGGCGCTGGGGCCGATCGGCGGCAGCCAGAACGTGTCCTTCGCCACCGGGTCCGGCACGCTGGCCATCGCCACGCCGGCCAATTTCTCCGCCACGGTGCTCGGCCTGCCGGTCGACGACACCTTCGACTTCACCACCATCGCCAACGGCGGCAGCCTGACGGTCCAGATCGCCGTGGACGACCACCTGACCGTGAGTACCGGAACCAGCGTGCTGGCGTCGGTGCAGCTCGACACCTCGCGGAATTTCGGCGGCCTGGCGTTGGCGCACACGCCGGATGGGAACGGCGGCACCGACGTGACGCTGGCGCCGCCGCCGCTTATCGGAGGCACGGCATCGGGCCAGCCCGCGTTGGATTCGGGCACGATCCACCCGTTCGCGACCCTGTCGGTCACTGACGCGAACCCGAACCAGACCGAGACCGTGACGGTCGTTCTCTCCGACCCCGGGAACGGGGTGCTGTCCGATCTCGCCGGCGGCTCGGTCAACAACGGCACCTACACCGTCAGCGGCACGCCCGCCTCGGTCAGCACCGCGCTCCAGGGCCTGGCGTTCGCACCCACCGCGCATCAGGTGACGCCCGGAGCGTCCGTCGCGACGACGTTCACCCTGACGGTGCTCGACAACATCGGGGTCGGCACCACCAACAGCGCCACCAGCGTGCTGGCGACGGCGGCGAACGATCCGCCGACGGTCGGCGGCACGAAATCCGGCCAAAGCGTCATCGACGAGGCGACCGTTCAACCATTTTCGGCCGTGAGCATCGCCGACCCGGACGTGGGTGCCACCGAGACCGTGACCATCACCCTGACATCCGGCAACCTGGCCAGCGACGCCGACGGGACCTTGTCCGGCACCGGCCTGACCAAAACCGGCGTCGGAATCTACACGCTGACGACCGGGTCGCCTGACGGCGTCACGTCGGAGCTGGACGCGCTGACGTTCACGCCTTCGGCACACCAGGTTCCGCCGGGCGGCACCGTCGCCACCGCGATGGCGTTGTCGGTCACCGATGGGATCGCCGGCACACCGACCACGGATACCGCGACGACGATAATCGCGACCGCGGTGAACGATGCGCCGGCGATCGGCGGCGCCACCGCCGGCCAGTCCGCCACCGACGAGGCAACGATCTCGCCATTTTCGAGCGTCTCGATCGGCGACGTGGACGCCGGCCAGACCGAGACGGTGACGATCACTTTGTCCAACCTGGGCAACGGCGCGCTCTCGGGTTTCGTGACCGGCGCTTACACACCCGGCACCGGCGTCTATAGCGTCACCGGCGCGGACTCAGCGGTCACGACGGCGGTGGAGGGCCTGGTCTTCACCCCCACCACGCATCAGGTGGCGCCAGGCGACACCACCACCACCATTTTCACCATCGCCGCGACCGACACCGCCGGGGGCACCGCCAGCAACGAGACCACCACCGTCAGCGCGACGGCGGTCAACGATCCACCGGCCATCGGCGGCTCGCGATCCGCGCAAGCCGTGACCGACGAGGCGAGCGACTCTCCGTTCTCGAACGTCTCGGTCGGCGAAGTGGATTTCGGTCAGACCGAGACCGTGACGATCACCCTGTCGAACGCCGCCAACGGCGCGCTGTCGAATGTGGGGATCGGGAACTTCAACGGCTCCACCGGCGTCTATGCCGTGAGCGGGACCGATGCCGCGGTCACCTCCGCCATGGACGGTCTCGTGTTCACCCCAACCGCGCACCAGATCGCGCCGGGCAACGCGGTCGTCACGACGTTCACCATCCGCGCGACCGATACCGCCGGAGGCACCACTTCCAACAGCGGCACGACCGTCGTCGCGACCGCGGTCAACGACCCGCCGTCCATCGGCGAGGCGAAATCCGGACAAAGCGTTACCGACGAGGCGGCGGCCGCGCCGTTCTCAGGCGTAACGATCGGCGACGCCGATTTCGGCCAGACCGAGACCGTGACGGTCACACTGTCCAATCACGCCAACGGCACGCTGTCGGATTTTGGCGTTGGCGGCTACAACGGTTCAACCGGTGTCTACAGTGTCACCGGCACCGATGCCGGCGTCACGGCCGCGGTGGACGGCCTGGTATTCACGCCAACCGCGCATCAGGTGGCGCCCGGGGCGTCCGTCACCACGATCTTCACCATCGTCGCCACCGATACCGCCGGAGCCACCAACGGCAACGCCACCACGACGGTTGTCGCGACCGCGGTCAACGACCCGCCGGCGATCGGCGGCACGCGATCCGGACAAACCGTGACCGACGAAACGACGATCTCCCCATTCTCGGGCGTAACGATCAACGACATCGACTTCGGCCAGACCGAGACGGTGACAATCACTTTGTCGAACCACGCCAACGGAACGCTGTCAAACGATGGCGCCGGCGGCTACAGCGCCTCCACCGGTGTCTACAGCGTCACCGGCACCGACGCCGCCGTGACGGCCGCGGTGGATGGCCTTGTGTTCACTCCGGCCGCGCACCAGGTGGTGCCAGGCGCCTCCGTCACCACGACCTTCAGCATCGCCGCCACCGACACCGCCGGCGCCAGCAGCGGCAACAGCACCACCACTGTTGGCGCGACCGCGGCGAACGACGCGCCGGTGATCGGCGGCACGAAGCCCGCCCAGGCCGTCACCGACGAGACGACAATTTCACCGTTCGCGAATGTTTCGATCGGCGACGTGGACGCCGGCCAGACCGAGACAGTAACCATCACCCTGTCGGACCACGCCAGCGGCGCGCTGTCGAATGGTGGTGGCGGTAACTACAACAGTTCCACCGGCGTCTACTCCGTCACTGGCACCGACGCCGCCGTCACGGCCGCGGTCGATGGCCTGAGCTTCACGCCGACCGCGCACCAGGTGGCGCCAGGCGCATCCGTCACAACGACCTTCGCCATCTTCGCCACCGACACCGCCGGAGGCACCAGTTCCAACACCTCAACCACCGTCGCCGCGACGGCGATCAACGATCCGCCGGTCATCGGCGGCACGAACTCCGGCCAGGCTGTCGCCGACAACGCGTATCTCTCGCCATTCGCGAACGTGACGATCGGCGACATCGACTGCGGTCAAACCGAGACCGTGACGATCACCTTGTCCAACAACACCAACGGCACGCTGTCGAATATCGCGACCGGCACCTACATCGCCAGCACCGGCGTCTACGCCGTCACCGGCACCGACGCCGCGGTCACCTCCGCCGTCGATGGCCTGGTGTTCACGCCAACCGCGCACCAAACCGCGCCGGGCGCATCCGTCACCACGACCTTCGCCATCGCCGCCACCGACACCGCCGGAGGCACCGCCAGCAACAGCGCCACCACGGTCGGCGTGACCGCGGTCAACGATCCGCCAGCCATCGCCGGCACAAAATCCGCCCAAACCGTCACCGACGAAACCACCATCGCGCCTTTCGCGCTGACAACCATCGCCGACCCCGACCTCGGCGCGAGCGAAACCATCACCGTCACCCTGCAAGCGAGCGGCTTCGCATCCGACGTCAACGGCACGCTGTCCGGTACCGGACTGACCCACACCGGCGCTGGCACCTACGTGCTGACCACCAACTCACCCGCCACGGCGACGGCCGAACTGGACGCGCTGGTGTTCACCCCGCCCGCGCATCAGGTGGTGCCAGGCGCGGCGGTCACCACCGCGATGCTGCTGTCCGTCACCGACGGCATCGCCGTGACACCCACGACGGACGCGGCCACCACGGTAATCGCCACCGCGGTCAACGATCCCCCGTCGATCGGCGGGACGAAATCCGGCCAGAGCGTGACCGACGAAACCACGATCGTCCCCTTCACCACCGTATCGATCGCCGACGTGGACGCCGGCCAGACCGAGACGGTGACCGTCACGCTGTCGAACCATCTCAACGGCTCACTATCTAACTTCGGCGCCGGCACCTACGTCAGCGCAACCGGTGTCTATAGTGTCACCGGCGGCGACGCGGCCGTCTCAGCCGCGGTGGACGCCCTTGTGTTCACCCCAACCGCGCATCAGGTCGCGCCCGGGAGCGCGGTCACCACCACCTTTACCATCGCCGCCATCGACACCGCCGGAGGTACCACCAGCGACAGCACCACCACCCTGGTCTCCACCGCCGTCAATGACGCCCCGGAAATCACGCGCACGGTGGTGAACGCCGGCGTCCCTGACGAACTCGAAAATACCCCGTTCGCCGGCGTGATCGTCACCGATCCAGATGTCGGCCACACCGATACGGTGACCGTGACCCTGTCCAACGCGGCGGGCGGCACCCTGTCGAACCTCGGCGGCGGCGGCTTCAACGCGATGACCGGCGTTTACACCATCAGCGGCGCGCCGGACGCCGTGACCGCCGCGCTCGACGCGCTGACTTTTACCCCCGCGCCCCCCGCCGACGGCTTCGTCAGCGCCACCGGCTTTACCATCGCCGCCACCGGGCCCGGAGGCACCGCCGGCAACAGCAGCATCAGCGTCACCTCGGTACAGCAGGTACTGGGCCTCGCCAACACGCCCACCGGCAACGACGCGATTTCCGTCAGCGCGGACGGCACCCGGTTCGCCGCGCCAATCCCCGACCAGACCAACCAGGCGGCGATCACCCAGCCCGCGTCCGGCGCCGTCTACACCTTGCCCACCGGCTATCAGGCGGAGTTCCTCGGCGGCACCGCCAACGCCACCCTCTCGGACTCGGTGGGGGGCGGCGCGCTGCTGGTCGGCAACACCGGCAACGACACCCTGACCGCGAGCGCCGCCGCCGACACCATCCTCAGTGGAGCTGGCGCCAACCTCCTGGCCGTCAGCGGCGCGCGCGACGTGGCCGGCGCCAACGGCCAGACCACTGTCAGCGCTTCGGGAACCGGCGACACCGTGTTCGGCGGCGCCGGCGACCCGGCCATCATCGACAGCGGCACCTCCAACACAATTGGCCTCGGCTCCGGCATCTCGAACGTCACTCTGGGCGGCAGCGGAGCCGCCCTGTATGGCGGTACCGGCATCGCCAGCATCCTCGACTCCGGCACCGGCGACGCCATCGGAGGCCTCACCGGCGATCTCTCCGTCACGCTGAGCGGCGGTGCCTCCAGCGTGTTCGGCGGCGCCGGCACGCTGTCCGTCGCGATGACCAGCATCGCCTCGGCCGTCGCGATCGGCACCGGCGCCGGCAACGCGACACTGACCATCGGCGGCGCTCACGCGTCGGTCTATGGGGGCTCCGGCAGCCTCAGCATCGATGTGACCGGCGACTTCGCGCTGATCGGCACTGGCGGCGGACCCGCGTCGGTCACCATCGAGGGTGCCGGCGCGACGCTGTACGGCGGCGTCGGAAGCCTCACCGCCGACGTTACCGCGGCGGCAACGGGCGCCGTCTTCGGTCTTGGCTCCGGCGCGTCCGCCTTGACCCTGGCGGGTGCCGGAGCGCGCGTATTCGGGGGCACCGGCCCACTGACGGTCGATGATCTCGGCACCGGCGACACGATCTCCGGCGGGCCCGGAAATACGCGTGTGACGGTGGCGGGAAGCGGCGCGGTGGTGGTCGGCGGCGGCGGCGCTCTGTCGTTCGTCGGCGGGGCCGGGGGCGCGACGGTGTTCGGTGGGTCCGGCGCGACCACGGTGACCGGCGGCGCCGGAGCGACAACGCTCTACGGCGGCGCCGGAGGGATCATCACGTTCGTCAGCGGTGCCGGCCTCGCGACCTACCAGGCCGGGTCTGGCAACGAGACGCTCACCGCCGCCGGGTCGGACACCGGCGCCATCATCGATGGCGGCATCGATCCGTCGGGCGGCGATCTGCTGATCGGTGGCGCCGGAGCCGACAGCCTGTTCGCCGGTACCGGCGCCGATACCTTCACCGGCGGCGGCGGCGGCAATGAGTTCGTGTTCTACAAATCCGTCGTCGCCGGCAGCGCGCCGCGCGACATGATCACCGACTTCAACGCCTCCGACAGCGTCATCCTGTCCGGCTACGGCGTCCCGGCCGCCGCCACCGCGTTGAACTCCGCCACCTCCGCCGCCGGCGCCACCACGATCACGCTGTCCGACAGCACACGGATCACGTTCCTCGACGTCTCGAGCGCCGCCGCGCTGCAAGGCCACGTGTTCTCGGTATAGGAGAGATCGTTGCAACATCCAAGCGATCAGCGTCGTCGTTCTCAACACGCCACGCATGAGGAAATCCCCTGAAAATCTCGAAGCTCATGACGTCGGCCTGGGAAGAGAGCGCCATCCGAGCCGCTCTGGCCGACGACGCGATCGGTTGTTTCCCCGGCGGCGAACCCCAGGGAACGCTCGCCGCCGCCTGTCCGGTATGCGAGTCGCGCGACATATCATTACGACAAAATAACCTCAGCCATTGCCCGCGCTGCCGGCATATCTTCCAATCCGATCTCCGCGTGTCGGCCGTGTACGACGCGGACTACGCCCACCAATACGACCGGCGTCCCCACCACCAGATGTCCGCCCTCCGCTGGGCTTTTATTCAACGCTGGCTGCGATTGCCGGCCGGCAGCCACGTTCTGGACGTCGGTTATGGCAACGGTTCGTTCCTGAAACATGCCCGCCGGCATGGCATGCGGGTCCACGGCATCGACGTCCATGGCGAGGACTTCGGCGTTCCAACCGTCGATGTCGATACCACGATCGTTTTCGACCTGATCTGCTTCTTCGATTCGCTTGAGCATTTTCCTCAATTCGGCGCGCTGTCCGGCCTGCGCGCGGCGAACGCGATCGTTTCCCTGCCGGCGGTCCCGTATTTTCTCCTGGATAGCCCAGGACGCTGGCGTCACTACAAGCCGGGCGAGCATTTGCATTATTTCTCCCCCGAAAGCCTGGATGCGCTGATGTTCAAATGGGGGCTGCCCAGAAAACTCGTCGAGGGCGCGCCGGAAGACGAGCTTCGCGGGAAACTCATGATCGGCGGGCGCGTCCACGACAATATCCACACCGCGATCTACGCCGAAGGCCACCGCGCATGAAACTTCGCTCCGGCTGGCTCAGGCGGCTATACTATCGCATCGGCATTCACGCGGCGCCGCCGGGCACGTTATTGTGCGTCGTCCATCAACGTATTCGCGCCTTAACGCGCCGCCGGTTGAACCGTTACGCCTCCGGCGACGTCTTCACCCGCGCGGCGTTCGGCGGTACACCTTATTACGATATCACACGAATCCGCCGCTCCAGGCAGGTGGATGGCCTGGCGCTGATCTTCTTCATGGGGCTCGGAGACTATCTTTTCGCTACCCCGGCGATCGAGGCCCTGCGGCTCGCCTTCCCCGGCCTGCTGATTTACGCTTACGCCTCGTCCAGCGGCGACGCCGTGAACTCCCCTCTGGTCGGGCAGATGCTGCGGACCAACCGCTACATCGATGCGGTCTTCAGCTATCGGGGACGCCCAGGCCGCCGCTGGATCGATTACGACTTCCGCGATTGCCTGAAGGACGTGCCGAAGAATTTTGTCATTCTGCCGGTGATCTACGACGTCGATCCCCTCGTATTCCATCGCGTGACCTCCGTCATGGAGACGTTCAACCTGCCGGTCCGCTGGCCGGTGCCCACGCCCATCCTGGAGCCAGCCCGGATGTCCCCGGCGGTGACTGGAATTCTGGCGGACATCAGCCGGCACGCGGCGCGCGGCGTCGTGTGTTGCCATTTCGATACGAGATCGTCCGGCTACATCTATCCCGGACGTGACGCGGTGGTGCGCGGCCTGATCGAAGCCGGTTACGCGGTCGTTTCGTTGACTGAACTCAAGGTCCGCCACCCTGGCGCGGTCACCATCGACGTCGCGCGCATTACGCCAGACGACACCATCGAACTGCTGCGCGCGCTTCGGGCCGAAATCCGGAATCTTTATATTCTGAGCGTCAATTCGGTCATGTGGCCAATCTCCTCGGCGCTCGGAATCGCCAATCTGGGGCTACATCTCTTCCTGGACATGTCCATTCATCAATATCTTTATCCGAATATTTTCGTCGTGAGCCGGCACGCCTACCCGCGGATTTCCGCCAGCCGCATGTTCGTGGCGCCGGAGAGCGAGTACGAAGAAACTTCGGCTCCGAACGGACCGGTTCTCACCAACTTCGCGCCGGGGTTCGTGCTCGGCTGTTTCTCCGACATGGTCGCGACACTCGAGGCCAATGCGGCACCGCCCTGTTTGGGACACTGCGCCCGCACGGCGCCAACCGTCGCCGCCGAACCGGCCATCTGACCGTCAGGCCCGCGCGCAAGCCGCGATATATGGCAAGAAACGCGTGACCGGCGGCGTCTCGAGACTTTTGACTTTCGCCCCTTCGTCGAAGCGGCGCAGCTTCGTCGCCGCCTCGGCGTGCGGATTGGCCCGGTACGCGGCACATTCCGCCTCGGTCATCGGGCCGCCCTGTAACGCCAGGCTGCGAACGCTGTCGGGCGATAACTTCGAGAAATAGTCGGGTTCCGAACCGCACAGAAACCGCTTGGCCGCGACGTGCAGCCGCACCGGCTCGGTCACCTCGGGGCCGAACCAGCGTGCCAGCCAGGCGTGGCCGAGTTCCTCATGCTTGTCGTCGATGCCGTCCTTCGCCGGATCTTCGCCCAGATCGTGCACCATGTGGCCGATGTCGTGCAGCAGGCAGGCGGTGATCAGAGCGGCGCCGCAACCGGCCTGTTCCGCGAGCCAGGCCGCCTGCAAGGCATGCGCGCGCTGGTTGATCGCCGACAGGCCATACAGGCGATGCCCCTTCCCCTCGATGATCTCCCCAATCATCGTTACAAGTTCGTCATCCATCCCCATCTCCCACTTCCGTGCGCGTCAGCCCTATCATGGGCCATCGCGCACTGAAACCGCGACTGAGGAGTCATGAATGATCGACCAGGTCCTGTCCTGTCTGACCGACACGGACGACGGCGCGCTCCCGTTGCACACCGCGCGGCCCGCCACATTGGATGCATTCCTCGCCGGATTGCCCGATTCCGACTCACGCTGGCTTCGCGCCACCGGCTTCGCGGCGAAATCGGGCGAACTTCGCCTGCTGCCCGGCCCCGGCGGTCTCGGTGGCGCCGTGCTCGGTCTGGGAACCGACCGTTCCCCGCACGTATTCGGCGGGTTGCCGGAGCAGTTGCCCGAAGGCTCCATCTGGCGCCTCGCGACCGGCGACCACGACGCCGCCACCGCCGTCCTCGGCTTCGCCCTGGGCGCCTATCGTTACACCGGCGTCAAACCGAATGAGCGGATTTTCGCCAAACTGGCCGTGTCCGGCGACCAAACCCAGGCAAGGTCGATCGCCGCGGCGGCCTGGATGGTGCGCGACCTGATCAATACGCCGCCGAACCTTCTGGGCCCCGTCGAACTGGCGGAGGCCGCCCGCGCTCTCGGCCACCGCCACGGCGCGACGGTGGAAATCATCGAAGATACCGCGCTGGACGAGGGCTACCCGACGGTCGCGGCGGTCGGCCGCGGCTCCACCCGGCCGCCGCGCGTGGCGATCCTGCGCTGGCAAGGCAGTAAGGCCCATGCCGAAGCGCCGCTGGTGTCACTATGTGGCAAAGGAGTTTGTTTCGACACCGGTGGTTACGATCTGAAACCGTCCGCCGGAATGCTGAAAATGAAAAAAGACATGGGCGGCGCGGCGGTGGCGCTGGGTGTCGCGCGTCTGGTCATGGAAGCCGATTTGCCGGTGCGGCTGGTGACCCGCATCGGTTGCGTCGAAAACTCCGTGTCCGGCGCGGCGATGCGACCATCCGACGTGATTCGCACGCGAAGCGGACTGTCGGTGGAGGTCGGCAATACCGACGCCGAGGGCCGGCTGGTCTTGTGCGACCTGTTGACGGACGCTTCGGCGGAGCAACCATCGATACTCCTGGATTTCGCGACATTGACCGGCGCCGCGCGCGTGGCTCTCGGTCCTGATCTCCCCGCGCTTTTTTGCGACGATGACGCATGGGCGGCGACAATATGCAGCGCCGGTCTTGCTGTTTTCGATCCCGTGTGGCGCTTGCCGCTTTGGCCCGGATACGACGATTGGTTAAAAAGTCCTGTCGCCGACCTTAACAATATCTCATCCAAACCGTTCGCCGGGGCGATTGTTGCTGCTTTGTTCTTGAAACGGTTCGTATCCGACTGTATCAGTCACGCGCATTTTGATCTTTATGGTTGGAACGATCAGAACCGGCCAGGACGGCCGGAAGGTGGGGAAGCGCAGACCATGCGCGCGGTTTTCGCTGGGCTGTGTCAGCGATTCGCGGCGGTTTCGATGGGTGATCGATAGCATTGCGGAAGGTTCTGCCGGTGAGTTGACGAAAGGAATTTCTATCGTAATGAAGCTTGACATTGCCAAACCCCGTAATTATATCGCAATGGGGCTGCGCCACCATTTCGTTTTGGCGCTAAAAAAGAAAGGATGAAAGATGGCTTCTGCCAGTTCGAGTTCGGACCAATTGATCGCTGTCCTACGTGACACGGTCGTCGGATTGGTCCGCCGCGACGGGGTTGACCTGTCGTCACGGCAGCTGGGAGTCTTCCTGACGTGCTACCTGCGTGACGGTGGCCACACGGTGCGTGGTCTGGCGGCTGAGTTGAACGTGTCGAAGCCAGCGATCACCCGCGCGTTGGACCGGCTGGGTGAACTTGATCTCGCGCGCCGCAAGGTCGATCCCCTGGATCGCCGCAGCGTTCTGGTGCAGCGCACGCCGAAAGGCACCGCGTTCTTGCGCGATGTGCACAAGATCATCAATGAGTCGGTCAACCCGAAGAAGTCGGCCGTCAAAGAAGGCCGCCGCGCCGCCGGTTGATCTCCGAAGGCTGAAACCAGACCTGAGCGTTGTCCGGCCGGTTCGAATTATCTTCGAACCGGCCGGTCGCGTTTTTAACGCTTCCCCGATAAAACGACCGCGATAACGCTTGCCCCACAACCGGGGATATTCTCCCTGAGCCCGTGAGCTCAGGCCTGGCGCGACAAGCACCGGCTCGGGGATCACCCAACAGGGTAAAGGGGGAATATCATGCTCACACTCAAATACTTCGACGCCATCGACCAGCTTCAGGCCGCCGATCAATCCGTGTTGCAAAGCTACCCCCGCGATCAACTCGGCTACGCCGCCCCCGAGGACGCGTTGGCCCAGTACGTCAGGGCATGGTTGACTGAACGAGGCGCGCGCCGGGATCCGGTGATCGTCATGGTGCACGGCTTCGAATACGATCCGTCGAGCGCGCCTGCCGCCACCCCCGACAGCCCGTTCGCTTCGATTTACGGCCTGCCGCCCACCGTCAACTATCACCTGAGTTGGCTGCCGCTGGTCGGCGAGTGCGATCAGAATGGCGGCAACCAGAGTCAGAACGCGATCGCTTTCTGCTACAACTCGATAGGCTCCCTCGCGGACGTCCGGGCCGCCGGCTGGATAAATCCCTATCAACACGCCGTCTTCGATCTCGCGCCACGCGCCGCCCGGGCACTTGCCAGCATTCTGGTAGCGGTATCCGAGCACGCTCCGATCGTGCGGATCCTGGCGCATAGCCTCGGCACGCGCACCACGACCCAGGCGATGCGCCTGGCGCGAGCGCGACTGCCCGGGACAATGGATCGCATCGTCATGCTGGACGGCGCTGAATATTGCGTTGACGCGGCCGCCACCTTCATTGGCTGCCAGTGCGACGTCTTCAATATCGCGAACCGTAAGGACTCGGTGCTCAAATGGGGCGGCGATCAGGCCTGCGATCCGATTCGCGGCGTCGGCACCATCGGAGCCTGCGTGGTCGGCTACGATGGCCTCGGCGGCAACGACCGGTGGACCGATCTGCAACTCGACAATGTTCTGTTGCGGCAGTGGCTCGCCGCGGGTAACGCGCCGGACGGCAATCCCTACAACATCGATCCGCTCGCGGAAGAAGACAGCCATCCGGTCGCCGGTCTCGATCACTGGGCTTGTTACACCAACGACGGCAACCGGGCATTCGTGCGCGACCTGCTCATGAGCGACGTCATGACGGTGCCGCTGATGAAGCAACACGGCGCACCCGCCGGGACCGATGCACCGGCGTATGGCATGTTCAACGGCAAGCCGATCCCGCCGACGCCTCAGACGTTGCTGGACCGCCAGCGCGCTTTCGGAATCGGCAATTCAGCCGGTGTTGGTGGCGGCGGCTGAACCAGACCAACTTATCTTCCGGCCAAAATCGTGGCATGAGCCCGCCTCCACGCACGACGGGAGCATGCCGATGTCCGCATCTGAAATCACCGCCTGGCTGGCGACCCAGCAGGACGCCATGGTCGCGATGCTGCGCGAGATGGTCGATATCGACAGCGGCAGCTACAACAAGCCTGGCATCGACGCGGTCGGCGATGTCGTCCGCCGCTTCATGGCCAGCCACGACATTCCGGTCGAGACGGTCGCTCAACAAAAGCACGGCGACTGCCTGCGCGCGCTGGCGCCCTGGGATGGACCCACCGGCAACGCGGGCGGCAACATCGTCCTGATGGGCCACCGCGATACGGTGTTTCCCGACGGGGAGGTCTCTCGCCGCCCGTTCACCATTCGCGACGGCATCGCCTATGGGCCGGGCGTCGCCGACATGAAGGCGGGGCTGGTGATGAATTGTTTCGTCCTCGCCGCGTTCGCGAAATTCGGCGGCGCACCCGCGCCTTTGGTTTGCCTGTTCACCGGCGACGAGGAAATCGGCAGCCCGGAAGGCCGTGCCGTGATCGAAACGGAAGCCCGCCGCGCCCGCGTCGTTTTCAACAGCGAACCGGGCCGTGTTTCGGGCAACGTCGTCACCGGCCGCAAAGGCGGCGTGTTCATGAGCTTCCGCGTCACCGGCAAGGCGGCCCACTCCGGCGCCAACTTCTCAGACGGGATCAGCGCGATCGAGGAACTCGCCCGCAAGATCCAGGCGATCCACGCGCTGACTGACCTCGCGCGTGGCATCACGCTCAATGTCGGCCTCATCGGCGGCGGCCAGAGCGTCAACACGGTCGCGCCATGGGCCGAGGGCCAGATCGATTTGCGCTACGTCAGTCCGCCGGATCGCGACGACGTGATGGCCGGCATCGCCGCGATCATGGAACGCAGCTTCCTGCCCGGCACGAAAACCGAGATGACTGTCAAAGGTGAGTTCCTGCCCCTGACCCAATCGCCCGCCGCGAAGCGTCTGTTCGAGCTTTACGTTCAATCCGCCGCCGAGGTGGGCTTCAAGACCGACGGCGAGTTCACCGGTGGCTGCGCTGATTCCGGTTTCACCGCGGCCCTCGGTGCCGCGACGATTTGTGCCGTCGGTCCGGTTGGCGGCAAGGCGCACAGCCCTGACGAGTTCATGCGCGTCGATAGTTTGGTCCCGCGCGCTCAGGCCTGCGCGCGGGCGATCATGAAACTGGATTCGGCGGGGCTTTGATCCATTGCATCAGGATCAGCCCCTCAAGAGGAATACGCTCGCCTTTCCCGTCATCCTCGGGCTCGACCCGAGGATCTCTCGCCTTTCCCGTCATCCTCGGGCTCGACCCGAGGATCTCTCGGCACGCCAAAGAAGTCAAAAGTCGGACACCGTGCCTGAGCGGACCGATCCTCGGATCGAGCCCGACCCCTATCGGGCGGGGGAAGTTCTTTTGATTCCCCCGTTCAGCGCGCGTCAGCGGCGCCAGCCCCAACCCCAGTGCGGTCCGTAATAACCGTGCCCAGGGGCGATGACGCATCCACCCAAAATTGTGGCGAGACCCAGTGCGACGATCGGCGTGAAACGGCGAAGTTTGCGTGACATTCAAGGGAACTCCTGCTTTGGACCTCGACGCTGAAGCTGGGACCGCTTCAAGGCGAATTCGTGGTGCGAACAGGTGCGTTTCCAAGGCGCACTGTATCGAAGCGTGGGCGCACTGTATCGAAGCGTGCCGCCGGATCGACGGCGCGCGAATTCACAACTGATGCGTGAACGTCTGCATCACCAGGCTGGCGGCCGCGACCGCGAACCAGGTCAGTCCGCCCAACACCAACGGTCTGGCGCCCGCCCCGGCGAAGGCTCGCCAATGCCCGGCCAGCCCGACCGCGGCCAGCGCGACCACCATCACCCAACGCCCCAGCAATTGAATCTCGGCGCCGTGGCCTCCGGTTAACCCCAGCGTGGTGATCAGCGACGCGAGCAGAAACAGCAGGATGAACACCGGAAACGAGTCATAGACGCGCCGCGCCAGCGACACCGATTGTTTCGGTGCCGACGGATCGAGCCACGGCAACGCCAGGCCGAAGCCGATCACCAGCGGAATGATCAATGTCGTCCGGGTCAGTTTCACGATCGTCGCCACCGAGCCGGCCGCCGGACTGAACGCGAACCCCGCCGCTACCACGGCCGAGGTATCGTTCACCGCGGTGCCCGTCCAGATGCCGAAGCCGGTATCCGACAGCCCGAACAGATGTCCCAGAACGGGAAACAAGAACACCGCGATCATGTTGAAGAAGAACACGACGGTGACGGCATAAGCGATTTCCTCGGCCTTGGCGCGGATCACCGGCGCCAGCGCGGCGATCGCCGAGGCGCCGCAAATCGTCGTGCCCATGCCGATCAGGCAACGGATCCGCCAGTCGATGCCGAACCATTGTCCCAGCACGAGAGAGGTTCCCAGTCCGGCGACCACGGTAATCGCCAGGAACATCAGCGAATTGCCGCCGGTATGCGCGATCTGCCCCAGATCGAGGCTGGCGCCCAGGATGACGATGCCGGTCTTGAGGCAAAGTTTGCTGATATCGCCGAGTTTCAGTGTGCTGAGCCGCAACGTGTCGCGCGCGGTATTCGCCAGCACCACGCCGATCGCGATCGCGAACAGGGGCGCGCCGACCAGCGGCACAGCGTCCCCCGCCAGCAGCGCCAACCCGGCGATGACGATGCAGAGCGCGAGGCCGGGCGCGAGTTTCGCCCACCCTGGCAGAGCGCGCCCGGCCCGCGGCGCGGCGGCGATGGTCGGTGGCATTGTCATCCAGGTCCTCCCTCGGGCCTGAGGCCCGGTCCGAGAGTGAATTTTGGCGCGCCCAGCCCCTCCGCACAAGCCGGAGGCGAAGATTCAGTGTCCCGGCGAGTGACAATCATCTCCCGTCGGGCATCTCCCGTCGGGTTTCTCGTCAGTGCCAGCAGGCCCTCAGCCGGCCGGTTGCCCCGTCACGCCCCGCCCGTCCTCCGGCGGCTGATTTCCCGTTATGCCGCGCCCCCACCGTCATCCCCCAACTCGACCGGGGGATCAGCCGGGCCACACGCGGTTTTGGCCGATGGCACGGTCGAGCCGCATAGG
>PLSZ01000035.1 GCA_003164305.1 Acetobacteraceae bacterium
ACATCGCCTGCGGCACGCGCCGCCCAGCGACGATCTCGTTGGCGATCTGACAAACGACCTGCTCAACCTCGGCGATATCCTGTGGCACGCGGCCTTGCCGAATGAGAGATATCTGGTCCTCGCTCAGCCCCACCGTGCCGGCGAGCGGCCGGTAATGTGGCCAGCAATAATGCACGTCGCGAACCGCGATCAGCACGATGATCATACGTTGGCGTTCGGTCAGGTCCGATTGGAACCGGCAATAATTCTCCAGGTTCAGCCATGGAATCAGCGCGTCGGGGGCATGCGCCAGGGTTTGCGCCAAATTCGATACAAAGCCGTATTTAGATTCGAGCCACCGGGCGGTCGCGGCCAGATCGGGGGCGCCGCGTTGCTCGGTCGCATCGCCGGGCGTTGCGGATGTCGTCTCACTCATATCGACATGAAAGCACGGCGGAGCGTTCCCGGTCCATAGGAGGCAAATCCGCTCAGCGGCCGAACCCTCCGAGAAACCGGGCCAACAGCGGACCCAGAAGCGCGGTGTTATAGCCGCCTTCCTGAACGATCGCGGTGGGCAAACCCAGGGCTCCGATGCGTTCTCCGGCGCGGGCGAAGCCGTCGGACGTGACCGCCAGGGCATTCAGTGGCTCATGCTCCGAGGCGTCGAAGCCCAGGCTGACCACCAGCGCGTCGGGCGCGAAGCCGCGGATGGCGGTCAGGCCGTCATCCAGCGCCGCGAGCCAGGTGGCGTCGCCGGAGCCGATGGGCAGAGGGAAATTCCGGTTGAAACCCTCGCCCACGCCGCCGCCGCGCTCGGCCGCGTAGCCGGTGAACCAGGGATAGTAGCGGTTGGGATCGCCGTGCAGGGAGACGAACAGCACATCGGGCCGGTGCCAGAAAATATCCTGCGTGCCGTTGCCGTGGTGGCTGTCGATGTCGAGCACTGCGACGCGGGTCGCGCCCAAGGCGCGCAGCCGTTCGGCGGCCAGGGCGGCGTTGTTGAGTGAGAAAATCGGCCAACTGACGGTGGAGCGGGATTTCTTTCGCAAACTGTCTGGGCCATGACCCGTTCCGAACGGCTCGCGTCGGTAGACCATGGATGAGCCCGCCCTGCCGGTCGTTGCGCAATGCTAGCTGCTGACGGTGGCGCGCTCGACATTATATTATCAGCCGGTCCCAGCGAGCGCCGGGTAAGGGACATTCTAACTTTGCGCGAAGGGGACATTCCGGCTTTGCGGTAACACCCCCCGAGTGGTGTAAGAGCGGTGGATAACTGGGCCCGCCGTAGCGACCGCCCAGAGTCAGGTGTTCAGAATTCCTTCATCCCCTTACTCTAAAATGGGTTGGCTCTCCGAGAAGCCACGCTCCATCATGACCTCCCACCCCGCATCGCAACGCATCGCTGTACTCGCCAAGGCAATCGAGGAACTGCGAGCCGATCGCTTCTCCGCCGTCGCGACGCGTTGCGCGCCCCTGTTGGCACGCGACCCAACCGATACCGAGGCGTTGCTGCTGTCCGGCCTCGCCGCGGGCGCTAACGGTGACGCGGAGAACTCCGCCCGGTTGCTGCATCGCGCGGCCAGCGGTCGCGGCGACGCTGACCATCCGTTTGCCGATCTGTTGGCAATCCTCCGCCGCACCGGCCACACGGCGTCGATCGAACCTCATTTTCAAGCCTTACACCGCCTTGCGCCCGACGATGCGTCACTGCAACGCCTGTTTGGTGAGTTTCTTTATGACGCGGGCCGCATCGAGGAAGCCGTCGCGCCGCTGACGGAAGCGCAACGCCTGCGGCCGGATCATCCGGCGACATGCAATCTCCTCGCGATGACGCTGGCGTCGCTCGGCCAGACCGACACCGCGATCGCCATGTTCCGGAAAGCGATCGAACTGGATCCGTCGCGGGCCGGTTCGTGGGCTAATCTCGGGCTGCTGCTCAAGGACGATGGCAGGTTTCAGGAGGCGCTGGACGCCTACGACATCGCGCTCACGCTCGAGCCGGACCAAGCCCAGATCAGGGTCAATCGCGTGGTCGCCCTGTTGCGCGCTGGACGGTGGACGGAGGCGTGGCCCGATTACGAATGGCGACTGACGCTCGCGGGGAACCGCCGGCCGCGGCTGTTGCCGTCGCTGGACGGCGCGACAGAACTGAGCGGCCAGACGATCCTCGCGCTGCACGAGGACGGGTTCGGCGATACCTTGCACTTCGCACGCTATTTGCCGTCGCTGGCGGAACGTGGCGCACGCGTCATCGTGTCCGTTCCTCCGCCGCTCCTCCGGCTCATGCGGACCGTGCCAGGTGTCGCGGCGGTGTTCAACAGCAACGATCCGCCGCCCGAGCATGATTTTTACTGTCCGTTCTTCAGCTTGCCGCGTGCTTTCAACACCACGCCGGAGACCATTCCGGCACCGATTCCATACCTTCGCGCCGACCCCACGCTGATCGAACGCTGGCGATCCCGTCTGCCGGGCGCGTCGCTCCGAGTCGGCCTCGTCTGGGCTGGACAGGCGAGGCCGGAACTGCCCGGGTTCGCCACGCTCGACGGCCGCCGCGGCATGGCACTGGAGACCATGGCGCCGCTGGGGACCGTGCCGGGCGTGGTCTTCGTCAGCCTGCAACATGGGCCGGAGGCGGCGTCGGCCCGCTCGCCACCTCCCGGGATGACGCTGTTCGATCCGATGCCGGCTGTGACGGATTTCGCCGATACCGCGGCCATCATCGCCAATCTCGATCTGGTGATCAGCGTCGANNACGATCACTGCTGGCGCTGGTTGAATGCCCGCTCGGACAGCCCCTGGTATCCGCGAACGCGCATCTTCCGTCAGCCCGCGATCGGCGCGTGGGAGCCCGTGCTTCCGGCCGCGACGGCCGCGCTATCCGTTTGGCCGGCCAGGGATTCTGTCGGTGTCGATCTCCTGAAAGTTCCAGAAGCTATCGAGGGCGATTCGTAATCGATTGGCCTTTGGCGCCAATCGCACACCGTCCGACTCACTGACCGGCGTGTGCGGTTTCAGCACGAGCCGCCAGAAATCGATCGACAGTACGCGGTCGTCGAGCGACGCGTAAAGGTCCGGTGCATCCGCCGCGCCTCGCCACCCAAGACGGATCGGCAACTCAGCCAGCGCGTGCACGCGCTTGCCGAAATACGGCGCCTCATACGCGACGCTCGAATTGACCGTCAGCACGCCGGCGATCTCCGGCAGCGACAGCAGCCGATACAGATTGTCTCGCACCACGCCGGCCACGTTCCGCGCGCCCGCCGCGACCAGCAACAACCCATGCTCCGGTTCCAGCGGATGCGGCTTCAATAAAACGGTATCGTATCGCTCGCAGATCGCATGGATCTCCGCGGCCCGTGGAATCGCGTCGAAGAGCGCGCCATCGACGATCTGGCTGCAGTCGAGCGGACGTTGCCCGACAACGATCAACGTATTCGCCGGGACCGTGGCTTGCGAGATCATGTGACACATCGCCTCCCGCAATCCGGCGGTGACGATGACCTCGGATTCCGGTTCAGCCATGTGCGACAACGCGGTTTGCGTCGCGTCGTTCGAAGCGCGCGCGGCGAACAACAGGTCGTCCAGAAACCGCACCGGATGCAGCCGAAGATCGATGAACGGTACCTCGATCAGGCTCAACCACCGCCGAAACCCTGGTGGCAACTCGTACCCGATGCAAAACCGGTTACGCAGCCGCGGGACCAGGATCGCCGCCAGATCGTCGGAGATCGGCGAAGCGTCGTAGCCGGCAGCCCAGTACCGGTGCGCCGCGGCGGGTGAGCGGGCCGCCTCGAGCATCAGACGCAGGTCCGGCACGCCGTTCGCGGTCACGACATCGACGGGCATCCCGCACGCAAAGGTCACCTGACGTTTGATGGCATCGAACAGCCAAACGGTCGAGCGATCCACGCCCCCTGTTCGGCCGCGACCATCAGGCCGCGCCACATCGCCAATCACGGTAACACCCTCGATCATGGCGCGACGTCGCTGCTCCGCTGAAATCCAGGCTTCACCATCCGCCAATCGGATTAACAGGCCATGAAGAATGGGCCGCTTTCGTCGTGGCACCGTCTCGATCTGGTCATAACGAAATCGATATGACACAGTGTGTTAAAACGCTGGTATTGGACCTGGTGTCTGTACAGAAAAACATGATATAATAATCAGGCGTTGGGGCTTACCCGGAATGTTTTGAACCGTATTGGCTCATTCGCGTTCATCCCTTCTTATCCGCCGTAAATTCCTTTGCTGATCCAAACACCGGAGATTGGCCCGCGGTAAGGATTATACCGCGGATAAGAAGGGATGAACGCAGATTAACGCGGATGCTTTCGGACCATGTTTCCGATCCGGAGTGTCACCAATGGAACCGGAATTTTTCCGTTGATTCTCAACAAGACGATTCCGGACGGACTCTTCAGTTCCAGCCGCGTTACCGGAACGCCAATCGTTCCGCTGACCGGAACAGCCACACCGGGACCGATTTCGCCGCCGGCACCTTGCTGTGCTCCGCGTGATGCCACAACGGAATCAGCGCGTTCGCCTCGGGATAGTAAATGCCGATACAGCCACGCGGAATATCGTATTGCTTAACCTGAAACCCATGCATTTCCCGCACCCGGTCATCGGGCACCGTGCGAATGCCAACAAGTTCGCCACTTCGTAGACCCGGGTGGTCGATGTCTTCGGCGTGCATCAGCACCACCATGCGCGCGCCACGCCTTGCACATTACCATGATGGCGGCGATAACGCCGCCTGCTTTCAACTGATGATATTGCGTGCTGACCTCGGTTTCCGCGCCGATCAACATCTCCTTTGGCGACCGCGGATTGGCGGAACGCGCCAGGCCTCGTTCGCGCAACGGATTGAACGTGACGATCGGCACGCCGCGCGTGCGCCCCGCGATTGGTACAGCATCCGCGGGCTGTCGCAGCCGACGTTCTGGCCAAAGAAGAAGATCCCGTCGGTGGCCGCGAAATCGGCGAGGATTACGGTTCCAACCGGCACGCCGATGCTCTCGGGCAGGGCGACCGACGTGCTCTCGTGGCGATCGAACCGAACCCCAGCCGCCGGCGGGCTTCCCAACCTCGAGTTTTGTCTGTTTCATCGGTCTATCCCCGGCATTCGAGGGCTGAAATCGGCCCGAGTTCGAATGGTTCCTCGCCCTCACGGGGACATCGTGGCGTGGCGGCGGGCGTCATCGGGGGAACGATGCCTCCGGACATCCGTTGAGGAAGGCACCGAAATTCAGGAGATGGAAGATGTCCAACGCCGTGAACTCGCAGACTGACTGGCCCAGATCGCGAGAGATCATCGGCGCCATGGCGAACGCGGCGGCGACGGGAGAGTGCGCCGCGCGGAGCGCGGTGAGCGGCGTGCAGGCATTGTGCGTGGTGGTCCGAGACTATCCCGTGTTGTCGGTCTTTCTCGCCTCCGGGCTGGGATATCTGCTCGGCCGCGCACGCGGCTCGGTCCGTAAGCGGCCGTATGTCGCGCCGGGCCGATAGCGTTTGGGGGACACCGTTAAGTCCGCGAGCGCCGGTCAGTCAGGGGACGTAGCCGCCACCAGACCGCCAGACCGAACAACAGCGGCAGCGACAGCCCGCTGACGTAGAAGAACCGTGTCGTCACCGTGGTGATCGCCGGCGCCATCAAGCCCAGAAAGAGGACGACGGCCTCGATCACATTGACCGTCTCGCCAGAACCGCGGCGATCCCGCGCCATCAGCAGGATCGCGTTCGCCAGCATCGGCATGTCGTACCGGAACACATATGGCATCGCCAGAAAGGTGCCGGCCTGCAACGCGGCGATCGAGGGGTCGGTCGCCCCTCGCCAGAAGCACAGAAAGACGATCGCCGCCACTACGAGGCCGACGCAGCCCTGAATGGCGTGCGCGGCCGGTGCCGCCACCCCAAACAGCACCAAATTCGCCATGATACCGGGCTTCAGGTAGTTGCCGACGCTGACNNGAGATCGCGGTCACGCAGGCGTCCGCCAGGGTCCGCCAGTACCCGGCCGCGAGCAGCGCCAGCTGGACCAATATTCCAAGCCGCGGCTTGATCGTGGCCAGTCCCAGTAACACGCCGCCCAGTACAGGCTGCGCGCGCATCACCCGCGTCCCGCCAACGACCAGCGCCGAGGTCAGCAGCCCGTTCTGCCCCTGGATCAGCGTGATCATCGTGGTCGCAGCCGGCAGCACGAACCAGAACAACATGGCGCGGACGCGGGTCCCGAACACGCTCCAGAGGAACAGCGCCAGGGTCACGCCATCCCACACCAGATAGGCCGCGCCGTAGGACAGAAAACTCAACGGCCAGATCGGGAACAGATAGCTGGGTGGATACGAAAACGGAAATGTCTGGCGCAAAGCCGGTTCCAGCGTGAGCTGAAACCGGTGCGGTTCGTCGCCATTGTAGATCTGGCCGACCGAGCCCAGACGAGAAAACAGCGCGAACGACCGGCAGGATGACACGCCACGCGAAGGCGGCGCGGGCGAGCAAAACCCTGGCGCGAAGCCATTGCGCCATGCGCGGGGTCACCTGGAAACGTTGCGATGGGAAGATGGCCGCGCCTCGCCTGGGTGACGGTGGAATGCCTCGACATTGCACCGGTGCCACGACGCCGGCCACCTGGATCTGAGGCCTTGGGGCAGCTCCAACGGGCTCTGGTCAAAAAGGCCAGGAATGTGGCAACCGCGCGGGCACGCTCGATGGAGCGGTGGCGATGCCGAGGATCCATGTGCTCGGGGCGTCTGGGTCGGGAACGACGACGTTGGGAGCGGCGTTGGAGTTCGCGGTCAGTCCGCCGCGCGCGGCGGACTGACCGCGGCGCGGCTCCGTATGGCAGCGCGTCATTCGTAAACGAACACCGCGTCGTCCAGATCGATGGCGGGCAGTTCGTCCTTTTCGTTCCAGTAATCCTGGGTGTGTTGCCACTCCGGCTTGTCGCCTCGTTTCGGCAGCAGATGCATGCCGCGCATCAGGTAGCCCGGATTGAAGTTCTCCGGATCGATCCAGGGCAGCAACGTCATGTCCTTGTCTTCCGGCCGCAACGCCGGCGTGACCTTGCGCGCGCCCTTCCGTCGCATGTGATTGAGCAACCGGCAGACGAAATCGGCGACGAGGTCGGAGCGCAACGTCCAACTGGCGCGGAAATAGCCGAACACCCACGCCATGTTGGGCACGCCGGTGAACATCATGCCGCGGTAAGTGACCGTGTCGGAGAACACCAGCGGTTCCCCATCGATCGAGAACGCGATATCGCCGAGCACGTTCAGATTGAACCCGGTCGCTGTCACGATGATGTCGGCGTCCAGGGTCTTGCCGGATTTCAATTGAATGCCGGTTTCGGTGAAGCGTTCGATTTCATCGGTAACCACCGAAGCGTTGCCCGCGGCGATGCCCTGAAACAGATCGCCATCCGGAATGAACGCGATCCGTTGTCGCCACGGGCGGTAGCGCGGCGTGAAATGCGTGGGGACATCGTAATCCTCGCCGAGATAAGCGCGCACGCCCGCGAGCAATTCCTGCTTCACGGTTTCCGGTTCGTTGAAGCTACGTTGGGTGAACACGGCCTGATCGCGCAGGATTTTCCGGCGGACGATTTCGTGGATCCAGGTTTCGTCAATGCCCAGTTCGCGCAGTTCGTCGGCGATGGCGATGGCATTGCGGCCGGTGCGGAAATACGTGGGTGAGCGCTGCAACATCGTGATGTGCGCGCAGTCGGCCGCCATCGCCGGAACAATCGTCGCCGCGGTGGCGCCGGAGCCGATGACGATCACGTTCTTGCCTTTGTAGTCCAGGTCCTCCGGCCAGGTCTGCGGATGTACGATGCGGCCTTTGAAGCTGTCCATGCCGTCCCACTGGGGTGTATAGCCCGTTTCGTGACGGTAATAACCCTGGCACATCCACAGGAAGTTGGTGGTGAAATGGACCGTCTCGCCGGTGTCTGTTCGCGTGGCGGTGATCGTCCACAGCGCGTCTCCGCTGGACCACGCGGCGGTGACGATCTTGTGGCGGTAGCGGATGTGTCGCGCCAGGTCGTTCTCGTCGATCACCTCATTCATGTAGGATTTGATTTCGGCCGACGTGGCGATCGGCGCGCCGGTCCACGGCTTGAAGCGGTAGCCGAAGGTGTAAAGGTCGCTGTCCGAGCGGATGCCCGGGAAGCGATGCGTCAGCCATGTGCCGCCGAAACTCGCCTGCGTTTCCAGCACCACGAAGCTTCGGTCCGGACATTGTTTGGTCAGGTGATACGCGCCGCCGATGCCCGAGATGCCGGCGCCCACGATCAGGACGTCGATGTGCTCGGCGTTCGCTTTGGCGTCGGGGCGGGCGAGGGTCGCGATGTCGTTCATGGGCCGGGTCTTCCTGGTTGGTGGAAGGCTTGCCGCGTTTGGGTTCAGGCTGCGCCGCGGCGGGCGACTGGGCGAATATACACTGATATCGCGCCGGGAGTCCGGGGCTTTGATGGAGATCAAGTGTTGCCGAAGCGCATCGAAGACCGGCTGATCCAATAGGCCGCGGTGTCGCAGGGCCGCCGAGAGTTGCTCCGGCGCCGCGTATTCGCAGGCGTCGAGGCCAGCGGCGCGCGTGCCCTCGACGTTCGCGGCGCTGTCGTCGATGAACAGGGCGGAGGGCGGCGAGACGCCACCGATATCGCCGGGCAAAGGGTCCTTACCGGATCCCGGACTATCCGTTGGAGCTGGTCAGCGTGTGCCGGGGCAAATCAATCGTGAAGATGCACCCGGAGCCCGGAATGTTGCGAACACTGAGAATTCCATTGTTTATCTCGGTGCCGCGCCGGCATATCGCCAGTCCGAGTCCAACTCCCGATTTGTCGGCACCGCTCTGCGTGAAGGGTTGAAATATCGTTTCCGCTTCGCCCGGCGCCAGGCCATGGCCATTATCCTCTACCGTGATCAGGATACGGTCCGACTCGGCATAGGCGTTCAATCTGACTTCGGAGCGGTGGGCCGTGAACTTAAATGCATTTTGCAGCAGATTGCCGACCGCGGAGAACAGCATTTCCCGGTCGGCGTCGACCGCGAGAGTCGGATCGATGGGTGGGACGACCAAACTGCACTCATAGACGCCGGCTTCGAGCGAGGCGGAGATTTTCAGGTCGGAAATGAACTCGGCGACGGAGATAATTTGATATCGGGCGGGCATTCCCGCGGTCATTCGTACTTCGGCCAGGGAACGATCGATGAGATTGCTCATGGCGACCAGACTACGGTCCAGGACGTCCCCTGTCGCCCCGGCCAGTCCAGCCTTTCCGCTTTTTATGAACTTAATGGCAATCATTGCTTTGTGAATATGATTTCGCAGCTCGTGTGCCAGGAATCCCAGCCGTTCATTCAAATCCTCAGCGCCACCGCCCTTCATCGTCGCGTCGCGCTGGTGGGCGAATTCGGTGACGGCACCCGCTATCCCATTGTCCAGGCAGCGATTGAGCGTTTTGAACTCTTCCACCTTTATCGTTGTGTCGCGTTCCATGGCCAGACCGGTTATCTCCTGGCAAAGATCTCCATAGTCGCGAACGACGTCTTCGACCGTAAAGCCTCGCAGCATCAACTCACGACCGTGCCGTGTCGCGGACGCGCCCATCTCAGCGCCCGCCTGGCCCAGGCCGAATGCCAGGGAATTCCCGCCGTGTGGCATGGGTTCGGGCGTTTGCCCCTCCGCCTGGAGCATGTCGATCAGTTGCTCAAGGAAAACCGGCATCCCGTATTGCAAACTAATGCCGGACGCCCTCGGCGTATGCCTTTGAGCAACCCTCGCCGCGCAGCGAGCAAGCAGGTCAGCCCGGTTCGCCGTGAGAAATTCATGTAGCATTCTGCTGCCTACAACCACCGGCCAATCCTCGGGAGGATCGGAAAATACCTACGGCCCGCTGGCGGAACCGTTGATGTCGGCGTGCGCGATCCGCGCGATTTCCTTGGCGATATCCTCGGGCGAAAGAATAAAGTCTATCCACCCGCTTACGATCGCGCTTTCCGGCATGTCGGGTTGGCCGGCTGTCTCAGGCTTCTGGGCGATGGTAATGCCCCCAACCTCCTTGATGCCGGCCAGCGCGGCGGAACCGTCGCCATCGTAGCCGGAGACGATGACGGCGATCAGTTTGCCGTCCCAGTTCCGCGTCAGGGAGCGCAGAAAAACCGTGATCACGTCGGACCATCCCCGGGGCTTGGAGATCGGCTCCAACCGGAACTTTCCGTCCCGCACGTGCAGGTCGCGCTGTTGCGGGATGATGAACACATGGTTGGGCTGTAAGGCCATTCCCTCAGTGATCAACTGGACCGGCATCTTCGTGAAGCGGGGCAGAACTTCGTGCAGCATGGTGGACATGGTTCGGACGTGATTGACGATGATGATGGCGACACCCATGTCCGCCGGCAGATGCCGGAGCAACCGGATATAGGCGTCGAGGCCCCCAGCGGAGCCGCCGACGCAAACGACGGGAAAGTCTCTCGCGGCGTTCCTGGCAGTCATCGACAATTCTCTCCGGGGGGATCGTGCATCCCCGTGCGTTCTAAACGATACGCGACGCGGACTGTTCCGTCGCCCGTGGCGCGCCCAGGGTGTCGCGGCGCGGTTGAAGGGGATTTCTTTCGCGGTTCGTCCTCCATGCGGCGATCGCGTTTCCCGCGGAGAGACCAGGTTGCCGCGCCACCCCCGCGCCTCCACCCCCAATCCCGCTGGACCCCCATCCCTCACCGGCGTAATGGTCCCACCATGGACCGCATCGCCTCGATCACTCGCACCACGACGGAAACCGACATCTCGGTCACCCTGAACCTCGACGGCTCGGGGACCGCCGACATCGCCACCGGCATCGGCTTCCTCGACCACATGCTGACCGCGCTGACCCGGCACGGACTGTTCGACCTCACCGTCCGCGCCAAGGGCGACCTGCACATCGACTTCCACCACACCACCGAGGACGTCGGCATCGTCATCGGCCAGGCATTCCGCAAAGCGATCGGCGACAAGCGCGGCATCTCCCGATTCGGCCACGCGCTGATCCCCATGGACGAAACCCTCGCCGAGGCCGCCGTCGATATCTCCGGCCGCCCGTTCCTGGTGTGGAACGCCGATTTCGGCCGCCCCAAGATCGGCGAGATGGACACCGAGTTGTTCGAGGAATTCTTTCGCGCCCTCGCCTTCAACGCCATGATCACGCTGCACATCAACCGCCGCGCCGGCCACAACGCGCACCACGTCGCCGAGGCCTGCTTCAAAGCCACCGCCCGCGCCCTGCGCGCCGCGTGCGAGATCGATCCCCGCGCGGCGGGTGCGATCCCGTCCACCAAAGGCGCGCTATGAGGGTCTACACGGCGCACGAAAAGCCCCACGCCGCGCCCATCCTGGTGCGCGAGGGTTTCTCGTTCGGCGCGCTGTTCTTCGGGCCGATCTGGCTCGCGATCCAGGGCGCCTGGCTGCCGGCCGGGGCCGTGCTGCTGCTGACCATCCTGTTTCTGTTGGTGCCCGCGCCCGCCTCGCTGATCCTGATCCTCGGCCTTGCCGTGCTGGTCGGGTTCTCCGGCCGAGATCTCGTGCGCTGGTCCTTCGCCCGCCGCGGCTATCTCGAATCGAACGTCGTCACGGGCCGGAATGACGACGACGCGCACGCCAGGCTGCTCGAGGCCCGCCCCGACCTGGTGGAACGCGCGATGGTGGCGGAGACGGCGCCATGACGCGGGATCGCGAACTCGTCGTCATTCTCGTAGCGCGCCATGATTGTCGCGCCGGCAGCGCGCCATGATCAAAGTCGCGGTGGTAGACTACGGCAGCGGCAACCTCGCTTCGGCCTCCCGAGCCCTCATCGTCGCGGCCGAACGCGCCGGCATCGACACGGTCGTCACTGTCACCGCCGACCCTGACGCGGTCGCCGCCGCCGACCGCATCGTTCTCCCCGGCCAGGGAGCGTTCGCCGATTGCGCGCACGGCCTCCAGTCGGTGACCGGCATGTGGCAGGCCATCGAAACCGCCACCAACGCCGGCCGTCCGTTCCTCGGCATCTGCGTCGGCATGCAACTGATGGCCGAACGCGGGCTGGAACACGCCGTCACTCCCGGCTACGGCTGGATCAAAGGCGACGTCGCCGAAATGGAGGTCCCGGGCCTGCGCCTGCCGCAAATGGGCTGGAACAGTCTGGATTTCAGGCCCGGGTCGCATCCGCTGCTGGAGGGTTTACATCCCGGCGACCATGTCTATTTCGTCCACAGCTACGCTCTGGTAGGGGGAGAGGCGTCGCAGGCGATCGCTACCACCGACTATGGCGGGCCCGTTGTCGCGTTCGTCGCCGCCGGCAATCGCGCCGGCACGCAGTTNNAGTTTCACGTCGAAAAGAGCCAGGAGGTTGGCATTCGGATCCTGACCAACTTCCTGCGCTGGACTCCCTGACCCATGTCCGCGTCCGCCCGCCCCCCACCGCAATTCCTGGTCGAACATGTCGAGGAACTCGACGAGGCCGACCTCGCCGCCCTGTGCGAGGCGACCGACGCCGCGATCATCGACGGCGGCGGCTTCG
>PLSZ01000686.1 GCA_003164305.1 Acetobacteraceae bacterium
CCCCACCGCGGCGATCACCGCGCTGACAGCGGTAAACGCCGCCAACCCATACAGCCCGCCGGAGTAACTGCCTGTGACGTCCTTCAGCCACCCGACGATCGCCGGCCCCAGCGCCCCACCGATATTGCCGAAGGCGTTGATGAAGGCGATGCCGCCGGCCGCCGCGGCGCCGGTCAGGATCATCGTCGGCATGGCCCAGAACGGTCCCTTGGTGCCGTAGAACCCCGCCGTCGCGAGGCACATGCCCGCCAGCGACCACCAGGTGCCCATCGTCGCCCCCGCCACGATCAGGCCCACCGTGGCCATCGCGCAGGTCAGGAACAGCAGCCAGCGCCGATCGCCTAACCGGTCCGACAGCCATCCAAACAGAATCATTGACGCCGCCCCGCAGAAATACGCCAGGCTTGTCGCGTAGCCGGCGACCATGTTCGTGGAACCGGTACCCAGGGATTTGATGATTTGCGGCGCGAACAGCAGCAGGCCGAGGCTGGCGGTGACGATCCCGAGGTAATTGAACGACAGCAGCAGAACTTTCGGGTTGGCGATGCCGCGCATGATGCTGAAGGTGCCCCCCGCCTCGACCGCGCGGCGTTCGTGGATCAGGGTGTTCGTCAGCCAGGCGCGTTCCGGTTCGGTCAGCCATTTCGCCTTGACTGGATTGTCGGTCATCGAGACCAGCACATAGAACCCGATGAGCACCGTGGGGATGGCTTCCAGAAGATAGATCCACTGCCAGCCTTTGACGCCCAGGAAGCCGTCCATGCCCAGGATGGCGGTGGAGATCGGCGCGCCGAGGGCCACGGAAACCGGCAGCGCCAAAGTAAAGGAGCCGATGATCCGCGCGCGATGCGAATCCGGGAACCAGTAAGTGAACAGCAGGATGATTCCCGGGAACAACCCGGCCTCGCCGGCGCCCAGGAGGAAGCGCACCAGCAGGAACGTGTTGGGTCCGATCACGGCGGCGGTGGCGGCGGAGGCGATGCCCCAGGTCACCATGATCCGCGCCAGCCAAAGCCGCGCGCCGACCTTGTCCATGACGAGGTTGCTTGGGATTTCGAAGACCACGTAGCCGATGTAAAACGCGGTGGCGCTGAAGCCGTAGGTAGCGGCGGTCAGGCCGATGTCCTTGTTCATTGTCAAAGCCGCGAAGCTGACGTTGATGCGGTCGATGTAACAGAGAAAATACATCACCACGGTCAACGGCAGGATGTGCAAGTACACTTTGCGCATCGCGGATTTCTCGATCGCGTTATCCATTCACGGCCTCCCGAAAGTCTTCTGTCACACATTAGACGGTATTCGCGGCGATCTGGCCAGATGCCCGTGCGCGCTTTCTTCAGTGTAGCGGGTCAAAGGCCGTCATGGCGATGTGTGGGGTGGTCGTCGGGTGAGAACCGGGTCTCGCCCGCGCCCGTTTGGCCGCGGCGAATATCATTACGATCAGGCGTGTTTCGCCTCTCGGAAGGCGGTTTCCGTGCTGTCTCACTCTTGACCCCGCGCCGCGACAGCCGGTCGCTCAAGGTTTCTCCGCCGCGCCCGATCAGATATTGACCGGCGCGCCCGTCCAGACCGCGCGGTACAGCGCCACGATCTCGCTCGCGTTCGGCACCCGAGGATTGTTGTTGGGGCTACCCGACGCCAACGCCTGCTCGGCCATCAACGCCATCTTATCGTTCCAGTCGGCCTCTTTGATGCCGAAGCCGGCGGGCGTCGGCACCGACAGATCCTGGTTCAACGTTTCCAGCCCGCTCACCAGTTTCGCCGCCGCGATCGCGTCATTGTCCCCACTCCCGGCGAACCCCGATCGCCGCGCCGCCTGGGCATAGCGCGCCTCCGCCCCATGAATGGAAAACCGGGTGATCGCCGGCAGCAGCATCGCGTTGGACAATCCGTGCGGCACGTGGAAATGCGCGCCGATCGGCCGCGACATCCCATGCACCAGCGCCACCGAACTGTTGGAGAACGCAAGCCCGGCCTGGGTGGCGCCGATCATCATGGCTTCCCGCGCGGCGTGGTTGCCGGGTTCAGCGTAGGCGGCGCGGATGTTCTTGCCGATCAGGTCCATCGCCGCCAGCGCCAGAGCGTCCGAGAACGGGTTGGCTCGTTTCGAAACGAACGCTTCCAGCGCATGGGTAAAACTGTCCACGCCGGTGTCGGCGGTGGTGCGCGGCGGCACGGTCAATGTCAGTTCGTAATCGACGATCGCGGCCAGCGGCAGGCAGCCGAGGCCGTTGATCAGCATCTTCTCGTCCCGTTCCGTATCGGTGATGACGGTGAAACGGGTGCACTCGCTGCCGGTGCCGGCGGTGGTGGGAATGGCGATCACCGGCACCGCGCCTTTATCGGCCGCGAACGGAACTTTATAGTCGCGCATTTTGCCGCCGCCGGAGGCGAGAATGGCCATCGCCTTCGCGGTGTCGATGGGCGAGCCGCCGCCGAACCCGATCAGGCAGTCGTAGGGCGCCTTGGCAAAGGCCGCGACGCCGGTTTCGATCACGGTGTCGGTCGGCTCGGGGATGGTGTCGCTGAACACGTCGGCCTTGATGCCGGCGGCGGCCAACGGCTCCAGGCAACGGTCGATCAGCCCCAGTTTGACCATGAATGGGTCGGAGACGATCAGCGGGCGCGACAGACCGAACCTGGCGAGAACGTCGGCGATCTGCTTCACCGCGCCGCCGGCGACCAGCAGCAGGCGAGGGGCGGCGATATTGGCGTTGACGGTGGCCATGGGGTTTCCTCCAGCAGAACCTGATGCCGCCGTTTAGAGCAGAACGCGGGCGGGCGGAACGCCGGGCCGATGATGCGCCGCGGAGGAGGCGGGCGGGCCTCGCCTGAACCGCGGGCGTGGAATAAGAGGGGGCATAAGAGGAAAACGGAGGAAGCGTTGTTCCAGCGCCTGCATCATGTCGCCTACCGCTGTTCCGACGCGGCCGCCACGGTCGATTTCCATAGCAACGTCATTGGGCTGAAGTTCGCCCATGCGATCTCGCGGGATCGTGTGCCGTCGATGCAGGCTTTCAGTCCGCATCCGCATATTTTCTTTGAGCTCGCGGAGGGCAGCACCCTCGCGTTCTTCGCTTTGGCCAACGCGCCGCCGGCGTTGAAGGATCCGAACACGGCCGACCGGGTGCGGCATCTGGCGCTGGAAGTCGCCGATGACGCCACGCTGCTGGAAGGCAAACGCCGGCTGACCGAACGAGGCATCGACGTGGTTGGCCCCACCGATCACGGCTTTTGCAAATCGATCTGGTTCTTCGACCCCAGCTTGCATCGCATGGAAATGACCGCTCGCACCGAAACGTCCGGGGGTGGCGAGCGGTTCGCGCGCGAGGCGCCGGCGATCCTCGCCACATGGGAAGAGCGGCCGCGCTCGGGCGCGCTGGCCGGATAACGGAAATCACCTGGGAGATTGTCGTGAACGTTCGCCTGTTGAAACTACTGCTGACCATGACGTGCCTGACCTTAAGCATCGCGGCGCGCGCGCAGACGCCCCCGATCAGGATCGGCGTGCTGACCGATCTGACCGGCCCATCGAAGGATATGGATGGCCCAGGATCGGTGGCCGCGACGGAGATGGCGGTGGAGGATTTTGGCGGCGGGGTGCTGGGACGCTCCGTCACGGTGCTGACCGGCGATCATTTGCTGAAGCCCGATATCGGCTCCGGCATCGCGCGGCAATGGTACGATGATGGGGTCGATCTGATCGTCGACGTGCCGGTTTCCGCGGTCGGGTTGGCGGTGCAGGCGGTTTCGAAGGAAAAGAAGAAACTGATGATCACGTCGGCGACGTTGACCTCCGACTTCACCAGTAAGTTTTGCACGCCGTACTCCATGCAGTGGACCTTCAATACGACGGCGCTGGCCAACGCGACCGCGAAAGCGGCGGTGGATAACGGACTGAAACGATGGTTTTTCCTGACCGCCGATTACGCGTTCGGTCACTCGATGGAGAATGACGCGACCAAGGTGGTGCTGGCCAACGGCGGATCGGTCGCCGGATCCATCGCGCATCCCTTTAACTCCCCCGACATGACCAGTTACGTGGTGCGCGCGTTGGCCTCCGACGCGCGGGCGATCGCGCTGGCCAGCGGGCCGCCGGACAACGTGACGGCGATCAAACAGGCGGGCGAGTTCGGGCTGGCGACCTCCGGCAAGACCATGGTGGCGCTGTTCACCGGTATTTCCGATGTGCGCGCTCTGGGATTGCCGGCCGCGCAAGGGCTGGTGCTGACCGAGGCTTACTACTGGGATGCCAACGATGCGGCGCGGGCTTTCGCGAAACGTTTTTACGCGCGGACACAGGCGATGCCGACCTCGGTGCAGGCGGCGGATTACTCGGCGACGTTGCATTGGCTCCAGGCGGTGAAGGCGGCCGGCACGACGGATGCCGACGCGGTGGCGGAGAAAATGCGCGCTCTGCCGGTGGAGGACATGTTCGCGCGGCACGGCACGTTGCGTCGCGACGGCCTGATGGTGCACGACCTGATGCTGATGAAAGTGAAGACGCCGGCTGAATCTAAAGGGCCATGGGACGTTTACAACGTGTTGTCGGTGGTGGCGGGCGAGAGCGTGTTTCCGCGGGTCGAGGACGAGGCTTGCGCGATGGCTCGGTGAGGCGTTGCCAGGCTTCACGCCGAATGGTCACGGCAAGGGATGGAAAGGGAATGTATCCAGGCATTGATTTTATCATCATTTGATGCGTTATGTGATGCCCAATAGCGAGGGAGCCACCGCGATGCGCACGACCGTGACACTTGACGACGATCTGGTCACGAAGGCCCGGTCCTATACCGGTTTGCAAGAGACGTCCGCTTTGCTGCGCGTGGCGCTGACCGCTCTGATCGAAAGGGAAAGCGCGCGGCGTCTTGCCCGTTTGGGTGGCAGCGAGCCTGACCTGAGGCCGATACGGCGGCGGCGGACCGAGCCGGCGTGATCCTGGTCGATACCTCGATCTGGGTGGACCATTTGCGACATGGCGACGAGCAGCTCGCGGCATTGCTGGATCGCGGCATGGTGCTGATGCACCCGTTCATCATGGGGGAACTCGCGTTGGGACAGTTGCGCCAGCGCCAGGCCGTATTGACGGATCTGATGGACCTTCCGGCCGCGACGGTGGCGGGCGATGACGAAGCAATGCGCCTGATTGAACAGGAAGCTCTGTATGGAATGGGCGTTGGATATATTGACGCGCACCTTCTGGCCGCCGCGCGCCTGACTCCTGGCGCGATGATCTGGACCCGTGACAGACGTTTCCTGGTTGTCGCGGAGAAGCTCTCGCTGGCCGCGCGTGTGGTTCATTAAGGTCGCACGGTCCGGTGTGATTTGATCTCAGGATCGGTCGGCTCGGTGACGATGACTTATTCCGATGACGAGCGGACACACCCGGCGCGAAGCGGTGTTTCCCGCGACTATCCCACGATGATCGCGTTGCGCAGTTGCAACGGTGAGGCGACGTTACGCAATGGTTCCCAACTGCCGCCAATGCCGCGGATCAGCACCGTGCCGGAATCCAGAATCCGGCCCGCGATCCCTTGCGTCACATCGACCGTTTCGACCTTGGAGACATTGATCTCCTCGGTACGGCGAGCGATCCACCCAACCTTGTGGATCACGCGTTTATCCGTCACCACGATTTCCGTCGTCACGCGAACGAACCACGTGCCGATGAAGGAAACGATCGCCAGTAGCCCCAGGAGCGCCGCGCCCGCCAGCGCGATCAGGCGTTGGTTCTCGACAAGAGAAAGCGAGAAAACAGCCAGCGCCACCGTCAGAACGCCAAGCCAGATGGCGTGTTTGTACATCGACCAATGGAGCTTCGCGACATACTTCACCGTCTCGTCGGGCTGCAGAACCTTGGTATAATATGCCATTACACATCCCTCGAATTGTGGAGCCCGCCCGGAACGACATCCAATATTGGCGAACAGGCCGGTGATTTGAAGCGCTCGTCCGCCATGGGGCCCGGATTATCCGGCCGCGAGTTACCGTACCGCGAGTTACCGGGCCGCGAAAACCTCGAACGCGCTCAACACGCCAACCCAGCGCTGGATGTTGGCGCCCAGAGCCTCCGTCGTCATCCCATGCGTGGCTTCGACATCCATCGAAATCCACGGGGTGCCGCGGAAATCCAGAAACGCGCGGCCAAAGCGGTGGTCTCGGTTCCAGATCGCGATCGTGGTCGCCGTCAAAGCCTTGCGGCGAAACGGCGCGGTGAACTGGATCGAGGTGCAGCGAAGCTCGGCCCCGCACTGAAAGAAATAGACCTCGAATACCACCGTGCCGGTGGAACCGCGGATCATCGGATCGCCCATCCGGTCGTTGGTGATGTCCGCCGGGTAGCCAGCCGTCTTCAATGCCGCGGCCAACTCGGGCGCCGACACCCCGCCGTCCGGCAAAGGTCCGGCGTGACCCGCGAGCGGCAGGCCGAGCATCGCAACCAACCAGATCCACCGCATCCACCATCTCCCACCGGGCGCGGACATCTGGCGGACGCGGCGAACGCTGGCAAGCGGGCGGCTTCGGGGTGTGGGCTGTCAACCATGTGCCCGGTCGAACAACCCCGGACCCCACGAGGGCGCTGCCCCTCGACCCCGCCAAGGGCTTGCCCTTGGAACCGCTCATTTTGGTGGGGTTCTTGAGGAGGGCCAATCGAGACCGCGCAAGGTCCGTGTCAGGCCCTCCTCATCAACCCCAGCAATGGACGGATTGCAAAGGCGTGCCGCACCTGCCCTCGGGCTTGACCCGAAGGCTGGGGTCCAGCGGCAAAGCCCCGGTCGGGGTCCGGGGCAACGCCCCGGCGCCTACCCCGCCTCGGCGCCGGCCGCTTCCCGGCGTCGGGCGTACAACGCCATTCGGCGCCGCGCCGCCGGGGCGACGTGGTCCTCGCCGATCGCGTCCGCGGGAGGCAGTTCCGCCGCGCGGTGGCAGGCCACGAGGTGATCCTTCGCCCATGGGGTTGGCTCGGGCATTTCGCGCCGGCAGCGCTCGATGACGTGGGGACAGCGCGTATGGAAGCGGCACCCCGGCGGCGGGTTCATCGGACTGGGCACATCGCCGCCGGGAATTTCCCGGCCGCGGTCGCGATGCGGGTCGGGCCGCGGAATCGCGGCAAGTAACGTTCGAGTATAAGGATGCCGCGGATCGCTGAACAATGCGCGTTTCGGGCCGATTTCGACGATCTGTCCCAGATACATCACCGCCACCCGGTCGGCGACATGCTTCACCACCGCCAGATCGTGGGCGATGAACAGGTACGACAGGCCCAACCGCCGTTGCAGATCGCGCAGCAGGTTCACCACCTGCGCCTGAATCGACACGTCCAGCGCGGAGACCGGCTCATCGCACACGATCAGCGCCGGCTCCACCGCCAGCGCCCGCGCGATGCCGATGCG
>PLSZ01000562.1 GCA_003164305.1 Acetobacteraceae bacterium
ACACCGACGCGGTGACCCAGAAAGCGGTGACCCAGCCGAAGTCCTACGACATCGCGGATATCGAGTATTTCGCCATCAAGAAGGTCTTCCCCACCGGCGTCATGCAACCGATGGACGCGAAGAAGATCAAGAACTTCGACAAGATCGTGCCGATTTTCACCAAAGGCAAACTGACGCCGGAGAGCGCGCCGCAACAGGGCACCACGCCCTATTCCGTCGGCTTCGTCGATGGCCCCACCGGCAAGACCTTCGCCAAGGGCCAGACCGGGTGGATGACGCTCATTCCCACCATCTATAACGCCGATACGCTCGGCATTCGTCCCGACCTGGTGGGGCGGCCAATCACCAATTGGAAGGACCTCGTCGATCCCGCGTTCAAAGGCAAGGCCTCGATCCTGAACATTCCCTCGATCGGCATCATGGACGCCGCGATGGTCATGGAATCCCTCGGCACGCTGAAATACGCCGACAAGGGCAACATGACGAAGCCCGAAATCGACAAAACCATCGCGTTCCTGATCGACGCCAAGAAGTCCGGCCAGTTCCGCGCGTTCTGGAAAAGTTTCGATGAGAGTGTCAACCTCATGGCCTCGGGGGAGGTCATCATCCAGTCGATGTGGTCCCCCGCCGTCGCGGCCGTTCGCTCCAAAGGCATCCCCTGCAAATACCAACCGCTCGCCGAGGGTTACCGCGCATGGGCCGGCGGTTTGGGCATGGCGAAACATCTCAGTGGGCTGGAACTGGACGCGGCGTACGAATATATCAACTGGTACCTGTCCGGTTGGGTCGGTGCGTACCTCAATCGGCAAGGTTATTACAGTGCCGTACTGGAAACCGCGAAGGAAAACATGTCACCCGACGAGTGGGGCTACTGGATCGAGGGCAAACCAGCCCAGTCGGATATTCTTAATCCAGAAGGAAAGGTGATGGAAAAGGCGGGCGCGGTGCGCGACGGCGGATCCTTCACGGAGCGTATGGGCCGCGTCGCCTGCTGGAACTCGGTGATGAACGAAGATCGTTACATGATCCAAAAGTGGAACGAGTTCATCGCGGCGTGATGCCGATGGTATGGTATAGTCCCTGCCGTGTCATGGTCCGGATCGACCGGACCATCGTTCTCCCCAAACTCATTCTTACCGGTGTGGTTGTACCGATGGTCCGGTCGAGCCGGACCATGACGAAGGAGGGACGGTGCCATGCGGCAGCGTTTCCGCCATCATGGTAGCGACCGCGCAGTCCGACGCGACGCTCGCCCAGGAGGCGACGGAAGTGCGACCGGCGAGATCCGGCGTGACCATGCCTCGCTGGCTCCTGACAGTCCTTCAGGCCGCGCCACTCGCGCTCGTGCTGCTGCTGTTCCTGCTGCTGCCGATGCTGGTCATCGTCGTCGTCAGCTTCTTCGATTACGACAGCGTCCAGATCATCCCGTCGTTCCAGTTCACCAACTATGCCGATGTGCTCGGCTCCGCCGTCACCTGGCGCACCTATCTCAACACCTTGCGCTACACGGTGATCGTCTGGGTCGTCACCGCGGTGCTCGGCTTCACCGTCGCATACGTGCTGGCGTTCGAGATCAAAAGCCGCACCACGCAAATGGTCTTGTTCCTGATCTGCACCGTTCCGTTCCTGACGTCGAACATCATCCGCATGATTTCCTGGATCCCGTTCCTCGGCCGAGAGGGACTGCTCAACTCCACGCTGATCCAGCTCGGCCTGATCCATCGCCCGCTGGAGTTCCTGCTGTTCTCCGATTTCGCCGTCGTGCTCGCCTACACGCATCTTTACGCGCTGTTCATGGTCACGCCGATCTTCAACACCATGATGCGCATCGACCGCCGCCTGCTGGAGGCCGCGCTCGACGNNCCATGGTCATGGGCGACTTCATCACCGTCCGACTCATGAGCGGCGGCCAGAGCGCCTCGGTCGGCCTGATGATCGCCAATCAGATTTCATTGCTGCAATACCCGGCGGCCTGCGCCAACGCTGTCGTCCTGCTGGCCATCGTGTTGATGATGATCGCGGCGATTCTCCGGATTGTCGACATCCGGAAGGAACTGTGATGGCCGCCACGCTCCGCCGTGTCATCCTGCTCAGCGTGTTGGGCCTGTTCATTGCCTTTCTGTACGGGCCGACATTGACCATCCTGGTGCTGTCGTTCCAGGGCCCGGACGGCGGCCTGACGTTTCCGATGAACGGCTTCTCCTTCCACTGGTTCAGGCGCCTGTTCGAAACCCAGGCGGTGGGTGATTTCGGCGGCTCGATCAGGCGTTCCTTCGCGCTCGCGACAATGGTGATGGCGACCAGTGTCGTGGTCTCCCTGGCCGCCGGCATGGCGTTCCGCCGCCGCTTCAAGGGCTCCGGCGCGTTGTTTACGTTGAGCGTCGCCAGCCTGATCATTCCCTCGATCCTCGTCAGCCTCGGCGTCGGTTTGCTGTTCAACGAACTGGGCCTCGATCCTGACTGGTATAGTTCCGCGTTCGGCGCGCAACTCACCTGGACCTTGCCGTTCGGCCTGCTGATCATGTTCGCCGTGTTCAACCGCTTCAACCGCGCGTGGGAGGAAGCGGCGCGCGACCAGGGCGCAACCCCCTGGCAATCGTTCTGGCACGTCGTCCTGCCGATCATCGCGCCCTCCGTCA
>PLSZ01000508.1 GCA_003164305.1 Acetobacteraceae bacterium
TCCTCCATCGGCTCCTCGCGGTCGCCGGTTTCGGGATTGCGTCGCGTCAGCACCCTGGGCCGGCCGATGGTCAGTTCGAAGCCTTCGCGACGCATTTGCTCGATCAGCACGCCGAGTTGCAGTTCGCCGCGGCCGGCGACCTCGAACGCGTCGGTCTCGTTCGACATGGAGACCTTGATCGCGACATTGCCTTCGGCCTCGCGGTTCAGGCGTTCGCGGATCTGGCGGGAGGTGACCTTCTTGCCCTCACGGCCGGCCAGCGGACCGTCGTTGATGCGGAAGGTCATCGCCAGGGTGGGCGGATCGACCGGGATCGCCGGCAGCGGCGCGGTCAGTTCGGGGGCGCCGATGGTGTCCGGGATGGTGGCGTCCGACAGGCCCGCGACGGCGATGATGTCGCCGGCCTCGGCCTCATCGACCGGGACGCGTTCCAGGCCGCGGAAGGTCAGCAGCTTGGTCAGGCGCCCGGTTTCCACCGTGCTTCCGTCGCCGCGCAGGACCTTGACCTGCATGTTGACCTTCGCGCTGCCTTGCTCGATGCGACCGGTCAGCACGCGGCCGAGAAAGTTGTCATATTCCAGGATGCTGGCGACCATGGCGAAGGGGGCGTCGCGATTGACCGTGGGCGGCGGAACGTGGCTGACGATCAGGTCGAACAGCGCGTCCAGGTTTTTCCGCGGGCCGTCCAACGTCGCGTCCGCCCAACCGTTGCGGCCGGAGGCGTAGAGCATCGGGAAGTCGAGCTGGCTGTCGGAGGCGTCCAGCGCGGCGAACAGATCGAACACTTCGTTGTGTACCTCGTCCGGGCGGGCGTCCTGACGATCGATCTTGTTGACCACGACAATCGGGTGAATGCCGCGCGCGAGCGCCTTGCCGACGACGAACTTGGTCTGCGGCAGCACGCCCTCGGCCGCGTCGACCAGCACGATGGCGCCATCGACCATGTTCAGGATGCGCTCGACCTCGCCACCGAAATCGGCATGGCCGGGGGTATCGACGATGTTGATGCGCACGTCCTTCCAAAGCACGGAGGTGCATTTGGCGAGGATGGTGATGCCGCGTTCCTTCTCCAGTTCGTTGCGGTCCATCGCGCGCTCGGCGACATGCTGATGGTCGCGGAAGGTGCCGGACTGCGAGAGAAGTTTATCGACGAGGGTGGTCTTGCCATGATCGACATGCGCGATGATGGCGACGTTGCGGATTTGCATAACGACCTTGGGCAAAGGGGAAGGAAGTGGGGGCAAAGGGGAAGGAAGCGGGGAGAATTGAATGGTGCGGCGCACACATAGTGCGAACGCGCCCAAAATGACAGCCCTATCCGTGCGAGGCGGCCGTTTGCCTGCCATGCTTCACGCAATCGCCATGGAGGAATCCTGAAAATCGTCACCGCGCGGATCAATTACCGCGGTCCCGATAGGCCCGCGGCGGAGTGGGAAGCCCGTTATACCCTGGACCGCGCGACTCCGCTCATTTCGGTTACTGGGCTGCAATGGAACGTCCGGCTGGACGGCCCGGATGGGCGGGAGCCGGAGGGCGGCATAGGCCAGGCGCGGTGCCGGATCGATTGATCAGATCATCACCAGAGTTCACCCTGAAACTGGATCGCCGGTTATCCGCTCCGTCCGCCAATTGCCATAGCTAACGCCTCGTCCTTCCATATGCCATGAGGTTCTACCGTTGTCTGACCGGCCTGCGATGACAGTGCTTGCCCCTGAGGCGCTGCCGAAACTCGCGTCCTGAGAAAAGCGGTATTAGGTCTGGGTCGGTGTCCGGAATTAGAACACCCGCCTCGACGAGCGCCTTTCGCCTTTCCATGGTACTCTGAGGAATCCCGGGCGTTTCACGACGAAGTGCTGTTGATCCAGCAAGCACGACGAACTCCCCACTGCGCTCCATCGCTCGTCCTTTCGCCTTTTGGACGTCCATAATGAAGACGGGAGGCGATAGGGGCGAGTCGATCGTCACCCCAAGGAAGGGCGACTCGCGTAGCTTCGGATCTTGCAGGGGCGGCGTGAGAACATCGAAACCAAGAATCGGCGGAAGCAGTTCAATCTCGTCCAACACCCTTTCCATATCGGCAATGTCCGATTCAGGGAGCCCCCGGCTTTCAGGTTCCGTGCCGTTCACAAGCTTCGACCGGCCTGCCTCGCGAATTGATGTGATAAGGCGACTCTCCAGCCAGCGACCATGTGCCTTGGTCAGGTTGTCATCTTTGGTGACAAACAAAACAGCACGGGTAAAGAAATCCTTCTTTTCATCGTTATCGTGTTCCCTCAGTCGACTCCTGACCTGATCCCCTTCGCCAACATACACCAGAGAGCGCCCTGGAAGGTCGGGATCGGGCCCGAGCAAAAGGTACAACCGGTGCGACCCGATTCGTCTCTCCGGACGAAGTCCAACAGCGCTGTACGGGAGGCAACGGCGGCCTTGACGGACGATACGCCGAGTTCAGCGGTGATCACCCCCGATGGGGTTCCGTCAACAAGATAAAGCTTCAAGCTTCGCCCGCGCCGAACAGGCGGTCGCGCAGCGGGCTTTGAGATCAACACGTCCACATCGATTACCTTCTGACCAAACGACGCAGTTCCCGCTTCTGCCTCATCCGACAGGAACATATTACCAGGCTGATGATAGGGCAGATTACGATGCACGGTCTGGTTTGGAACTGGTGATTTGTCTCGCGCGAATAGGACTCAACCCATCTCGCGTGCGCGGCTCTATCGAAGCACTAATCCGCCAGCCCCATGACGAACGCCAACGCCGCGTTCAGCCGCGTGATCTCCTCCACATTGAGCCGGCCGATCGCGCGGCCCATCCGAGCGCGTCGGATTGTGACCGGTTTGTCGGCCATGATCTGCGACGTCACCCGCAATCCGTTCCCGGCACTCGGATCCAGCGTGACACGAAAGGCCGGGGTGTCGGACAGATCCGAGGTCATCTGACAGACGACCACCGACTCGTGAAAATCAGGAAACGCGTCTGATTGCACGATCACCGCCGGTCTCGGCTTCCCATAATCGCCGGCCGCGGCGACCGTTACGACGTCACCCCGCCGCATCGGCATCGAACTCAGAGACGACCTCGATCCATGCCAGAGCGTCACGCTCGCTCTCGGGCCGCAGCCGGGCAACCTGCGCCGCGATATTCTGACGGACGATCACGGAGCGCGAGTCGGGCACAACCAGGCGTAGTTCTCGCAGACCCTTCTGGCGCCGCCGTTCGCGCATTATCTTCATCCGTTCCGCGGGCGGTGCCATGATATCCTCAGTTCAAAGCGACGCCCAATTTTGTAACGCGTTACATACCTCAAAGCAAGGAAAGATCACCAGCGGACACCGTCGGGACGGGAGCGTTCCGCGAGCCACGATGGGACGTGACGTACGTTCGGGCCTCGCGGCGCCCTGTTCAGCGATCGCGCACTGGGATTGGCCGACCGGCTGGACGGGTCTTGCCGTGGTCGTTCAACCGCGTCTTCGGACCAGATGGCGCGGGCGGATTTCGAGCGGCGCCGGTCACCGGACGAAGGGCTTCCGGCGCGGTGAGTCGCGGCCAGGTCGGTAGCCAAACGCTTCGTTCGTAACCGGTGATCGCCGTCGCCATATCGGTGTCCTCTGGGTGGTCTGGTCCGGAAAAATCTCCGGCCGCAACGCTCTCGCGCGGCCGCCGGTTCCCTGGACGTTTATTGTTTCGGCGCTTATTTCGCCGTGACGGCCCAATCGTGGTTGTGGACCAGGCCGTCGTCATGGTCCCGCGCCGACGCCGGCATCGCGTCGTCGTGGAACTGCGCGGCCTCGGTCGAGCCCGACAGGGCGGTTGTGGATGACCGTCCGCCCGAGATCGCCATCGCCACCGCGTCGAAATATCCCACGCCCACCTCGCGCTGGTGCCGCGTCGCGGTATAGCCCTCGGGCTCGGCGGCGAATTCGGCTTGCTGCAGCTCGGAGTAAGCCGCCATGCCACGCTCCCGGTAGCCGCGGGCAAGATTGAACATCGACAGGTTCAGGCTGTGGAACCCCGCCAGCGTGACGAACTGGAAACGGTAGCCCATGCGGCCGATTTCGCGCTGGAAGGCGGCGATTTTCTCCGGCGCCAGCTTCTTCTTCCAGTTGAAACTGGGCGAGCAGTTGTAGGCCAGCATCTTGCCCGGAAACTGCTTGTGGATTTCATTGGCGAACCGCTCGGCCTCATGCAGGTCGGGCTCGGAGGTTTCCCACCACAACAGGTCGGAATACGGCGCGTAGGCGAGGCCGCGGGCGATCGCGTAATCGTTGCCGCACCCGGGTTTGATCCGGCAGAAGCCCTCAGGCGTGCGGTCGCCGCCGATGAAGGGGCGGTCTCGCTCATCGACGTCGCTGGTCAGCAATTGCGCCGATTGCGCGTCGGTGCGGCACAGCAAAACCGTGTTCACGCCTTCCACGTCCGCCGCCAGCCGCGCCGCGTTGAGTGTCCGGATATGCTGGGCGATCGGCACCAGAACCTTGCCGCCCAGGTGGCCGCATTTCTTCTCGGAGGCGAGCTGGTCTTCGAAATGAACGCCCGCCGCGCCGGCTTCGATCATCGCCTTCATCAGTTCGTAGGCGTTCAACGCGCCGCCGAAGCCCGCTTCGGCGTCCGCGACGATCGGCGCCATCCAATGCGTACCGTCTTTTCCCCCTTCGGACCGCGCGATCTGGTCGCAGCGGCGCAGCGCGTTGTTGATCCGGCGCACGACGTTCGGAACGGCATCGACAGGATAGAGCGACTGGTCGGGGTACATCTGGCCCGCCGTGTTGGCGTCGCCCGCGACCTGCCAGCCGGACAGGTAGATCGCTTTCAGTCCCGCCTTTACCTGCTGCACCGCCTGATTGCCGGTCAAAGCGCCGAGCGTGGGAACGAACGACTCGGTCCGCAACAAATGCCACAGGCGCGCGGCGCCCATTTCGGCGAGCGTATGGCGGACGCGGAACGAACCGGCGAGGCGCTCGACATCCTCGGGCGTGTAGTCGCGGCGGATGCCGGCGAAGCGTTCGGGGTCGCCGCTGGTGGTCATTCCGTCGGGGGCGTGTGTGGGCGTGGGACGCATCGTGGCGATTTCCTGTGGCTGGTGACGATGCGTCAATCTTTCACATTGTGCTGACGAGGATGAAGTCTTAAATCGGCCAATGGCGTGTAATCAGGTGTGTGGGTTCACCGACAATGCGCCACGCTTTGTAAAGGATGTAAAATTGGCTCGCGCTGTGATCGGTCGCACCGTTCGCCGTCTCCGCTCCGAACGCGCTTTGTCGCAGCAGGCGCTGGCGATACAGCTCGGCATCTCGCCCAGTTATCTGAACCTGATTGAACATGATCAACGGGCCGTCACGGCCTCGCTGCTGATCAAACTGGCCGAGACGTTGCGGGTGGACCTGGGGGAATTGTCCGGCACCCGGGAACGAACCCTGGAGCTTGGGCTACGCGAAGCATTCTCCGACCCGCTGTTGGGCGGTGAGTCGGTGCCCGAGGCGGAAATCGCGGCCCTGGCCGGTGGTGGCCCCAATGCCGCGCGGGCGGTGCTGGCCTTGTACCGCGCGTGGCGGGTGGCACGGGAGGACGCGAGCGGGATCGCGTTGCCCTCCGGCCGCCGGGTCCTGCTGCCGAACGAGGAAGCACGCGATTTCTTCGACGATCACGCGAACCATTTCCCGGCGCTGGAGGAAGCCACGGATTTTGTCTCGGCCGCTCTTGGACGGGTCGCTCCGGCGGAGATGAACCATGCGATCGCGGAACGGTTGCGCCAGGTACATGGCCTGACCGTGACCGTGATGGCGTTGGAAGGCGCGTTGCGCCGTTACGATCCCGCGACGCGTGGACTGGCCTTGTCGGAGACCCTACCGCGCGAGAGCCGCGGCTTCCACATGGCGTTTCAACTGGTGCTGATGGAAGCACGCGATGCGATCGATAAATTGATGGGAGACGCCCGTCCGAGTTCCCCCGAGGCGGAGATGCTGATCCGCATTGGCCTGTTGAATTACACCGCGGGCGCCTTGTTGATGCCGTACGACGCGTTCCTGGGCGCCGCCCAATCGTCGCGGCACGATATGGAGGCGGTGGCCGCGCGGTTCGGCGTCTCGTTCGAGCAGGCATGCAACCGGTTATCGACATTGCAACGGCCTGGCTCGCGGGGGGTGCCATTCTTTTTTCTTCGGGTCGATCCGGCGGGCAATGTGTCGAAGCGGTTCGCCGCGGCGGGGTATCCGTTCGCGCGCTATGGCGGGTCGTGCCCTCGGTGGATCGTGCACAACGCGTTCTCCCGGCCGGGGGCGGTACAGGTTCAGATCGCGGAGTTGCCGGATGGCGCCGCGTATCTTTGCTTCGCGCGCGCCGTGAGCCGGCCGGCGGGAAAGTGGGGCGAGCCGAAACCGGTGCATGTGATCGCGATGGGCTGCGCGCTGACCCACGCCGAAGCGGTGGTTTACGCGGACGGTCTGGACCTGGAACGATCCAAAGTGGGAATCGGATTGTCCTGCCGGCTGTGTGACCGGCCGGATTGCCGTAGCCGGGCGTTTCCGCCGTTGGAGCATCGGTTGTCGCTGGATCCGTTGATGGCGGGGGTCACGCCGTATCGGTTTGAGCCGGCCAGGCGCTAACCTTTCGCCGGCTTGCAGCATGATTGTTTCAGGTTGAACCAATCATGCTGTAAGCGCCTTATGTTTGAGAGCGTGATTGACGCTTTCCGACCTATCAGCCTCAAGCGATCACACTTTAGTGACCAATCACGGCGATCAACCGCGCCACCAGGCCAGCCGCGTCTTCTTCTCGCACGTTGGTGAACCCAAGCAGCAGCGCGCGGCCCGCGTCATGCGCGATCGACAGACCGGACAGACCCGTCGGCGCGAGGCCGGCGGTCAGCGCGCGCCGCGCCACGTCGCCGTCGTCCACGCCATCCGGCAACCGGATCAGCAGGTGCATGCCGCCGGCCGCCAGTTCGACCGGGAAATGGCCGGACAACGCATCCGCCAACGCCGCGCGCCGGCGGGCGTACAACCCACGCATTCGTTTCACGTGCCGCGCGAAATGGCCGCCCGCCATGAACGCGGCGGTCACGTTTTGCTCCAATAACGGCGGCCCGCGGGTGATCAGCCGAGCCGCTCGGGTGATCGTTTCGATCAGCGCATCCGGCACGACCAGATAGCCGAGCCGCAGTCCCGGAAACAGCGTCTTGCTGAAACTGCCGGCGAACAGCACCCGATCGCCGCGGTCGAGCGACTTCAGCGACGGCGGGGTTGGCCCCGTATAGCGGAATTCGGCGTCGTAATCGTCCTCCAAAATCCAGGACCGCGCCTCCTCCGCCCAAGCCAGCAGCGCCAGCCGTCTGGGCAATGACAGCGACACGCCAAGCGGCGATTGATGCGTGGGCGTCACAACGGCGAGGCGCGCTTTGGGCGCCGCCGTCAGCCCGGCCGTGACGCGCATTCCCTCGGCATCGACCGGGACGGGCACGAGGCTCGCGCCGCCGACCTCCAGCGCCTGAAACGCCTGAGGGTGTCCCGGATCTTCCACCCACACGGGATCGCCAGGACGTAGCAGAATTTGTCGCACCAGGGTCAGCGCGCCCTGATATCCGTTGGTGACCAGTACCTGATGCGGTGCGCAGACGATGCCTCGGGCGAGGCCCAGATAGGCGACGATCTCCTCGCGCAACGGCGGCGAACCGCACACGTCGGGGTATCCCAGGTCCGCCTCGGCCATGGCCCGCGCGGCTTTCGCCGACAAGGCGGACCATAATTTGCGTGGGAACGCGTCGAGGGCGGGCAGTCCTCGTTGGAAGGGCAACGGCGCGGTTGGCGCCACGGCGCGTGGCCGGGCCAGGCCGAGTGTTCGTTGCGCCGGCGCCTTCGCCAAACCATCGACCTGAGGGGAAATGACCGTGCCGGCGGCGCCGCGCGGCTGGATGGCGCCTTCTCCGGCCAACAGATCGTAGGCGGCGTCGATGGTGCCTCGGGCAACGCCCAGTTGCGCCGATAGGGTGCGCGCGGAGGGCAGCCTCGCGCCGGCCGACAGAGCGCCGGTGGCGATGGCCGAACGCAATCTCGTGGCGATCTGCAGATAGAGCGGCCCGGGCGCGCCCGGGTCGAGAGTGATCATGGCCCAGTCAATCATCCAGTTTCTGGCCCTGGCTGATAGGCCATTCCCGCCGCCAGATAAACCGGACATTTGGGAGGATCCGCGATGCGGACGGGGGAATCTGTGATGCGGGCGGGAGAACCCGCGATGCGGGGGCGCGTGTATTTGCCGAAGGTGGCGCCGGACACGTATTCTGCGATCCGGGAACTCGACGCCACGGTGCGGCGGAGCGGGCTGGAGGGTTCGTTGATCGAACTGGTGAAGATGCGGGCGTCGCAGATCAACGGGTGCGCGTTTTGCCTGGATATGCACGCGAAGGACGCACGCGGGCACGGTGAGACGGAGCAGCGGCTTTATCTGCTGAACGCCTGGCGGGAGACGCCGTATTATTCGGAACGGGAGCGGGCCGCTCTGGCGTGGACCGAGTGCCTGACCCGGTTGCCGACCGACGGCGCGCCCGAGGAGCTCTACCGGGCTTTGGAGGAAAAATTTACTCCGGTGGAAATCGCCAACCTGACGGCGCTGATCGGTGTGATCAACGTGTGGAACCGGCTGGCGGTGGGACTGAACTGGCCGATGCCGAGGGCGGCATGACCGAAACCCTCCGCCACGCGGAAACGGCTGCCGAGATCGCGGCGTGCTTTCCGGTGATGCGCGCGTTGCGGCCGCATTTGTCCGGCGCCGACGAATTATGTTCGCGTGTGCGCGGTCAGGCCCAGGCGGGGTACAGGTTGCTGGCGGCGTGGCGGGGCGAGGAAGTGGTGGGTCTCGCGGGGTACCGGCCCCAGGAAAATCTGATCCGGGGACCGTTTTGTTACGTCGATGATCTGGTGGTGCGGGAGGATCTGCGCCGGTCGGGCGTTGGAGCGCGACTGCTGACCGCCGTTGGGGTCGAGGCGAAGGCGCGTGGCATGCCGCATCTTGTGCTCGACACCGACATCTCGAATGCCCTTGGTCAGCGGTTCTATTTCCGTTTCGGTATGCTGCCGGTGGCGCTTCGTTTCGCGACGCGGTTGGGTTAGGCGATGGGCACGATCCTGTACTTGCGTTGCAGCCCGCGAGGCGCCGACTCGTTCAGCAGCCGAATGGCGGAGGAGGTCGTCGCGCGACTGCTCGACCACCATCCGGGGGCCGCGATCGTCTTCCGCGATTTGTCCGCCGATCCGCCGCCGCTGGTCGATGCCGGGTTCAGCGCGGCGATTCTCGGACCGGCTGGGGCGACGCCTCCCGCGTTGGCGACGTCCGAAGTGCTGATCCGGGAACTGGAGGCCGCGGATGTGCTGGTCATCGCGACACCGATGCACAATTACGGCGTGCCCGCTGTGTTGAAGGCCTGGGTCGATCAGATCGTTCGCATCGATCGCACGTTCGCCAGTACCCCGGGTGGAAAAGTCGGGAAATTGCCAGACCGGCCAGTGTGGATCGTCGTCGCGTCGGGAGGTTGGTTTACCGGACCCAGCCCCACGGGAGCGCTGGCGCAGCCTGATTTTTTGACGCCATATTTGCGGGCGGTGCTGGAGACGATCGGCATCAGCGACCCGCGCATCCTGACGCTGGAGGGTGTGACGCGCGGCGCGGACATCGCCGACGCGGCGATCGCGCGAGCGCGGGCCGCGTTGGACGAGGCGTTGCCGCCGTATAGCAGGGGCTGACCTGCCGCGCGACACATAGACGACAGGATATTTGAGAACTGGAATATGGTGAATCGTCTCCTTGAGCCTGGGGCGCCAGCCCCGCTGTCTGGTTCCTCGAGGGGCGCTTGTCCCCTCGGGGAACCAGACAGCTTGGCCGTGGCTTCCCTACCGATT
>PLSZ01000113.1 GCA_003164305.1 Acetobacteraceae bacterium
GCTTTTCGCCCAGTTTCTCCTTCATGGCCTCAAGCCGCTTGCGGGTGATCCGGTCGCCGTCGTCGGCGCGGATGACGAGGGCCTCGCAGGCGGCGATCTGCTCCGCGATCATCGCGCGTTCAAAATCCGCCGGCACCGGGATGAAACGGAAGGCGGCATGGGTGANNGCGTCCCAGTTCGCCGTCGCCGCGCGCGCCAGGAAGCGGGATCGCTTTTCCTTCACGAAATTGGTTTCGTCGGCGACCAGGATGCGGGCGGCCGGATAGAGTTGCAGGAATTCCCTGGACACCTGCGCGAGACAGTGGCCCGGCACGACCAGCAAAACCTTGTTGATCAGGCCAAGCCGCTTCTGCTCCATGATCGCCCCGGCGATGGCGTAGGATTTTCCGGCGCCGACGGTGTGGGCGATATAGGTCGAACCGGCCGCGACAATCCGCCAGATGACCCGCTTCTGGTGGTCGTAGAGGCGGATGATTGGGCTGGCGCCGGGGAGCGTCAGATGCCGTCCGTCGAAGTGGCGCGGCACGAGGTTGTTGAAGCGGTCGTTGTAGACCCGGGCCAGCCGGTCCGTGCGGTCCGGATCGGTCCAGATCCAACCGGTGAAGGCCTCCTTGATCCGGGCCAGCTTCTCCTTCGCGGCCTCGGTCGCCTCGCTGTTGAGAATGCGTTTTTCGACGCCGTCTTCGACGATGGTGTCGAAGATCTGCGGCGAGGCGTTGTTCAGCGCGTCGTGTAGCAACCATCCGGCGTCGCGCCGCGCGGTGCCCCATTCGGAGGTGCCCGCGGCGGTGAATGAGAAGGGTGCGGTCTCCACGGACCACGAGGCGATCTCGACGGTATGCCGCACGCGGGTTTCCGTGCCCATGATTTCCTGAACGAAAGCCTCGATATCGGCGGCGGGAACCCAGGGTGCGCCCAGGCGCGCGGTGATGTCTGACGGCAACAGGTCCTCGGGCTGCACGCGCCGTAGCGCGGCGACGTTGCGCGCAAATAGCGGGTCGCGTCTGGCCGTCGCCTCGGCGATGGCGAGTTTGGTGCGGACGGAACCGGACAGATAAGCGTCGTCGGTCTCCCAGGCTTCCGTGGACGGGTCGCGGAACACGGTGTCGCCAAGCTGGGCGAGGGCGGTGTCAGGATCGCTGTCGAGCAACTCGGCGAGATGGTCGATATCGACGCGGCCGGTCTCGTTGAGGGTGACGGCAAGTGCATCGGCGGCGGTCGCGATCAGCGGCGCGGCCGGAGGCGCGATCACCCGTTCGCGGAAGATTGGCCCCATGCGGGCGAGACCACTTTCGAGGTCATGATCCTCGATGCTGGCGACCAGCCAGNNAACCCGCCATAGGCGACGCGCAGCCTGACCTGGGCCGCCTCCCAGGGCTGACCGGCGGCCTGGGCGCGCAGCACATCGCGCACCGCGTCGCGGATGGGCAGCAGGGCGCGGATGATCTTTCCGTCACGGGCCAGGATGCCGCCACTCCCTTTGCCTTCCCGGATCGCGACGGGACTGACCTCGCCGTCCACGATCTGCATCAGCTGGCCAGACTTGCCGACGAGGTAAGACCCCTCCTTGATCGTGGCGCCGTCGGCAGCGGTGCCGACCGGCATTGCCAGTTCGGCTTCGCTGTCGGGATCGAGGTTTTCGCCAGAATCGTCCGATGCCGTGAATATATCGGCGGGCAGACGGTCGAGGGCGGCGGTGAGCAGGGTTTCCAGCGCAACGCCGTCTTCGCGCGGACGGCAAGTGTAGGCCAGGCCGGGACCATAAATGCCGCGCCGGAACGCATGGCTGCCCAGCACCATCTCGGGATGATCGGCGAAGTACCGGTTCACCTGGAGGACGGGTGCGGCCGGGCCGTCCGGATCGTCCTCCGGGTCGGCGTCGTCATCCGACGCCGCGTTCGCGACCGCGGCGAGATCGATCCATGCCTCGCCCCCCTGTGCCTCTCCGTCGGCGCGGCGTTGAAACACCAGCACGTCGATCGTGACATCGGTGCCCGCGCTCGCGCGCATGCTGCCCTCGGGCAGACGCACCGCGCCGATCAGATCGGCCAGGCCGGCGATGTGTTCCCGTGCCGCCGGGCTGACCTTGTCCATCGTGCCGGTGCTGGTGACGAACAGCGCGAGACCGCCGGGGCGCAGCCGCGCGATCGAACGGGCGATGAAATAGTCGTGCAGCCGGAGGCCGAGGGATCGGGTGACGGGATCGGCCCGGACGATACGATCGGAGAAGGGGGGATTGCCGATCGTGAGGTCGAAGTGCCTGGTCAGAGCGCTGCGCGCGTAGTCCTCGCACCGCACCCGTGCCTCGGGATGCACGAGACGCGCGATGCGGGCGGTGACCGGATCGTATTCGATGCCGGTGAGGCGGCAGGCGCCGCGCAACGCTTCGGGCAACAAGGCGAAGAACAGGCCGGTGCCCATGCCGGGTTCCAGCACCCGCCCGCCGGTGAAGCCCAGCCGTTCGGCGGCTCGCCAGAGTCCACGGATGATCGTCTCCGGTGTGTAATGGGCGTACTGCGTGGCGCGTTGCAGGGCGGCGTATTCCTCCGGCGTGACGGCGGCTTCGAGTGCCGCGCCGGTCTCCTGCCAGTCGGGACGGAAGTCTTCTTCGCACGGGCGGCGGAAGCAGTTCTGGGCCAGGTCGGTCGCACCAAAGCCGGTGAAGCGCAGCAATTGGGCCTGCTCGTCGGGGGAAGGTGCGCGGCACGATTGTTCCAGCGCCTTCGACAGGGTGATCGCGGCGATGTTGTCGCGCGCCCGCGCCGCCCAGCCGCGAGCGAGAGTCCGGTCGCCGTCGAGATGAAAGTTGCTCCCACGCGCGGCCGGATCGCTCGCCAGCGGCGGTGCATCACCGCCTTCGTTGATATGATCATCAACCTCAGTCTCATCGGATTCGAGTGCGTCCGAAGCTGTGGTCAGCGTGGGAGCATGCCAACCCAACGCGCCGGCGGTGTCGAACAGGCTGTGCGTGAATTCGCTGTTGGCGCCTGACGGTATGGTCTCTTCGGTCATGGTGGTTTCCTCGCGCGAGCGGTCGCGCGGCTCCAGCCGCGTGGAAGCGGTCGAGCCGGGCGCTCATGGGATGATCGGAAGGGCAGGGGGCTGACCGGTTCTGGTCAGCGGGATGGCCTCAGGCAGCGTCGCGTATCGGCTCTGGCGCGCTGGCGACATCGCTATCATCGTCGGCCGGCACGCTCTCAGGTGGCCCAGCCTGGCGCGCGTAATCAGGATGGAAGGCGAGCAGGTAATCGGCGATACGTTGCGCATCCGCCGCGGCGCGGAAAATCTCCTTGCGGTCGGAGCGCAGCTTTTCCAGCCAAGACGAAAGATAGGCGGCGCTGTTGGAAAATTCGTCGTCAGAGACTGCGATTCCGAGTTCGCCGCAAACCATCATCTGACCCAGCTCGGCGCGTAATTCTTCCCGAGAATACTCATGTGAGCCGAAACGATTATGCAGATCGCGATTGAGCCGCGACGGCGCACCGGACCAATGCGATGCCTCATGAATCAGCGTCCCGCAAAATCGTTCCGCTGTCGCGAAGGCCGCGTGTGGCGGCATCTGAATGTGATCCGTCGAGGGAGAGTAGAAAGCGCGGTCACCGCCGAAGCGGACGATGGCGCCGCTGTTGGCGACAATAATCTCGGCCGCTTCCGACGCGCGCCACGGCGCTTCCTCGATGGTGGGCGGAACGAAATCCGGAATGCCGTCGATCTGGCTGGCGTTGAACAAGGTGAACGAGCGCAGCAGTGGAATTCGCCGCACCGCGTCTTCGCTGTCGTCGGATTTCGCATCGTCGCGCAGCTCAAGCCGCTTGAAAAAATACCCGGTCG
>PLSZ01000662.1:0-2650 GCA_003164305.1 Acetobacteraceae bacterium
GACTTCACGTGCTTGCAGACGCGGAAGGCGAAGATCAGGTCCTCCATCTCCGCGGCGGTCGGGGCACGGCGCGTGACCAGCTTGACGTCGTTGGCGGTGATCCTGCCCGCGTCGCGGCTCTGTGTCAGGAACCCTCCGGCGACGCTGCGAAAGGTCAGGCCGGGCGCCGCCGGATCGGGCATCGCGCCGGTCAGCAACAGGCGAAGATTGCGTCTGCGGGCGAGGATCGCCCGCGCCGCGTCATCCGCGCCGGGCGCGATGATCACCTCGGTGAAGATCGCCGCGATTTTTTCCGCCGCCGCCGCGTCCAGGGTCCTGTTCACCGCGACAATCCCCCCGAAGGGCGAGACCGGATCGCAGCGGAACGCCATATCCCACGCCTCGGCCAGGGAAGCGGCGCTCGCCACGCCACAGGGATTGGCGTGCTTGATGATCGCCACCGTCGGCGGCTCGAACTCCGCCACGCATTCGAAGGCCGCGTCGGTGTCGTTCAGGTTGTTGTAGGACAACTCCTTGCCCTGAAGCTGCGTCGCGGTCGCCACGCCGGGCCGCGATGACGAGACGTAAAATCCCGCCGCCTGATGCGGGTTTTCGCCATAGCGCGTGATCTGCCGCAGCGTGCCGGCGATGGTCAGCCGACGCGGAAACGGTTCTTCGCGCTTGTCCGCGAACCACGCGGCGATGGCGGCGTCATAAGCAGCGGTGCGCGCGTAAGCCTCTCCCGCCAGGCGGCGGCGTGTCGTTAACGTGGTGCCACCGTGCGCGGCGAGTTCGCCAAGCACCGTTTCGTACTGCTCCGGTTCCGTCAGGATCGTCACGAAATCGTGGTTCTTCGCCGCCGCGCGGATCAGCGCCGGGCCGCCGATGTCGATGTTCTCCACGCACTCCGCGTCGGGCGCCCCTTTGGCGACGGTGGCCTCGAACGGATACAGGTTGACCGCCACCAGATCGATCGGCGCGATGTGGTGTTCCGCCATCTGCGCGAGGTGCTCGGCGCTGTCGCGGCGGCCCAGAATGCCGCCGTGAATTTGCGGCACCAGAGTCTTCACCCGGCCGTCGAGAATTTCCGGAAACCCGGTGTGGTCCGCGACTTCCTTCACCGGAATATTGGCGTCCCGCAACGCCTTCGCCGACCCGCCGGTGGACAAGATTTCCACCCCTCGTTCCGCCAGCGCCTGGGCGAACGCGACCAACCCCGACTTGTCGGATACGGAGATCAGCGCGCGGCGGATGGAAACGGTGTCGGGCATGACGGAAACTCGGTCTGGGTTGCAGCCTGGGGGATACACCGAACCAAACACGGTGCGAAACCCAGCGCCCCTCGCCCCGCCAACCGATCTTTATTTTCGCGGCGTGACTTCGAGCGGGATCACGAGCGCACCGGCCACGTCCTCCACTCTCAGCAATTCCATCGTCCGCGCCAGCACCTTCGCCTCATCGTAGAGTTCCAGAGCGCGAGCCCGGCCAGCCGCGCCCATCGCGGCACGCATTTCCGGGTCGGCGACAAGGCGGCACAGCGCCTCGGCCAGGGGATCGACGGTCGCGGGAGGCACCAGCAAACCGGTCACCTCCGGCACGATCTGCTCACGAGGGCCGCGAATGTTGGTGGCCACGACCGGCAGCCCCGTCAGCATCGCCTCGATCACCGACATCGGCAGCCCCTCGAAATGACTGGGCAGCACAAAAATATCGGCGGCCGCCAGAATCGCGGCGACGTCGGTACGATAGCCCAACAACCGCAGGCGCTCGCCCAGACCGGCGTTGCGCAGCAGGGTCAGCATGTCCTCGCCGCGGTCCGACTGCAGCCGCTCCCCCACTACCCACAGGTCGGCGTACGGCACCTCGTGCATCGCGGCGGCCAGTTCGGGGTAGCCCTTGTGACGCACCAGGCGGGAGACGGCGACGATGACGATGCGGTCCTCCGGCACGTCCAGATCCGCCCGCAGCCGGGCCCGCGCCACGGGGTCGGGGCGAAACACCGCTGGATCGCGGCCGTTACGCACCGAAATCGCGTCGCGGCTGATCCGCAGCCGGTGCGCGTCGCGCGCCTCCTCGTCCGACACGGTGAGGAACACGGTGGTCACCCGCGCGGCGATCCATTCCATCAGGAANNCGCGCCAGGAAGCCGCTGATCGGCATGTGAGCATGTACGAGGTCCGGTTTTTCCTCCCGGAACAACCGAACCAGAGCCTGGAACGCCCGCCAATGCGCCATGGGCGAAACGCGACGTTCAAACGGGATGGCGACGACAAGGAAACCCTCGTCTCTGGGCACGTTGAGGAACTGTCCCTCCGCGCAGGCGCCGATCACCTCGTGGCCGCGGGCGCGGATCTCTCGCATCAACGGCAACAGGAACTGGCGCAACGAGAAATCGACGTTGGTGACTTCGATGATTTTCATGTCAGGCGCGGATTATACCGTTTGCGTCGCGCGTCGCCACGTGGGGGGATGAACGATCCAGCGACGGCACGAGTTCCGTGGGGCGTTTCGCGTTCACCGATCTTCGACAAGTCGCCGGGCCAGGCCCCATGCGCGTCAATTAGCACGGCGCGCGGCAACGCACCCTCCATCCCCTCGTCCTGGTTCGGCCCGGCCGGACCATCAGCACAAACACACGGGTGAGAACGATTTTGGGGACACCGATGGTCCG
>PLSZ01000662.1:2674-13130 GCA_003164305.1 Acetobacteraceae bacterium
CCTTAACTTGATGCCTATGCGGTCGGGCCGGTCCATGACGACTCTTGACGATCCGACAACGATGCCGTTCCCTCAGCGACACCAATTCAGCGCCAAAGGGGCCTGGCTCGGCGATGACGGCTGAGAGATCGTGTCTCAACCCACCTTGTGGATCGCCCATTTCACATGCTGCGGCCCACCTTCGCGGCCCGTCAGCACCACCTGCTCGGTCTTTCGCAGTTCGCCGGAGCCGAGATAGATCGACTCGTCCAGGCTCAGATGCGCCCCGTCCGCGCGAAGGATCCAACCGCCTCCGGAGCGCAACCGCATCAGCACCGCCGCGCTGTCCTGTTGCAGACTGGCCTGGACCGAGGGATGCAAATGGAAGCGCAGGGTAAAGGGCTGCGGTGATTCCGCCTCGATCACGTCCTCGCCACGAATGTCTTCACCGCTTTCGGACAGGTACAAACGCCGGCGGTGAATGGCGCCGAACGGCCTGGCCCAGCCGTCATGCGTGGCCTCCAGCCAGTGCGCGCCATTGGCTTCCTGCCGTTGCACGGTGACTTCGGTCGGACGGCGGCCCAGACCATGCTCCAGCAATTCGCTGCTGTTGACGTCGCCGATCACCAGGGTCGAGTGCGCCGCGGTCGCCCGGGCCGCGTCGTGCCATTGCGGACCGCCGGCCGGAAAGGCGCCGACGTTGACGATCATCCGGTCGCGCCCGACCGACAACTCCATCGACAGAGTGCCGGCGTGCGCGGTGCGATCGATATCCGGCGGCGGCGGCGCGCCCGCATCGACGATCAGCACGGTCCGTCCCGCCTGGAGGCGTTGAAAACCGCCTTCGTTGAGCGAGGACGGCGCACGGCTGCCGCGGCCAGCCTGGGTCAGCACCAGATCGACCAGGGTGCTGGTTTCCTCGCGGCTCCCGTTGAACAGCGCCAACCCGCCGTCACCGTGCCGCATCGCCCGCAGCGCCGGCGCCATCCGCTCGATCGTGGCCGCCAGGGTTGGCGGCGGCTGCGTCTGCCCCGCCTGCAAAAGTGCCCTGATTTCCGTCATGTCCTGCAACGCGCCCAACTGCGCCGCTGGGCTGCGCTCGACGTGGGAGCCATCGGGCAACACCTGACGCGCCACCTCGCGCGGCAGAAACCGCAGCGCGCGGACCAGGAACCCGTTATGCTCCGGCAGAGCGACCGCGGCCGCGATCAGACCCTTCAGAGCTGTCAGGGAGCGAGCGTCCAGTTCCTCGGCCGGCAAGGCGGCGGACAGATTGCGCGCATCGGACACCAGCCGCGCCATCAGCCGCTGGCGAAACGGATCGTCGGCGGTGGCGGCGAAGAAGTCATAGTGGCCGAGCCACGCGGTGATCCGCGCGCCGGCGACATCCGGCCGGCGGGAGATCATGTCGGAGGGCGACGCGGCCATCCAGTCCGACACCAGCCCTCGGGCCAGCAGCCGCGCCGGATCGGTGCCCAGAGCGCGCAGATGCCGCAACCAGGTAAAGCCGTGCGCGTAGGTCAGCAGCGGGGCCGAGCCGCTCAGGCCGCCCCAGCCGCCTTGCCGCAAGGTCAGGACGCCGCCGCCGAATTCCAGCTCGCCCTTCAGCAGCCGCACGCCCAGATTGATGTCGCCCGGCCAAGGATCGCGCACCGGCTGGGTCGGCGCGTCAGGCACTCGCACGAAACGCGGCAAAGGTAGGCGAGCCACGACCTGACGCGCGCCGCGAAGCAGGCGGGAACCGGCCGTCACCCGGCCTCCCCTCTGTGCCCGGTACCGCGCGACGCGGCGATGGCGGGGCCGCGCAATGCCGCGACCGCGGCGGGGCGGTCCGACGCGGCGAAGACCGATGTGCCGGCGATCAAGGTGTCGGCGCCGGCGGCCAATGCCTCGGCGGCGGTTTCCGGGGTGATGCCGCCATCGACCGCCAAAGCGATCGGGCGCGTTGCCGCTTCGCCGCGCGAGGGGTCGCCTCGCGCGGGGTCATCGATCATCCGGCGCAGCGCCGCGATCTTCGGCAGTTGCGAGGGCAGAAATCGCTGCCCCCCGAATCCAGGATTGACGGACATCACCAGAACGATGTCGGCCAGATCGAGCAGCCACGCAATGCTTTCGATCGGCGTTCCCGGATTGAGCACCACGCCGGCCTTTTTTCCCAGCGAGCGGATCAGTTGCAGCGTCCGGTGCGGATGCGGACCGGATTCAGGATGGATCGAGATGTGATCGGCGCCCGCTTCGGCGAACGCGGCGATGAACGGATCGGCCGGGGTAATCATCAGATGCACGTCGAACGGCAACGCGGAATGCGGGCGCAAGGCCGAGAGAACCTGTGGCCCGAAGCTGATATTCGGCACGAACCGCCCGTCCATGATATCGAAATGCAGCCAGTCGGCGCCCGCCTCGGTGACGGAGGCGACCTCTTCGCGCAGCCGTCCGAAATCCGCCGCCAGTAGGCTTGGCGCGATGACGACTCGGCCTGGGGGTTGCGCGGTCATGGTGGGTTACCTGGCACCGGGGGCGGGGCGGCACAAGGCGCGGCGGATTTCGTGGTCCCCCAATCGGAGGCGCCCCCAGTAATCAAAAACCTCCGCCCGAAGGCGAAGGTTCTGACCGGCGACTGACCTTGGGATGCCGAGCCCGCTCGAAGGGTCGATTTGCTTGCGAAAAGCGACCGCCTCTCGTTTTGCTACAATTATGACGTTATACCGCTCTGAAAATGGAAGCAAGGTGAAACATGCCTCTGATTTTTGGGTTGGATATTGGCACTACATCGATCGGCTTCGCGGTGATTTACCAGCGGCCTGCGCAAGGCGAATGGATTATTCACCGGCTTGGCGTGCGCATCTTTCCCGAGGCGCGCGATCCAAAAGGGACCCCGCTTAATCAGGAGCGTCGCCGGATGCGGATGGCTCGCCGACAATTGCGGCGGCGGCGGGTGCGGCGGCGCGCCCTGAATGAATGTCTTCACGAGGCCGGCCTGCTGCCAGAGTTTGGTACCGATCAGTGGCATGAAGTGATGGCGATCAACCCGGTCCACCTCAGGACCAGCGGACTTTCCGAGCGGCTGACGCCGATGGAGTTCGGCCGTGCGCTGTATCACCTCGCGCAACATCGGCATTTCAAGGGTCGGGAACTGGAGGAGGAAACCGAGCAAGACGCAGTGTCGCCAGATGAAGCCAAGGCCAAAACGGAGCGAGAGGCAACACTGAACCGGATCAGACGAACACACGAAACCCTGGGTCAAATCCTGGCGGAGAAGGGACCCCACGAACGCCAGCGTGGCATTCACGCCAATCGGGACTCCGTGGCAGCGGAGTTCGAACGCCTATGGAGCAGCCAGGCGGCTTATCATCCGGGCCTCGCCGAAACCGGGCTCCGTGAGCGGGTTGCCGACACGATATTCTCGCAGCGGCCAGTATTCTGGCGGTTGGCAACCCTGGGCGCGTGCCGGTTTATGCCGGGTGAGGAGCTATGTCCGAAGGGCTCCTGGCTATCGCAGCAACGGCGAATGCTCGAGAAGTTGAATAATCTGGCGATTACTGGCGGCAACGCGCGGCCCCTGGATGAAGCGGAACGTGCTGCCATATTGGAAAAGCTGCATGGGCAGGCATCGATGACCTGGCCAGCCGTGCGCACCGCGTTGAGGCCAATTTTTAAAGCCCGTGGAGACGAGGGGCGTGAACGGACACTGCGATTCAACTTGGAAGAGGGCGGCGATAAGACCCTTCTTGGCAATGCTGTCGAATCCAAATTGGCGCACATTTTTGGAGGAGACTGGACGCGTCATCCGCGGCGGCAGGCAATTCGCGATACCGTGCCTCAACTGCTGTGGGACGCCGACTATGGGAAAATCGGCACTCAGCGCGTGGTAATCCGTTCTGAGGAAGAAAGAAGACTGCGCCGGTCCGAGGCCGCCGTAAGCGCCATCGCCGAGTTCAGCGCGACGAAAGCTCAGGCGGACGCACTGGCGGCACTGCGGTTGCCATCGGGTTGGGAGCCTTATTCGACAGCCGCGTTGCAGCTGTTTCTGCCTCATCTGGAGGCCGGAACACGGTTCGGGGCGCTCGTAAACGGTCCGGATTGGGCGAAATGGCGGGCGGAAACGTTCCCAAATCGCGATCAACCGACCGGCGAAATACTTAGCCGGTTGCCAAGCCCGGCAAATAAGGATGAGCGCGAACGGGTAGCTGGTATACGCAATCCGACAGTCGTACGAACGCAAAACGAAGTTCGCAAGGTCGTGAACAATCTGATCAGTGTCTACGGCAAACCCGATCTGATCAGGGTCGAGGTGGCCCGCCAGGTAGGCGCATCGAAGCGGGAGCGTGAGGAGATCAAGGACGGGCAGAACCGGCAGGCCAGAAGGCGAGAAGCCGCGGCGAAGGAACTTCGCGCGAAAGGCATCGAACCGGCGCGGGCCGACATTGAAAAATTCTTGCTTTGGAAGGAGGGTCAGGACAAATGCCCATATACCGGGGATCAAATCTCATTTGATGCGTTGTTTCGTACCGGCGATTATGAGGTGGAGCACATCTGGCCGAGATCAATCAGCTTTGACGACAGTTTTCGTAACAAGACGCTTTGCCGGCGCGATGTGAACCTGGCGAAGGGTAACAAGACGCCGTTCCAGCATTTTGAGCATCGCATCAATGAATGGAACGCAATTTGTAATCATCTGAACCGATTGGTGGCGAGGAAAGGGGCGCCAGGTATGTCCCCTGGGAAAGTGAAGCGCTTTCTGGCGCAGACGGTTCCCGACGACTTTGCCTCCCGGCAACTCAACGATACAGGATACGCGGCGAGGCAAACGGTCGAATTTTTGAAGCGATTGTGGCCAGACACCGGGCCCACCGCGCCGGTTACGGTGCAGGCGGTCACCGGCCGCGTCACTGCCCAGCTTCGAAGGTTGTGGGAACTGAACAGCATCCTTGCCGACGATGGCGAGAAGACTCGGGCCGATCATCGGCACCATGCGGTCGATGCATTGGTCGTGGCATGTACGCACCCGGGGATAACAAATCAACTTTCGACCTACTGGCAAGCGCGAGAGAATCCGATGGCTGTGCGACCTCGGCTTGTTCCGCCCTGGGCCAATATTCGCGCGGACGCGGAACGGGCCGTCGCTCAAATCACGGTATCGCATCGCGTGAGAAAACGGGTCTCAGGACCGCTGCATGAGCAAATGCCGTTGGGGTATACGAATGAGGATGTCGCCAAGGGCGGAACGATCTACGGAATCTATGTCAAACGTATGCCTGTGGAGAAATTGTCCCTTGATACCTTGAAGATTGAGAGTGTCGCTGAAATGTCGCGTTCCGCGAAGTTCGTGGTCCGCGACGCTCCGGTGCGGCAGGTTTTGCTGGATCATCTACGCGCCGCTGATTGTAAGCCCGACAAGGCTTATCCGCCGTATCCCAGCGTCACTCCCGGTGGCCCGGAAATCCGAAAGGTGCGCGTTCTGACGATTCAGCAAAAGCACCTGATGGTGCCGGTTGCCAATGGCTACGCCGATCCGGCCAACAATCATCATATCGCGATTTATCGACTCACCGGTGGCCGGGTGGATTTCGACGTCGTCACCCTTTTCGAAGCCTCGCGACGGTTGGCGCGGAGGGAGCAAATCGTGCGGCGAGAACGAAACGATGGCGCAAGCTTCATCATGTCACTCTCTGCCGGGGATTCTTTGCGGTTCCCGGACGGTGAGCAGGCTGGTGTTTGGGTCGTCTCCGGCGTGTGGGCATCTGGGGTAGTGGTAATGGAGCGCGCGGCCGACGCCTCGCATGCCACAACCTGGCGCCCCGCGCCCGGCGCGATTCTGGCGAACCGAGGTCAAAAAGTTTCCGTCGATCCTATCGGACGCATCCGGCCGGCAAACGACTGAAAGAGGTGATTGTTGTTACGAAAGACGGTGGAATTTTCGACGCCCGGCACAAGGCTGTCGGTTGCCCACCACCAACTGGTGATAGAGCGGCCCGACATGCCGACCGTAACTCGCCCGATCGAGGATTTGGGTGTGGTCATCGTGGACGATGTGCGGGCGATCTGTACCCAGGCGGTGTTTCTCGAACTGCTGGCGGCGGGCGCGACGGTGATGATCGGTGGCCGCGATCATCTCCCAATGGGTATGATGTTGCCCTTGGATGCACATCATGAGCAGACAAAGCGGCACATCGCCCAGGTTGAAGTCAGCGTGCCGGTCCGCAAGCGCTTATGGCAGGCACTCGTCGCCGCCAAAATCTCGCAGCAGGCGGCGGTACTAACACACTTCACCGGAACTCATTCCGGACTGTTGCCGCTATCAAAGCGTGTCCGATCAGGCGATCCGGAGAATCTGGAAGCGCAGGCCGCTCAACGTTATTGGCCAGCATTGTTCGGTCGCGCATTCCGTCGTGATCGCGACGCCGAAGGCGTAAATGCGCTGCTGAATTACGGCTACGCGGTTGTGCGTGCAGCCGTCGCCCGGGCAGTGGTCGCGGCTGGCTTAATTCCATCACTGGGGGTGTTTCACAGCAACCGGTCGAATCCATTCTGTCTCGCAGACGATTTGCTTGAGCCATACCGGCCATACATCGATTGGCGAGTGCGGCTATTGATCAACGACGGGGGAGGCGTCACGGTAAGCCTCGATGACCGTGACGTGCGCGCCGCATTACTGTCGTTGTTCGCGGAGACGGTGGTCGTGGGCGGCCGCCGCAGCCCTATGCTGCTCGCGATCGAAACAAGTGCGTCATCGTTGGCGCGTGCGCTGACGGGAGGAGATATTGCTCTGGCATTGCCTTCGGGATTGCCAGTTTCACCTGATCTTCTCGACATCGAAGAGGCAGTGTGACAATTGATGGTCGGCCGATACCCCAAATGCCCTGGGGATGGCGCTCCATGTGGGTAATTGCGATGTTCGATCTTCCCACCAATACACCCGCGGAACGCAAGGCCTACACGGTGTTTCGTAAGAAATTGTTGGATGACGGTTACACGATGATGCAATATTCGGTTTACTCCCGACATTGTTCCAGCATCGAGAACGCGGAGATTCACCTTGCCAGAATGGGCACTCAGGTTCCCGCGGAAGGGGAGGTTCGGTTCATGACCATCACCGATCGGCAATTCGGTCGGATTCGGGTATTTGCCGGGAAAAAGCGGCAGCCGACCCAGCCCTCGCCCGCTCAGCTGGAGTTTTTTTAGATGCTGAACGGGCGAAGTCTGGTGTTATTTCAACACCTTGAGAGCAAGGCGTTGTAGCAAAACGAGAGGCGGGCGCGATCCGCTTCGTTTCGATTGTGTAAAACAAAACGTGAACCCCCCCCGCGATGCCCGATGCCCATTGGATCGACGCAGTCGTCGAGAGAATCTATCCTCTTGCTCGCGACCTCCAGGAACAATTCGCATGACCACCCCGATCACCGGCGACGGCGGCCACCTGATGTATCAATCCGGCATCTTCTCCGGTGGCCGCCTGCCGCGCCGCGCCCGTCCGGACCTCGGCACCGTCGAGGAACCCGCCCGCGCCATCCCGATCTTCCGCGACTGCGACGTGCTGGTGGTCGGCGGCGGCCCATCCGGCACCGCCGCCGCCATCGCCGCGGCGCGTCTGGGCGCCGACGTCATCCTGCTCGAGCGCCACAACCATCTCGGCGGACTGTCCACCGGCGGCCTGGTCATCTGGATCGACCGCATGACCGATTGGACCGGGCAGCAGGTCATCCGCGGCATCGCCAACGATTTGCTGGACCGGCTGCCGAAGGACGCGGTCGCCGGGCCGCCGCGCGGCCTGTGGGGCAACGCCGATGAGGCCACCGCGGCGTACTGGAAGGAACGCACCGCCGCTTACCACGGCATCGTCACCTGGTCGCCGACCATCGATCCCGAGCACCTGAAGCTGGCGTCGCAGGAACTCGTACTGGAACACAAGGTGCACCTGCTCTTCCACGCCTGGGGCGCGATGCCGTTGATGCGGGATGGAGCCGTGGGAGGAGTGATTTTCGAAAGCAAGGAGGGTCGCAAGGCGATCCGCGCCGCCGTCACCATCGATTGCACCGGCGACGGCGACATCTTCCACCGCGCCGGAGCCGCCAGTACCGCCGACGTCGATACGCGCGACATCCACCATTGCATCAACACCGCCTGGCTGTTCGGCGGCGTCGATATGCAACGCTGGATCGACTTCAAAACCAGTCGGCCCGAGGCGTTCTCGACATTCATGGAACGTGGCCGCGCGGCCTGCGGCGGATTGTTCGAACGGCCTTTCGTCTCCTGGCGCAACGACGTCGCATTGTTCATGGGGCCTCGGCTGGCGGGCTACTCGGCGGTCGATGTCGAGGACCTGACCGAAGTCGATATCCGCTCCCATCGGCTGATGGCGGCGCATCTGGCGGTGTATCGCGAGCACGCGCCGGGCTTCGAGAGCGCCTTTTTGACCCTGTCCGCGCCGCAAATCGGCGTGCGCCACGCGCGACGCCTGGTGGGAGTGGAGCGGGTGACGCGGGAAGACTGGGCCTCGGGTGTGGCGCGGCCGGACGAAATCGGCGTCTCGCCGTCGCTGTCGCCGAAATATCCCGTGGTGTCAGTACCGTACGGCGCGCTGGTGCCCGAGACGCTCGATGGCTTGCTGGTCGCCGGGCGGGCGGTGTCGTGCGATGCGACCAGCCACTCCTTCCTGCGCGAGGTGCCGCAATGCTGGCTGACCGGTCAGGCCGCCGGCGTGGCCGCGGCGCTGGCGGCCGGCGCGGCGGTCCAGCCCAGACATGTGCCGATCGGCCGCCTGCAGGAGGCGCTTTCCGGCCAGGGGGCCTTGGTGCGGGCGGTCGCCGAGGCCGCGGCGTGAGCCAAATTCAACTTCACACCGCTTCCTTCGGCGCGTAGGGTGCGACTGTCTCAGAAATCGACCATGACCGCGGAACGTCAACTCCATGGAATCGCCGACAATGCATGATCGTTCGCTGGAGCCACCGCGATGAGCCCGCCGGCCGCGCGTATCACCGATCAGGTGCTACAAACGGCGCCGCATTGCCACGCGCCGATACATCCACCGGCGCCGACGCCAACGCCGGTGCCGCACCCCGCGTTGCCGCTGATGATCATTCCGCCTGGTGCGCCGACGGTGCTGATCGGCAGCCTGCCCGCCGCGCGCGTGACCGACATGACCATGCCGTGCATGTTGCCGGGCTGCATTCCGGCGGGCCCAGGATTGATCATGATGGGCAGCGTGACGGTGCTGATCAGCAATATGCCGGCCGCTCGGGTGGGTGACCAAACGCTGCACGCCTCCTGCGTCGCCCCAATCCCCAGCCCAATGGGCCAGATCATGCCGCCTGGCTGCCCGACCGTGATGATCGGCGGCTGAGGCCGGGTGCCCTCGCTTTTCGAGCATTTCACGCCGCTTTGCCCAGTATGCCGTTCCCGCGGAGCCATGGCGCCGCTGCGGATCGCGGCATGGGAGGAGGCGGGCCATGGCCAGGGCGTGCTTGACTGCCCGACCGAGGATTGCGGCGGGCGATTTCCGATCATCGAAGGATTGCCGATCCTGGCGCCGGACCTGCCGCGTTATCTGGCGGAAGTCGGTGTCTATCTGCTGGCGCGCGACGACCTGTCGGCACCGGTCGCGGACCTGCTGGGAACTCTGACCCCGCCCGGCGCCTGGTTCGACGCGGCCCGGCAGCACTTGTCCGGATATGTCCGCGACCATTGGGGCGCCTTCGACACGACCGACACTGAATCACCCGCGCCCGGCCAGGCCTGGTCCCTCGCCGAGGCCGGGTTGGCGCTGATCGGCGACGTCAGCGGACCCGTGATCGAGCTTGGCGCCGCGGCGGGCGGCGTCACACGGGCTCTGGCCGAACGGTTCGGCACGGCGGTTCTCGGGCTGGATCTGTCGGCGCCGATGATGCGGTTCGCCACGCGGGCTTTGCGCGGCGGGACCTTGCGCTATCCGTTGCGACTGTCAGGCACCGCGTATGTGGAGCGTCGGGTAACGATCCCGGCGCCGGTGCGCGGCAGCCCAGAGGTCTGGCTGGCCGACGCGTTGGTGCCCCCGGTCGCCGAGGGCCGCGCCGGCCTGGTGGTGGCGCTCAATCTGTTGGACTGCGTGGCCGACCCGGCCGCCTTGATGCGCGCCGCCGCCGGACTGCTGCGGCCGGGCGGGCATCTGCTGTTGTGCACGCCACGCGACTGGAACACCTCCGCGACGCCGGCCGAGGCCTGGGTCGCCGCGCGCTCCCCGGACATGGCGCTGGCGGACCTTACCGGTTGGGCGGAGCGTGTGTCGGGACTGAGCGTGATCGCCCATGCCGAAGATCGCGGTTGGCAAGTGCGCGTGCATGCGCGGGCGACGATGCACTATCGATCCGACCTGCTGGTTCTGCGGCGGGGTTAATACCAAACGGCGAAGACAACGACGCATGAGTATCCCCCTCATCCCCGGGCTCGACCCGAGCATCGCGTGCCGCCACACCGCGACTCTCCTCATCCAATACGATGCCTG
>PLSZ01000281.1 GCA_003164305.1 Acetobacteraceae bacterium
ATCCTGGGAACCCATCGCGCAACAACGTCCGTGCCCCGGTCAGATTCGCCCCGGCCGCCCATCCGGCGGAGGAAACGCCAGTCCCGACATAACGCCAGCCGTTTCAGAAATTAGATTCACCCACCCCGGAACATGGGACGCCTCTTCTCCATGAAGGCCCGGCGGCCTTCGACGTAATCGGCGCTCGCGAAGCATTCGTTCACCAGCCGCTCACATAACGCCCAGTCGGCCTCGTGCCCTCGAAGCACCTCCGCGACGGTGCGTTTCAGCGTATTCATCGTGTTCGGCGCGTTGTCGGCGATCGTGGCGCAATACTCGCGCGTGTAATCCTCCAACGCGGCGCCGGAGACCACACGATTGACCAGGCCCATGACCCGCGCTTCATCGGCGGAGAAGTGGCGGGCCGTGAAGAAGATCTCTTTCGTATACGCTGGCCCGACCAGGTCAACCAGCTTCTTCACCCCCGGTGCGCCGTACCCCAGTCCGAGTCGCGCCGCGGGAATGCCGAACTTCGAGTCGTCCGAGGCAACGCGGATGTCGCAGCCGATCGCGATCGCGAGGCCGCCACCGATACAGAATCCGCGGATCATCGCGATCGTGGGCTTACCGCACCCGGCCAGCGCCTTGCTGGCGTGTTCGCTGACGCGATCGTAGTGCGCATTGGCCGACTCGCTGGAACGGGCTTGTTCGAACTGCGAAATGTCCGCCCCCGAGACGAATGCCTTGTCACCCGCGCCCTTCAGCACGATCACCCGAACCGTCGGATCGCTTTCGAATCGGTTCAGGATCTCGGGGATCGCTTCCCACATGTCCAACGAGACAGCGTTCCGGCGTTCGGGCTTGTTGAACGTCATCCAGCCAATCGGCCCATCGATTTCGGCGAGCATGTGCCGGGAACTCACGGGAACGGGAATCGCGTTATTCATGATCAGCCTCCTTCCGGGCCGGGGACGCGAGCGGCGCGCGCCGGGTCGAGTCGCAGCCATACCTGATCGTCCACGTCATGGAACGTGAGCGGCTCGGTGGTCACCCTGATCCGTGTGCCGGAGCGCAGTGGCCGAACCAGATACTCCCAGTATTCCCCAAGATAGGCCCGCTCGACCACGGTGCCTTCGATCCACCAACCCGAGTCGGGAGCGGCGGGCGATCTCCGTTCAATGACGATCGTCTGCGGCCGTATCGAAAAGCTGGCTTGCTTCGGCAATGTGCCCGGGTCGGGCGCCAGGCCAGCCGGCAGGGTGAAGCCGTCGAATACGATGCGCTCCCCCTCGATCGTGCCGTCCAGGAAATTCGTCCGTCCGATGAACCCCGCGACGAAGCGCGTTTTCGGACTATTATATAAGGTGACCGGATCGTCGGTTTGCTCGATGCGGCCGTGGTTCATCACGACGATCCGATCAGACGTCACCATGGCCTCGGCCTGATCGTGCGTCACGTAGACGGTGGTGATCTGGAACGCGTCGTGGAGGCGGCGGATCTCGCTGCGCATTTCCTCCCGCAGGCTGGCGTCGAGGTTGGACAACGGCTCGTCCAGCAGCAGCACTTCGGGCTCGATCACGATGGCGCGCGCCAGCGCGACGCGCTGTTGCTGCCCGCCCGACAATTCGGCGGGGTAACGGTCTTTCAGGTGCTTCATGCGCACCACATCGAGGATGCGGTCCACCCGCTGCTGGATCTCGGCTTTGCCAAGCTTGCGGAGTTGCAGGCCGAAGGCCACGTTCTGGCCGACGGTCATGTTCGGCCAGATCGCGTAGCTTTGGAAAATCATCGACATGCCGCGCTTTTCCGGCGCCACCACGTGAGCCGTCGACGACAACACCACGCCGTTCATTTCGATGGAGCCGGCGGTTGGTTTCATGAACCCGGCGATCATCCGCAGCGTGGTCGTCTTGCCGCAGCCCGACGGGCCCAGGAGCGAAACGAACTCGCCTTGCCGAAGGGCCAGATCGACATCGATCACGGCCGGTACGGGACCGAAACTCTTGCCCAGACCCTTCAGGGCCAGCTTGCTCATTGTCGTTCTCGCCTCAGCATGAAATCGCGTCCCAGAAGCGCCGAGGCGATGCCGACGATGGCCAGGGTGGCGATCAGCAGCAAAAAGCCCAGTGCGGCGAGGTGCTCGAAGTTGCCTTCCTCGCTCATGTCCATGAGCATCACCGACATGGTTCGGGTTTTCGGGCCGTAGAGGAACATCGCCGTCGAGAGTTCCCTTGTCGCGGGGATGAATACCAGCAACCACGCCCCGACGAGTCCGCGTTTCATGAGCGGCGCCATGACCTTCCGGATCGCCAACAATCTGCCGCCTCCCAGAATCCGGACGGCTTCTTCCATTTCCGGATTGATCGCGCGGATCGCCGCGTCGGCGTTGGCATAGCCGATTGGCAGGAACCTTGTGGCGAACGCCAGGATCAGGATGGTGGCCGTGCCATACAACGAGAACGGCGGCGGCGCGTAGGCGGCGTAGAACGCGATCGCCAGCACGATCCCCGGCACGACGAAGGGCGCCATCGCGACGAAACTCAGGATCCCCGCGTACGGCAACAATCGCCGGCTGACGATATAGGCGATCGAAAGGCCGAGCGTGATCGCGATGAACGCGGCGGCGGCGGCGTAGGTAAAGCTGTTGATCACCGATTGGCCGGCCGTCTCATGCTGAAACAAGATGTAAGCGAAATTATTGAGCGTCAGGTTGTCCCATCCGAAGCCGCGCCCCCAGGCCTTCGCCAAAGCGGCCTGCATCAGCACGATGTATGGCAGCAACACCGAGAGCGAGAGCACGAACAAGGAATAGCCCAAAATCACGAAGCGCCAGCCGCCAAGATCCATCAGGCGGCGCTCGCCGCCCTTTCCCGTCAGAGCCACGAATCCGCGGCGGCCGACCAGCTTTCGTTGAACAACGAACAGCGCGACGGTGATCAGCAACAGCGGCACCGCGTAAGCGGCCGCCACCTCCGCGCGAATCGGCTGGCTGAAAAACTGCAGAAGTTGCGTCGTCACCACATTGAAACGCGCCGGGATCGCGATCAACGCCGGCGAGCCGAACAATGCGATCGCTTCCAGAAAAGTGATGATGGCGCCGCCCAGAATCGCCGGCAACACCAGCGGCAGGGTGATGCGCAATGTGGTACGGATCACGCCCGCGCCCAGAATATTGGCGGCGTCCTCCATCTCCGATGAGACGACCTCCAACGCCGCCGAGGTGAAGATGAATATGTATGGGAACGAGTAGATCGCGATGATGAACGTCAATCCCGCGAACGTGTAAATATCGAACAGTCCGTGATCCGCGCCGGTCGCCCCCATCCAGATCCGGTTGAGCCACCCGGAATTCGGCCCCGCCAGCAGGATCCAGCCGATCGCCCCAAGATAAGGCGGGGTGATGAAGGCGCCGAGAACCAGCGTCCGAACCAGCCCCTTGGCCGGCATGTTGGTCCGGGCGGTGCCCCATGCGATCGGCACCGCGAAGATCAGGCAGAGGCAGGTCACGCACGCTCCAAGCCTGATCGAGTTCCACATCGCGACGAGGTAACGCGGCTTCGACCAGGCCGCGGCGTAATTCAGCAAGGTGAAGGCGCCCGTATCCGGGTCCTCGACGCTGGTCTGCACGAGCCGGAACAGCGGATTGATGACGAGAAACAGCAGCACCGCCGCGAGCACGACCCATAGGATCAACAGCGGATCGAAGGCACGGGCACGCAAACTGGCCTGTCCCGTCGCGTTCATGGGTGTTGTGCGTGCGATCATCATGCTCCCCGCGCGACGTAAAGCAGAGCGGGACTGCCTTGACCAGAGGTTGACGGACCCGCGGCCGGACGAGACAACGCTTCGTTCAACCGCGACGGGTGGCGAGGCACATAGGCAATGGATTGGATTCACGCCCGATGGGCTGGCGATGGCGACGCGGACCGCCGGCCGGCGGTCGGCATTTTTGTTCTGACACCGGAAAGTCGATGCCACGCCTGACGGAACTCCGGCTGCCGCTCGATCATCCGGCCGAAGCGCTGCCCGCGGCGATCCGGGCGCGTTTGGGCATCGGCGACGCGGCCCCGCTCGCCTGGTCGGTCGCTCGGCGGGGGTACGACGCACGGCGGAAAGACGATATCCAACTGGTTTATACGATCGACGTGACGACGCCGGACGACATGACCGCGCGCGGGCCGCATGTCGGACCGATCCCGGACACAGTCTACCGCCCGGTGACGCGCGCGCCGGCGCGGGTCGCCGTACGGCCGGTCGTGATCGGCACGGGTCCATGCGGGCTGTTCGCGGGGTTGATACTGGCGGAAATGGGATTTCGCCCAATCATTCTGGAACGTGGACGCATCGTTCGCGAACGCACGCGCGACACCTGGGGGCTATGGCGGCACGGCGTCCTGGTTCCGGAAAGCAACGCGCAGTTTGGCGAGGGTGGCGCCGGGACGTTCTCGGACGGCAAGCTTTATAGCGGGATCAAGGAGGCGCGCGATCTGGGCCGCAAGGTGCTGACGGAGTTCGTCGCGGCGGGCGCCCCCGAGGAGATCCTGTGGAACGCGAAACCTCATATCGGCACGTTCCGGCTGGTGACGATCGTCGAGAGTATCCGGGCGAAAATCGAGGCGCTCGGAGGCGATTATCGATTTGGGAGCAAAGTCACCGGTCTCGATATCGGCATCGGCAAGGATGGCTCCCGCCAGGTTCGCGCGGTGGAGCTTGAGAGCGGAGAGATCATCGCCACCGATCATGTCGTGCTGGCGATCGGTCATAGCGCGCGCGATACATTTCGCATGCTGCGCGAGCATGACGTGTTCATGGAGCCAAAACCGTTTTCGATCGGTGTCCGGATCGAGCATCCGCAATCGATGATCGACCGCGCCCGCTTCGGCCGTTTCGCGGGCCATCCGTTGTTAGGCGCCGCCGACTACAAACTTGTCCATCACGCGAAAAACGGGCGTTCCGTTTACAGTTTTTGTATGTGCCCAGGAGGGCGGGTCGTGGCGGCGACGTCGGAAACCGGGCGGGTGGTGACAAATGGCATGAGCCAATACTCGCGGGCCGAGTTGAACGCGAACGCCGGTATCGTGGTGGGCATCACACCGGACGATTATCCGGGAGGGCCACTGGCCGGTATTGAATTCCAGCGGCACTGGGAATCGCTGGCGTTTCGCGCCGGCGGAGAAGATTATTCGGCACCGTGCCAGCGCGTTGGCGACTTTCTTGAAGACCATGCGTCGTCCTGTCTGGGTGATGTGCTTCCGTCGTACAAACCAGGCGTGAGGATGGGCGATCTCTCGTCGTGTTTGCCCGAGTACGTGATCGATGCGGTGCGCGAAGCTCTGCCCTGGTTTGGCCGTCGCATTCCCGGATTCGCGATGGCGGACGCCGTCATGACAGGTGTTGAGACCCGCACCTCCTCCCCGCTGCGCATTACCCGCGGCCGAAATCTTGAAAGCGTGAATACAAAGGGCCTTTACCCCGCCGGGGAAGGAGCCGGTTACGCGGGCGGCATCCTGTCCGCCGGGATCGATGGGATCAAGGTCGCGGAAGCCGTGGGACTTTCGCTGGCCGGCTGACTGAGTGTATCGACCAAAGGAAGGTCATCGAACGGATCGCGGCGGTGATAGAAGTGGTCCGCTCCATGATTTCCTATTGAATCGAAATCCGCGAGGCAACGTTCCGGCAGCGACGGATCGGCCGTATGATTGAAGCCGCTGAGAATGTGCTGATAGTCGTTACGTTCGAGGCCATAGCCATGCGCCACCACGGCATCGATCGCGGCGCGAATGGCGACGCGGTGATCGGTCGTCGTGAGCTTCGGCTTAGAGGGCCGGCCAGAGCCAAGCTGTTCACGCCACAAGCGCGCGTAGCCGGAATGAGAACACGACAGGCGCAACGCGCCGTGCGCCAGAAACCGGTTGGCCTGTATCGAGAGCGCCGGCGCCGGACAACCATTCAACATGAACAGACTGACGCTCGCCGCGATTTTTCGGCGTACGCACCAGTCAAAAGCGAAGGAGTTGAATACGCAACAAAGTACCAGCGCCGCGGCATTCGGCCGCGCCCAGGGCGTTTTCTCGCAGGTGCCTTTATGGCCGAAAATGTGCGCGGGTGGAATGATCGCGGCGATCATCGTTCGTTCATCGGTCGATCGCGAGATCTCCCGGAAGGCGAGGCGGTAATGGCGCGACGCGCGCAACCAGCCGGGCTTGTCCCGCATCGCGTCCAGGCGGATCGCGTATCGTGCTTCGGATTTCCAGCGATCGGTGTATTGGTGAAACGTCTTACCTTCATGCAAAGGGAAGCCGTCACCAGGCTTAAGTCCGGCGATTGAGGTAAAGCGATGGGAATCATCGGTCATATGGGCTTCACGACCGAACACGACGTGGCGCGCGCTCATCCAGCTTCGTATGTCAGGACGACCCACGAACATATGCTTCGCGACCCTGAAATCGTCCTGCCCGCGCAACTCCAGGAATGTCTCGCACGCGCCACCCGTGGCCGTAATGAAATCGCGATCGTACACCATGATGCGATCGCGATCGTTTAACCGCGCGATTGAGTCCATATAGAACGCGCAGCGAAACGCCGCCGTTGCTCCGGTCCTCTGGGCCACGAGCAAGGTAAACTTCTGCCGCCCATGAATGTCGAATAAACGCTTGCGATTTTCGAATGTGAAGCAGCATGCGATGCTGGTCTCGCGCAGGAACCGTTGCCTCAAATGCATCGTGCCTTCGTTGGCATGGAACGACGACGGGACGACAATTCCGAGCGCGCCGCCCTTGGCCACGCAATCGAGCATCCGCTCGGTGAATGTTTGGAAAAGATCGACGGAGCCGGACGACCCGATTCGCGCGAAGAGCCTGTCGCATAATCGTTTCCGCTCGACGAATTGCCGTTTATAGCGCTTGAATCCGTCATTGATGACCGGGTCGGCGAGTAGGGTTCGTTCGATCGACTCTCGTTCGCGTTTCGTCGATGCGTCCATGACCCCAGGATCGAATCCCGCGAGAAATTCTTTGGTTTGGTAGTGGACGACGTCCCAGGGTGGATTGCCCAGAACCACTTGAAACCCACCGTTCCCTTCATCGGGCCGGAACACTTCGGGGAACATGAGGTCCAGCGGCAACGCTGATGCGCCATGCTCCAACAGGGCAATCTGATGCCGGTGTAGTACGTCCGGCAACGCACCCTGCTCCGCCACGGACCGGGCGAGGCCCATCCATGCGTCGTTGGCTTCTTGCGTGCCGCTGGCGACCGCGCCTGTCCACGCTCGCGCGAGCGCCCGTAACGGCGCGAGCAATCGATCCAATCTGTCTTTCGCAGCGTGCTTGACCATGACGTCGGCGATACTCGTACCGATCGAAACCTCGAGTAGCAGCGCTTCGGTCATGGCACGGCCAACAAGGTTTCCGAGTCGTTCGGTCACTCCACGCGATAACAACGGATCGAGTTCTTCCCCGCCGATCGGCAAACGTGAAAGATGATGAAAGAACGGTCCCGCGATTGAGTCGCCGACGATCAGCCGATGATCGAGGAACGTCAGCGGTAGTCCCTCGGCGAATGATTCAAGCCATAGCGACAATTTCGCCAGTTCCACGGCCAACGGGTCGCTGTCCGCGCCGTACAGGCAATGAACCGCGACCATCCTGCGGCATATCGCCAAAGCGCGTGCGCGCGAGCGCCCGGTATCGCCTTTATCGCGAGAACGGGTGGGAAGGTACGCCGCCAATCGCCGTTCCGGGTCGGGCAAATCATCGATCCTCCGCCGAGCCTCGGCGTTGCCGGCCAGATCGCAGCGACGGCATGCTTCGTACAAGGCATCGGCGAGAAACCGGCACGCCTCCACCAGGAAATGACCGCTCCCCATCGCGGGGTCGAAAACCTTGATTCGAAGAATCGCGGCCGGGTCGCCGGTTTCAACCGGAGACGTCACGAGCGGTGTCAGGGTCTCATGCACCAAATATCGAACGAATGCGTGGGGCGTGTAGTATGCTCCGCCCGACCGCCGGCCAATGCCCGAGCGCAAGAAAAACCGGCCGGCGGCGATCTGCTCGACGATACCCTCCCGCGACGACGTCGCGGGCAAGACCGCCTCCACGCGTCCCCGTCTGATCCGCACCATCGGGATTGTCGCCCGGTCTGGCTCAAGATCCAGAAGCGTTTCGTATATCCGGCCTAGTTCCTCGACATCCAGCGAGCCATAATGCACCCGTTCGCGCTCCCGTCCGCGTGGCTCGGTCCACAATAAACGGTCCAGCAATAATGCGACCGCGCGCTCCCCCCAATGGAGCGCGTCAAGCGCCTCGGTCGTCGAGGGATCGAACAGTCCGCCGCCCAGAGGAGCGATTGAAAGCGCGGAATGTGACAGGCCGTCTCGACAGATTTGAAACAGAATCCGCAGTCCGTCCTCCAGCAGGCGGCCAGTGTCATGCTGAAAATCGAGATGCCGTCGAACCAACGGCCCAAGCGCGCGGTTCGGGGAGATCGCGCGGCGCCATGTCTCTGAAGCCGCGAAACCAAAGCCACCGCCAGGTTCGGCGGAATTTTCGAGTTTAAGAATAAACAAAACGCGGTAAACGATGGTAAGAGCCTGCCGCCACAGCACCTTGGGAGCCGGGAGGATCGCGGCGTTGCCAGGTTGTCCGATGACGCATTGCAGGAAATCCTCGATAGCGGCTCTCGCCTGTGAACGAAGGGCTTTCGTGACCCCTGACTGATGCAACCGCGCGGCGTCGAAAATCTCACTGGATGCCGCGATCCCCGCCGGGGAAGCCAGAGCGCGAACAAGACGATACGATGGCGGAGCGTCCGGTTGAGATGCCCAGCCGCTTGTTCCAGCTAAAGCCACCACGACCTGGCTATCCGGCCCGGCGGGGTCGCAAAGCAGCAACCTCAGCGCCGTTCCATTTGTTACGATACCCGCGCTTTCGCCGCGGGCGCGCAATACCCGGGCGGCTCCGCGTACTGGGCTGATGCGCGCCAACGTGCCGCGTTTGTTTGGGGCGTCAAGATCGCTGTCGGATCCAAAGGACCAGACCCGCAGCAACGCGCCGGACGAGGCGCGCATCGCATGGCCGCCATCTTCCGGTCCTTCGCGAGTCACGATCGCTTCTTCCCGCTGAACTTCCTGGTACCCCAAAGCGGCCGCGAGCGGATTGATCACGTGACGAAGCACTCGCACGGGACCGCCGAGCGCGGCGAAATCACGCAATCCCAATCGCATCGCTGGCCAATGGTCATCGATTTCGTTCAGGCCGCACCGCGATAGCAATGCCGGCAAACCATCGGTCGTGAACCCCGAGGTCAGCAATGGGCCAATGAAATCGCAGTCAAAATGCATGGCTGGGTACCAGCATCAGAAGCCCGATCGGACGGACTGTGATCGTGCCTGGCGCGGCGTCAGAAGCCGCGGCGGCACGAAAAGTCGCAAGTGCATCATTGGCTTCCCGTCGTTTCGCCGACGATGTTTCAGGATCGGTCGCCAGCGAAACAAGGCGATGGACCGGGTCAGCCTGGTACCGCCACGTGGGGCCTTGTTCGGGGCCGCCAAAGAGATCCACCGTTCGCGGAACGAAAGCGCCGCAGAGGAGATCCGCTCTTGCTGTCAGCCAGCGGTGCGATTGAGACATGTGTTCTCGCGTATGCGCCACGCGCCGATCGACAAACGCCTGCTGGCATTGGGAGGCGATGCGGTCCGCCAACAGATCGGCGCGAGGGCGTAATGGTTCGGCCCAGGTCGCGAACCATCGGTCCCAAACCGAATCCGCGGGAAGCGTTGTGACGTCGGTTATGTCAGCCGGCCAACAGTCACAGATGTCAGTGAGCGAGCCATCCGGCCGCGCCATGATGGCAATAATCCGGCGAAACATCGACCGGTTCGAAACCGCGATCTCCATTTCATATGTCAGAAGCATAGCGAAACCATCTCCGCGGCCGACAGACACCGCACCGCCTAAGCCCAGACCATGGCGAACCGCGCGAAGTACGAGCGGGTGCGCTCGTCCGAAGAAAGCCACGCCAAATCCTGAGTGGTCGCGCCAGGCTTCGACGTCACGAGTGAAGCGAATGACGTGGTTATCGGTATCGACCCCCGGCAAACCGTCGAGTCCATGCATCCATTGATCAGGCAATCGAAGCGTGTCGCCGGAGATCGCGAGGTCACTCGTTTCGGCTGCGACGACCGCCGCGATGAAATCCGGCAAATCCTCCACGTCGGCTGTGCGCGGAACGGGCGCTTCCATGCCGCTTTCGGATTCACGCAAGCCGTACCATCCGTGGCTCACGGCCATCAAATCGAAGGCGTCGAACGCACGATCGATTTCGCGCATCAGTTCGGCGACGGTTTCCGGGCTGCTGTCCGCCACCACCCGATCGAGCGATCGGATCGCCGTCGCATCGGTCCGGAAGAGATCGCCGGGATCTTCTGACAGGCCGCTCGTGAGTGTCGCCTGATAGTCATCCGAACCGGCCGTGACACCCAGGGTATTTGGCATCACATCGAGAGACGAGCGCGCTTTCTCGTACTTCGCGATGAGGTGTAGCAACAGACTTTCTTCGAACGTGCCCGGAATGTACAGATACCTGATTTCCGGTTCATGCCGCTGACCATAGCGATCGATCCGACCGTTGCGCTGTTCGAGCCGGTTCGGATTGTATGGCAAATCGAGATGGATCAGATGGAAGCAATATTTGTGTAAGTTAAGCCCTTCCGCCAGCGAGTCCGTGCTAATCAGGATCAGCCCGTCGCGCTCCGCGAACAGCAGAGCCGCCGCGGTACGCGCCTCATCGCTATCCTGACCTCCGATCGTCAGGATTTCCCCGTCTATTCCCGACGCGACCCGCAGCGCCCGCGCGGCGGCGATCTGGCTGTCGGTATATTCGGTGTAGATCAGGATGTTCGCCCGATTGTAGCGCGTTCTGATCAGACGCACTTCAAGTATCATCGCCGACAATTTGGGATCGTGCGGTTCGGCGGCCACCCCCTGGGCGATCAGCCGCGCCGGCTCGCTGTCTGGCTGAGTTCGCAATGCTTCCGCCATGGCCTCGGTTTCGAGAACGCTCTGGCTCGCTTCGTCCGCCGCGCTCAGGGTGCCATGGGACGCAACCCGCCTTCGCCACGCGCGAAGCGCCCGCGCGCGTTCCCGGACCGCGGCTTTCGTTTCCGCCTCGCCGGATTCATGACGCACGAGACGGTCCATCACCACCCGCAACGTCTCAAGACAGGCGGAAATCGTCGAGACGGATCGTTTCAGAAGACTGACAAATGCCAACGCGTCGTCGGCTCCGCGTTGGCGACGCAGCCGCGGCACCACGAACGCTGAAAGGGCCCGATGAAAATCTCGAACCATTTCGTGTTCCGGCCCCAGGACATCGACCTTCACCGGAATGACGTGGCGGCGCCGGAACAATGCCGCGCCGGTTCGAGGATCACGGATGTGAGCTTTCATCCGGCGGATTACGTGACGCCGGTAAGCCTGACCGATAAAACCACCGTTGCCATCGACCAGCGATGGGTCCAGCAGTGCGATCAACGAAGCAAAATGCGCGTCATGACCGTCGTGCGGTGTCGCCGTCACCAGCAACAGACCGTCGGAGCGCCGGGCGAGTACCTCGGCCAGGCGTCTGCGATCGGTGTTATCCTGAGACACGCGCGTGCCGAATGCGATGCAATGATGCGCCTCATCGATGATTACGAGGTCCCACGAGGATCGCTCCATTTCCTCCAGCACATGATCCTGCTTCGCGAAATCGAGCGCGGTGATACAAAGCGATACCGCATCGAACGGATTGGCGCCGAGTTCGTGCGCGCGGCGAACGCCCCATAACTCGGCCGCGCCGGTGACGGGCGTGAACTTCAGGCCGAAGCGCAGTCGCATTTCCTGCTCCCATTGCGACAGCAAGGGACCCGAGGGCACGACGATGAGAATTCGATGCGCCCGCCTGCGGGCGATCAGTTCGACCGCGATCAGACCAGCCTGAATCGTTTTACCCAGCCCAACACCGTCGGCCAGCAACAATCTGGGCCGCGGCATATCGAGGGCACGCATCAACGGCACCAACTGATAAGGCTCGATTCGGACGCGGCCGGCTTCCCGCGTCACGGTTGGCGTACCAAGAGGCAGTTCATTCAAACGATGCGCCCGATGCATCGTTCGCCACATCGAAAGCGGTACTGGGCCACGAGGATTAAGTGAAGGGTCGATGAGTTCAACCTGTTCCGGAGGCAGGAACACGTTCCACTCAAGGCCGTTCATGTCACCTTCGACGCAGCGCAGACCGATGAGCGTCCGGTCGGCCACGCGATCGGCTTCGATCACATCCCAGATCAACCCGCGCACCCGCACCCGGTCGCCGGGACGTACCGCCATTCAGGCCGTGGACTTTTCGCGCGGATGCCGACGGGTAAGCATTGCTTGATCCAAACTGTGTGGTGGACCAACGGTCTGATTGGGAAATCCTGACAATCCATGAAAACGGCGATGAAGACTTCATTAGGTTTTCGCGCTTTCTCCCCTTGCCCGTCTCTCCCCTGGGGCGTCTTTCCCCTGGGGCGTCTTTCCCGTGGGGCATCGGACTGGCATGGTCCGGCGGCGTGAGAACCGCCGGACCGCTGACCGCGTTATCGTGGCGCCGGTGTCAGCGACGGCGTGCCCGCGGCCGCGTGGTATCGACGCGGCCGCGGGCACGCCGTTGGCGAATCGGTTGAGCGGGAGAATTGGGTGATGGCGGCTCCGGAGCGGTCGGATGCACTCGTGTTTTTCGGCGCCACCGGCGATCTCGGCTACAAGCAGATCTTCCCGGCGCTTCTGGGTCTGGTGCGCGCCGAGGGCCTGCGCGTCCCGGTCATCGGCGTGGCCAAGGCCGGATGGACGCTGGATCAGTTCAGGGCGCGCGCGGCGGACCCTGATGGAGTTGCTGCGTTATATCGAAGGCGACTACAACGACCCCGCCACGTTCACGGCTCTGCGCGCGGAACTCGGGCAGGCGGCGCGGCCGCTGCACTATCTCGCGGTGCCCCCCACCCTGTTCGCCACCGTGGCGGAGGGCCTGGCGCGTTCGGACCGCGCCAGGAACGCGCGGCTGGTGATCGAGAAGCCATTTGGACACAACCGCGAAACCGGCAGAGCGTTGAACCGCGAACCGGTGAAGCTGTTCCCTGAGGAGAACATTTTCCGGATCGACCATTATCTGGGCAAGGAGCCCGTGCAGAACATCGTCTACACGCGGTTCGCCAACGCGATGTTTGAGCCGTTGTGGAACCGCGATCACATCGCCAGTATCCAGATCACCATGGCGGAGGATTTCGGCGTCCAGGATCGCGATGGGCATGCGGGTGAAACTGCCTGGCGATCGCATGGCGGGCGAAGACGTGGAACTGACCCTGACCGAGCGGGCGGCGAACGTGAAGCCGCCATATCAGCGTTTGTTGAGCGACGCGATCCGCGGCCTTGGCGATCAGTTCGGCCGCGACGACATCGTCGATGCGCAATGGCGCGTTGTCGAACCGATTCTGGACGACGCGACGCCGGTTCACCAATAAGAGCCGGGAACCTGGGGGCCAGCCGAAGCGCGGGCGCTGATTGCCGATGACGGTCCCTGGAGCAATCCGCCGCCGTCGCGGGGAGCAAGCGCATGATGCATGACATTGTCTTCCTTTTCGACGTGGACAACACCTTACTCGACAACGACCGTGTGCAGGCGGACCTGGACGTGCATATCGGCATCGAGCACGGCACCGTCGCGCGCGATCGCTACTGGGAAATCTTCGAGACGTTGCGCGGCGAGTTGGGCTACGCGGATTATCTCGGCGCGCTGGAACGCTACCGGCTTGAGGACATGCACGATCCGCGGCTGTTGCGCATCTCCAACTGGCTGGTGGACTACCCGTTTCATGAGCGGCTATATCCCGGCGTGCTGGACGCCGTTCAGCATGCGCGGCAATGGGCGCCCGTGGTCATCCTGTCCGATGGCGACGCGGTGTTTCAGCCGCGCAAGGTGGATCGTTCCGGGCTGTGGCACGCGTTCGAAGGCCACGTGTTGATTTATGTTCACAAGGAAGTGGAACTGGACGACGTGGAGCGTTTTTATCCGGCGCGGCGCTACGTAATGATCGACGACAAGCTGCGCATTCTACAGGAGATGAAGACCATCTGGGGCAACCGGCTGACCACCGTGTTTCCGCGGCAGGACCATTACGAAACCGATCCGGGAATCCTGGCCCAGTACCCGCATGGAGACGTCCAGCTCAACCGCATCGGCGACCTGGTTCACCTTGAACTCACCGATCTGGTAGGATGATCAACTGTAACCGCCGATCCGGAGGCCCCACTTATGTCGCAGTCGCAACGGTCGTGCTGAGCCGTGAGGAAGCCCCGCCGCCCGGCGTCAAGGAACCGCTGGAATGGCTGTTGCTGAGCACCGCGCCACTCTGGCCTGACCGCGGCCAGGCGGTCGCCAGCCTGGCGGACGCCGTCGAGCGAACCCAATGGTATGCATTGCCGCTGGGGCATCGAGGTGTTCCATCGCATCCTACAAAGCGGCTGCCAGATCGAGGACCGCCAACTCGACACGGCGGACCGGCTGGAGGCCGGTCTCGCCATCGACGCCGCGGTGGCCTGGCGGATCCATCATCTCACCTACTGGTCAAACCGGTAGGCAGGCTCCTCTGGGCCGCGCGACGCCGGATTTGCGGCGCGGGGCGCCACAATTAGCCAAAGACATCCCGCGGGCAATCCGCCCTGAGACTCGCGCCCAGGTTGGCACCAATCCGAACGGCATCGGCGGCCGCGCCGTGCACCGCTCGTTTAAGCAGGAAACTGCCGTCCGCTCGCGCCACCAGCCCGGTCAGATACAGATCGCCGTTGGGGAGCATGCGGGCGTGACCGCCGATGGGCGTCCGGCAGGACCCGTCGAGTTCCGCCAGCATCGCCCGCTCGGCGTTGGAGACGGCCTTCGCCACCGGGTCCTCGATCGCCGCCAGCATCTCACGCAACTCGATATCGCTCTCGCGGACGGTGATGCCGACGATCCCCTGGCACGCGGAGGGGACCATCGCATCCGGATCCAGAACGACCGAGGCTTTCTCGGCGAGGCCAAGCCGCCGCAACCCGGCCATCGCGAGCAAGGAGGCAGCGCATTCCCCGAAGGCGACTTTGTCGAGCCGGGTCTGCACGTTGCCGCGGATCGAGGCGATGATCAGATCGGGCCGCGCGTGCAGCAACTGCGCCTGGCGCCGGACCGAGGACGTCCCAATCAGCGCACCCGCCGGTAGGCAATCGAACGGCGCCGCGGGATCTGGCTCCCCGCAGCCGGGCCCGAGGATCAGGGCATCGCGGGAATCCTCCCGCTTCAGGGTGCAGGCGAGCACGATGCCCGGCGGCAGTTCGGTTTCCAGGTCCTTCAGGCTGTGGACCGCGAAGTCGATCCTGCGGTCAGCCAGCGCCTCATGAATTTCCTTGGCGAACAGGCCTTTGCCGCCGATGTCCGCGAGGGGGCGATCCTGCACCCGGTCGCCGGTGGTGCGGATCGCATGCTCCTCGAACACGCTCATGCCGCGCAGCACGGGACAGAACGTGGTCAACAGATGCAGGAAGAAGCGGGTCTGCACCAACGCGAGCGGGGAGCCGCGGGTGCCGACGCGCAGCGGCAGCTCGCGGTGATGCGGCCTCACGAGGGAAAAATCCTGGGTTGCCATGCGGACCGCGGCCCCCACGCCGGTGCTACGCCGAAACACGGAGTTTGGCCTTGCGTCGGGATCGCGCCCCGTCTCACACGTGACGATGTCGATTTTTTTGTTGACTGACACGTGCCCCTCGCTGCCGTCGCGACTCTCCTTCCCATGGTCCAGACCATGGGTGCGCCCGCGCACACTCGTGCGGCCTGGAACGGACGGCATTGCTCTGGGTCAATCGGAGACAGGGAAATTTGGCGCGCGCGAGGCGGCGGGGCGGCCCGTGGACCGACCCGAGTGGGACCGACCCGAGTGGGGCCGACCCGGGTGGGGCCAACCCGAGAGGGGGCGATGCGCGAAGCCTGGCGTTCAGGCGATCGGAGTGGCAACGGATACGTGGCGGCTTTCATCGAGGCGTCGTATTAGCACGCTGCCCTGAGGAAACCATGCCATCATCCGTTAACATCGCCGTTTCTGGACCGATTCTTGGCATCGAGTCCTCCTGCGACGAAACCGCGGCCGCGATCCTCGATCCCGAGGGGCGCATCCTCGCCGAGGTCGTGCTATCGCAGCAACGCGAGCACGCTCCGTTTGGCGGCGTGGTGCCGGAGATCGCCGCGCGCGCCCATTTGGCGCATTTGCCCGCTTTGGTTCAGGACGTTGTGAGCCGCGCCGGCCTGACGATCGCAAATCTGGGCGCGGTCGCCGCCAGCGCCGGGCCGGGCCTGATCGGCGGGTTGATCGTCGGCAGCCAGTTCGCCAAGGGACTCGCCATCGCGCGCGGGCTGAAGTTCGTCGCGGTCAATCATCTGGAGGCGCACGCGCTGACCGCCCGGCTGCCCGGCCTGGTCGAGGGTGGCGCGCCATTTCCCTATTTGCTGTTGCTGGTGTCCGGCGGGCATTGCCAGTGCGTCGCGGTCGAGGGCGTCGGCCAGTATCGCCGTCTCGGCGCCACGGTCGATGACGCGGCGGGCGAGGCCTTCGATAAGGTCGGGAAGCTTTTGGGGCTTGGCTGGCCCGGCGGGCCGGCGTTGGAACGGCTGGCGGCGGGTGGCGATGCTCGGCGGTTCGCGTTCCCGCGGCCGATGCTGGGGCGCGAGGGCTGCGATTTCAGTTTTTCCGGATTGAAGACCGCCGTGGCGCAGACGGTCGCGAAGCTGCCGCCGGGCGCGCTGCCGGCGGAGGTCGCGGCGGATATCGCGGCGGGGTTCCAGGCGGCGGTGACGGACGTGCTGGCGGATCGCGCGTCGCACGCGATGGCGATGATGCGCGGCCAGGCGTCGCTGCTGGTCGTCGCCGGAGGGGTCGCCGCGAACCAGGCTGTGCGTGGCGCGTTGGAACGGGCGGCGTCGGTTCAGAGGTTCCGGTTGGCGGCGCCGCCCATTCGGCTGTGCACCGACAACGCGGTGATGGTGGCGTGGACCGGGCTGGAACGGCTGCGGCTCGGGCTGGCGAGCGGTGTCGATTTCGCGCCCAGACCGAGATGGCTCGGCATGAGGGGGTCGGCATGAGGGGGTCGGCATGAGGGGGTCGGCATGAGGGGGTCGGCATGAGGTGGAGTCGGGTTCTCAAAGGTAGGCGGACCGGACGGCGGTGGTTGGCACGATCGCGTCACCGTCATGGCGCGGCTCGCCCGTGCCATCGCTCGACGCGGGATGTGGCTCGACTGGTCCCCCGGTCGAGCCGGGCGATGACGGGGGAGCGTTGCCTGGCGATGACGTGGAGACGTTGCCTGGCGATGGCCTGGGAATGTTGCCCGGGGATCACGCGTCGCTTTCTGGCGACGGCCGAAGGCCGCCAGCCGACGAGACACCTCCAATGAACTACCGTCATGCGTTTCACGCGGGGAATTTCGCCGACTGCATGAAGCACGCGCTGCTGGTCCTCCTTTTGCGGGCGTTGCTGAAAAAACCGGCGCCGTTGTTCGTGCTCGATACCCATGCGGGCCTCGGCCATTACGACCTGGAGTCAGGCGCCTCCGCGCGCACGCGAGAAGCCACCGACGGGATCATGCGGTTGTTGAACGATACGCCCGCGCCGCTGGAGGACTACGTCGGCCTGGTCCGCGGGCTTGGCCTATATCCCGGGTCGCCTGAGTTGATCCGGGCCATGCTGCGCTCCGACGACCGGCTCGCCTGTTGCGAATTGCATCCCGAGGATTCGATCACGCTTCGGCGCCGCTTCCGGAACGATCCCCAGGTCGCGGTGCATCAGCGCGACGCATGGGAGGCTCTGAAGGGCCTGCTTCCCCCGGTGCGGAAGCGCGGCCTGATCCTGATCGATCCGCCGTATGAGGATCCTTCAGAATATACCCGCCTCGCCGAGGGCATGAAACTGGCGCATGCCCGGTTTCCCACCAGCGTGATCGCGGCATGGTATCCGGCGAAACGCACCGCGTCGGTGCGCGCGTTACTGGACTCGGTTTCGTTGCGGGATGTGGTCGTGGCGGAATTGTTGTTGCGTGAACCAACCGATCCCACACGCCTCAATGGTTGCGGCATGCTGGTCGTCAACCCACCTTACCGGTTCGAGGAGCAGGCTCGTCCGGTCATGGACTCGTTGCTGGAGCGTCTCGGCAACCGCGAGGCTGGGGAGGCCGCGACGATCACCAGGCTGACCGATGAGTAGGATCGGCGTCCTCGGCGCCGGCGCGTGGGGCACCGCATTGGCCATCCAGGCCGCGCGGGCCGGGAACGAGGTCGTGCTGTGGGCGCGCGCGGGGGCGGAGATCACCGCGGCGAGCCGGGAATCGCCGCGATTGCCAGGCCATCGTTTGCCTGACTCAATCGTTGTGACCGGGGATGTGGCGGCGCTGCCCGGGACGATCATCGCCGCCGTGCCGACGCAATCCCTGCGGATCGCGTTGACCGGTTTGCCGGACATTCGGCGCCTCGTGATCTGCGCCAAAGGGATCGAGACCGCGACGTTGCGCCTGCCGCTGGAAATTGCCGCCGAGGTTCAGCCAAATGCCGTCGCGGCCGTGCTGACCGGGCCCAATTTCGCGCATGAAATCGCGTCCGGGCTGCCCGCCGCCGCCGTTGTCGCGGGATTGGACCAGGCGATGCGAGAGGCGGTGGCGCGGAGCCTCGCCACGCCGTCGTTCCGGCTGTACGGCAGCGACGATCCGGTCGGCGCGCAATTGGGCGGTGCGGCGAAAAACGTCATCGCCATCGCCGCCGGCGCGGTGACCGGCGCCGGCCTGGGGGAAAACGCTCGCGCCGCGCTGATTACCCGCGGCCTGGCGGAACTGGCCCGGCTGACGGTGGCGTTGGGCGGACGCGCGGAGACGGTTACGGGATTGTCCGGTCTGGGCGATCTGTTGCTGACCTGCACCGGTCCGGCCAGTCGCAATTTTTCCCTCGGCCTGGCTTTGGGACAGGGCGAAAGCCTCGCCACGATCCTGGCGAGCCGGCGCGCGGTGACCGAGGGCGTGGCGACCGCGCCGGCGTTGCTCGCGCGGGCGCGAGGTGTGGAAATGCCGATCTGCGAAGCGGTCGCCGCGCTGGTGGAGGGGCGAACGACGATGCGTGAGGCGATCGCCGCGCTGCTGGCTCGGCCGCGGCGGGACGAGTAGGCCGGCTGGCGGAATTTTCATATCGCGCCTGAGCGGTGGCGTTCGGGGGTGGTCCGTTAAATTCAACAGAGACTTGAACTGGTCGGTTGCCCGGCTTGAGGCCAGGTCAGGAAAGTAAGAGTTTTCGCCACGGATACGCACAGATTCACGCAGATAAAGGTTCAATCAAGGGTTTCTTGAATCCGGTCCGCCCGTGGACCGGCCAATGAAAATGTGAAGAAATCCGTGTGGATCTGTGTGTATCCGTGGCCGAAATTCTTGCTTTTTGTCTTATCACCCGACGAACGTCTCGCCATTCATCCACGCATGCCGCAACGCCATCCCCAACGCGCGTCCAAAGCGTGGCGCGTCGCATAGCGGGCTCGCCTGAACACGTGCCCGCATCGTCTCCCGCAACGCCGCCAGCCGATCGATGTCACTGGCCCACCGCACCGCCATCGCGACGTAGCCGGCCAGATCGCGCGCGACCCAATCGGAATATCCCGCGTTGCTCAGATGGCTCGCGGAATGCCGGGAGGCGAAGATCTCGCCTGGCAGAGTCACCGTGGGCACGCCCATCCACAACGCCTCGCACGTGGTCAGTCCGCCGGAATAGGGGAATGGATCCAGTACGATGTCGATTTCATTGTAGCTCGCCATGAATGCCCGGTGCGGTGACGAACCGCGGGTCTCGACGCGCACCGGATCAATCGCGAACCGATCGAACGCGCGCCGCAATCGAGCCGCCGTCGGGGCGTCGTTCAATTGATGTGTCTTCAGAATCAACCGCGAACCCGGCACCGCTTGCAAAATCGAGCTCCAGGTCTCGATCGCCCGCGGCGTGATCTTGGCGATGTTGTTGAAGCAAGCGAAGGTCACGAATTTGTTTCGAAGAGCCGGCAACGCGACAACGTCGGGCGCGTAAGGCGGTGGACTGTAACACACGTAACCATCCGGCATGCGCAACATCTGCTCGGAATACAGCGTCTCCAGCGCGGGCGGGGTTTCCCAGCGGTCGGTGAGGAACCAGCCCATCTCCGGCAAACCCGTCGAGTGGTTCTGCATCCCAACCCATTTGACCTGCACCGGCGCCAGCCGTCGCGCGCAGGCCGGCATCCGCGCGGCGTCGCCGTGACCGCCCAGATCGATCACGATATCGATGCCGAGCTCGCGCGCGCGCCGCGCCAGGGCCTCATCGCTCAGTGGGGCGACATTCTCCCAGGAACGCGCCACGGCATGAAACCGGCGAGCAATCGGATCGGCGGGCTCCGGAGCGCGCGACAGGCAAACGATCTGGAACGCGGACGGATCGAGGTGCTCGAACCCAGCGATGGTCAGCCAGCCGACGGGATGCGTGCGCAACGTTCCCGACAGCAGGCCGATGGTCAGCGCCCGGCCGGGATCGCCTCGACGCAATACCGGCAACGATCCACGCGGCAGCACGCGGGAGCAATCGCGGGCCGCGCGCAGCAGCGCCGCCCCCGTCACACCATCCTGATAGGGCAACGTATTCGCCAACGCGCGGCGCGGCAGCAACGCTTCGCCATCCAGGGCGATGGCGCATTGGGCCAGTTCGACCGCCTCATCCTGCAAGCCCAGACAAACCGTCGCGTTGGCGAGGTTGCACACCACGGGCGCGAGCGGACCTTGCCGATGCAACACCTGCCGCAGCAGATCGCGCGCTTCGGCGTGGCGGTGCAGGCGCATCAGCACGGCGGCGTGATCGTTCATCAGCCGCGGATTGGTTGGATCACGTTCCAATGCCTGACGCACCGCGGCCTCGGCCTGGCTGGCGCGGGTCGAGCGACTCAGAACCCCCGCCAACAGACGGATCGGTTCGCGGGCACCGGGCGCCAAGGCCATCGCGGTTTCCAGCGCGTCGATCGCCAGATCCAGCGAGCCCAGACGATCCAGGATCAGCCCGCGGGTGAGATGCGGCACGGGGTTGAGCGGATCGCGTTCGCACATCACCTCCAACAGCGCGACGTGGGCTTCGCCTCGTCCGGCCGCGATGGCGGCGCTTACGACCTGGTGCAGCAACGCGGTCGATCGCGGCGCCAGACGTTGCGCGCGCGTCAAGGCCTCCAACGCCAGTCTGGGTTCATCCGAGTCCATGTAAGCACGGCCCAGAGTGGACCAGGCGTCGAGATTTCTTGGCCACAGACCGCAGCAACGCAGTAACGGCTTCGTCGCATCGCGCGGTGCGCCGGCTTCGATCAGCAGCACACCCAGAACCAGCAGCGCTTGCACACGGTACGGATTGATTGCCAGCACCGCGCGAAACGCGTCCGCTGCCGCGGGGTCGCCGCGGGCGCGCTGGCTTTCGGCCAGCCGCAGCCTGGGTTCGTCCCAGTCCGGCAGTTGGTCCATCAACCGGCGCATCGTCGCGTGCGCCCGATCGGTCTCACCCGCGCGGGCGAGATCGATCGCGTGGTTCAATTGTTCAGCGGGCGGCCGCGTCGCGCGGCGGACCCGCGGGACGGCGCCGTCAGGCATCGTCGCGCGGACGTTCCAGTACGACGATCAGGCCGGCGACCGGACCTCCCGCCTCATGCCGCAACGTCTGCCGATCGACGGCCAGACGGCGAAAGCCGCGTGCGTCGGCGGTTCGCGCGATGTAATCCGCCGCATGGACGAAACGGCCTGAACGCCCCTTGGCCCACGCGCCGTTGCCTGGAATGGTGCCGTCATGATGGGGCAGGAGTTCCTCTACCGAAAAGATAAATCGCCCACCCGGCGTCAGGCGCGCGCGAACAACGTCGAACATGTCGTCCATCGCGCCGAAATAGCACATCAGGTCGGCCGCCAGGATCATTGGCCATAGCGCGGTTTCGGATTGGAGCGCGGCGGGCAGTTCCGCTTCGTTCAATGTCGCGTAGAGCCCTTTTTCCCGCGCGCGGTCCAGCATGCGCGGGGACAAATCAATGCCAGTGAACGGCCCCCAGGGGAGATCGGACAGCGCGAGCGCCATCAGACCGGTGCCGCAGCCAAGATCCAGGACAGGCCCAGGATCGGCCATCGTCGCGAAGTCCATGACCTGGCGGCGGATCAGGCCCGGAATGCGGTAGCCCAGTTCGATAAGATGGGATTCAAAACGATCCGCGCCGCTATCGAAGAGTGCGCGCAGATAATCGTCGGGCGCTCGGGCGGCGATTTCCGCGGTGGCGGCGAGATGCCGGACATAGGCGTCGCCGGGCGCGAGTTTGAGCGCGTCATGATAGGCTCGCGCGGCGCTTTCGTGCTGGCCCAGACTGGACAGCGCGTGACCTTTGAGGCCGAACGTGTTGGCATCGGCCACGCCGGCGATCCGGGTCTGTTCGGCCAAATGTTCGGCCTGGGCGAAGTCGCGGCGGCGGATGCACAGCAATATAGCGGCATTGCGGGTCGCGGTGGCGCCGGGAACCAGCGCGATGCCCTCCAACAGCGTCCGCAGCGCGCCGTCCAGGTCACCGCCGGCAGTACGCGCCTGGGACAAAACCTCCCGGTAGACGATGTCTCGCGGCACGGCGGCAACCACTTCGGCGAGGCAGGCGACCGCGTCGGCGGTGCGGCCGAGTTGCAGCAATAATTCGCCCAGCAGAGCTTTCGCGGCCGGGTCGTGGCGATCAAGGATCACCGCCTCCGCCGCGTCGCGCGTGGCGCCTTCAAGATCTCCCAGTCGCCAGCGCAGTTCGGCGCGGCATTTGCGCAAACCGGCATGATCGGGTTCGATGGCCAAAGCCTGGTTCAGCTCGGCCTCGGCGCCGTCCAGCGCGCCGTCGCTCAGCGCGAGGCGGGCGGCCAATACCGACAAACCCGCCGACGGACTGGCCAGACCGCGAGCGGCCGCCAACAGCGGACGGGCGACCCCCAGGCGGCCCTGATCGATCAGTTGTTCGACACGCGCCATCAACGTGTCGGCATCGACGGTTTCCGTCGTGAGTTCCATTTGATTGCCCATTTTGGCTGCTGGCCTTTTTTGGCTGGAAGCGGAATCGCGATCAGGGATTGCCGGACAATCCCTCCGCGAGGTGTTTGTTGATCGTGATGAGGAAATCGAAGTTGGGCTCATCGGCATCCATCTCGCGTTGCACGGTGTGGCCGATGGAGATGATGCCGGCGCGGGTTTCCGGCGGCAGCGAATTATTGCCGTCGCGCACCAGATCCAGAATCGCCATCCAAAGCCGCCGGTTATCCGCCAGCGCCCGGACGCGCGCGATCGGCGTCGCCTGTCGCGCGGATTGCAGCCGGGCGATCACCAAACGAAACAGGTCAGCCTCTTGCTGACGTACGGTCCTGTTGACCGAGGCCGCCGCGTACGCCCGCGACGCCAGATTTAAACTAGGCATGAGCTTCACTGATCCTTTCCGAGGCATGCGATGATCCCGAAGGCACGAAATTGTCCCGCGCGGGGGTCGATCGGCCCAATACCGTGTCCTCGTGATTGATGATCCGGCGGGCCAGTTTCAGCGCGAGATAGCAATTGTCGGTCGCCGCGGCGGCCTCCGCCCGGTCGAGGATTTCCCGCGCCAGCGCCGAAGTGGTCGCCTCCTTGAACGCCGCGATCAACTCATGCGCGGTGGCGAGGCCGCCGGTTCGCTCTTCCTCCTCGCCGACATAGGCAGTTTGCAAAGCGAAATAGATGCGCCGCGCCGGCGAGTCCGCCTGCTCGGGCGTCATGATCTGCTTGCCGAACATGAAGCGGGCCCTGGCCACCAGTTCGATTCGCGAACGTGTGCGAAAGCGGACCAAGGCGCCGTTGATGATCATCGCCTCACCCGGGCGAAGCTCTAAAACCAATCCGGTCATGCGCGTTTCCCGCTTCGTTCGAGCCATCAGCGGGTGAGAGGGATGCCCCACCCGCCCGCCGTGATCATCGAGTGATTACTTGAACAGGTTCAGCAACGCCGACGGCGCCTGGTTCGCGATGGACAGCGACTGCGTGCCAAGCTGCTGGCGAATTTGCAGCGCCTGGAGCTGTGCCGATTCCTGCGCCAGATCCGCATCGACCAAGGAGCCGATGCCGGTATTCAGCGCGTCGATCTTGTCGCTGTTGTAACTGACCTGGTTGTTGACGTAGTTCGTCTCCGCGCCCACGGTGTTCAGCGCTTTGCTCACCGCCGCCTGCTGGTTCAGGAACGTTCCGGTCGCGGTGATCAGCGCCGCCACCGTCGCGGCCCCTTGCATCTGCGTCGAAGTAAAGCCGATCGAGCCGTACATCGCCGATCCGCCGAATGTCGCGACGCCATACGTCGACCCGGACTCGTTGCGCGCCACGGCGACCCGGCCGAATGTGCCGTTGCTGCCGGTCAGATTGCCGATCAACGTCTTGCCGTCGTAGTTCGCGTCCTGGATGAATGTTTGCACGTTCGCCAGCATCGACGTGTACTGGGCCGCGTAGTTGGTACGATCCGCGCCGGTGACGCTGCTGTCGGACAACTTGACCAACACATCGCGCATACTTGCCATTGTATTGGAAATATTGTTGAGACCCGACACGGTTGTCGCCAACAAACCCTGGGCGTTGCCAAGTTGTTGATTGGCGCTGGTCAAAGCGCCGACGGTGGAGCGAATACCCTGCGCGATCGCGTAGGCGGCGCCGTCGTCGACCGGATCGGCCACGCGAAAGCCGGTCGAGACCTGTTTCTGTACAACCTCCAGCATGGAGTTCGTTGCATCCAACGATTGCAGCGCGACGAGTGCGCTTTCGTTGGTATTGACTGAATTGAGGGCCATGGTGTGTTACCTTCCTGGTCCAGTTGTTAAGTGGCACCCGGGTTTTCCCGGGGAATAGAAGGATCATGGCGGAAATCCCTTAATTAAATGTGAAGAAGTCGTCGGTCATCTCAGCTTACCGGCAGAATCTTCGCCAGCGACAAGCCGCTGTCGGCGGAAATCAATTGGTACGACTCCTGCAATTGCGTTTCCATCAGCGACAGATTGGATAATGTCGCGGCCATATCGACGTTCGTCGCGGTCGATAATTGTCCGGTCAGCGCCGTCTGCGTATCGCCCAATGTGGTGCTGAGCGATGTCAGACTGGATTGTTGCTCACCAAGAATACCAACGTCTGTGTTCATCGCGGTAATCGCTCCCGTGACACTCGTTTGCGTGTCGGCGACCAGAGGTGCGAAATTTGGATCACTGACCTGAGCGCTGCTCATGGATCCGACCGTCGCCAAAGCGCGCATCAGGTCGAGCATGTAAGAACCGGTGGTCGAGGTGCCGGAAGAAACCGGTCCGATATTGGCGCTCGCCAGCAAACCCAGTGTGCTCGACTGTCCATCTCCGGTCGCCACCGCCGGTGGAGTCAACGAACTCGCCGGCTGCGCCAGATAGGTGGACGAAAATGGCGACGTGCCGACCGACGTCGAACTCGCGATCGCCAGGGTCGCCGCGACCGTCGCGGCGGCGCCGTTGGCGGTGAGGTTGCCGACCGCCGTGGAGATTTGCGTGTAAAACCCGGACGAGGTGATCTGGTCCGGATCGGGCACCGGCGGGTTCGAGGTATCCTGGCCAGCGAACACATACACGTCGCCGTATTGGCTATCCAACAGATCGGCGACCTGTGCCAGATCGCCGCGCGCGTTCGCCGCGACCGTATCGACCGCGGACGGCGTCAACCCGTCCAGTGTGGGCATTTCCGCCAACAGAGCAGCCGCGATCGAGCCGATTTGCGTCATCGCGGTTTGCGTGATCTGGGCTGGCCCGCTGGCGGCGGCGATATTGGTCTGCGCGAGCTGCAGACTATCGACCTGTGGCGCCAGCGACAACGCGATCGAGGCAGTGCCACCAAGCCCGGAGTAGGTGTTGGAAATCAGGCCGCTGCTGGCCTGTTCTGTCAGCGTATCGAAGTTCTGTTTGATCTGTGTCAGGCCGGCAGTCAGTTGCCCCAGCACCGGAAATCCAATGCCGGACAGCGCACCGCTCATTGCACCACCTGCAGCAATTGCGTGAACATCGCCTGCACGGTGCTGATGACGCGGGCGTTGACGCCGTATGCGTTTTCCAACTGGATCATATAGGACATCTCGGTATCCATATTCACGCCGGATATCGCGGTCAGGTTGCTGTTCAACGTCGTTTGCACCGCCTGTTCGGTGGTCAGCTGGCTGCTCGCCGCCGCGCTGACCGCGGCCTGAGCCGCCACGAGAGCGGTCGCGTTATCGCCCAACGTCGCGGGCGCGGCGTACGGCGCGTTGAGCGTGCCGTCGGGACCAAGGCCCGTGGTGTTGCCAGGCGTTTGCGCCACGCCCGACTGTGCCTGGGCGCCCAAAGCGTAGTCCAGCACTCGGTTGATCAACGTGGTGAACCCAGCTGGTCCACCCGTCAGGTTTGTCGTGAAGGCGGACGCGCCGGCCGCCGAGCCCGCGACATCCTGCGTCCCATCGCGCACCATCGAAGGCGTCGCCTGCACCGCGGGGTTGACCTGGATCTCTGACGCGAACCCGACATAGCCCGATTGCACCGGTGTCCCGCCGCCCGCCGGGACATTCCCGTTCGGGTCGGAGAACAATGTTAGTCCCTGCGCCTGGAACCGGCTGGCGAGCGATTGGGAAAATTCATCGAGTTCACCTTGAAATGTCGGAAGCGTCGTGTCGCGCAGCGTGACGTTGGCGCCCAGGGAACCGCCTTGCAATTGGCTGGTGATGTCGATGCCGTCGAGAGTGATCCCCGGAATGGTGCCGCTGGCGAGCGAGGCGCCCGCGCCGATCGTCGCGCCGCTGGTCAGCAGGGGACCGGTGCCCGCGCGGGTCGGCAACTGCGTGCCCGATGGCGTGGTGACCAGCATGTCACCGTTCGGTTGAACGAGGGTCTTGATGCCGACGATGCTGTTGAGGGAGTCCACCACGGCGTCGCGTTGATTCTCGAGACCCGCCGATGATTCTCCGGCGATCCGCGCGGCGATGATCTGGTCGCTGATCGTGCCGATCTGACTTAAATCGGTGTTTATGCTCGACACCGCGGTGACGATGCCGTTCTGCGCGGCCTGACGCTGTTGCGTGTACGCATCGCTCAGCGTGTTGATACCGGTGGTCAGGTTGCCGGCCGCCGCGATCACGGCGGATTGTTGAGCGGCGCTGGAGGGATCGCCGAGCAGGGTCGAGAAAGCGTCCTGCACCGCGCCGAGCAGACTGCCTAGATCGTTGCTCTGGCCGGGCGTTCCTTGCAGGGCGTCGATCGTTTGCAGACTGGTGGTGGTGGTGGTCAGCCCGGCGACCGTGCTGTCCTGCTGGAAGGCCGATTGTTGCAAAGCGAGATTGATCGACCGCGTGGCCGCTTCGGTCTGAATGCCCAGAGGCTGGTCGCCGGCGACAAGACTGATCTGATTCGACGTTTCGACACTGTAATCGGGTGTGCTCGCGTTGGCGACATTGTTCGATACCAGCCCGAGTTGGGCATTGATGTTGCCGAGGCTCGCGGTGGCGATCGACAGGGAGCTGTCGAGGCTCATGGTTTATTGTTTCATGTTGATCGTCGCCTGCAACATGTCGTTCGCCGTGGTGATCACCTTGGCGTTCGCCGAGTAAGCCTGTTGCGCGACGATGAGTTGCGAGAATTCCGTTGCGATATCGACGTTGGAGCCTTCGACCGAGCTGACGACGATACTGCCGGCGCCGTTGGTGTTCGCGGCATCGGCCAGTGGCGTGCCCGAGTTGGTGGTCGCGGTGAATGATTGGCCATTTTGGCCTTGCAACGCATTTGGCGCGTTGAACGTGATCAGCGGCACCTGGGCGATCGTCGTTGTTTGGCCGTTGTTGTAATTCACGACAACGTTGCCGTTCGCCTGCGTGGTGACGCCGGAATAGCTGCCAGGCGGCACGCCATCCTGGCTGATGCCCTGCAGATCGTATGTGGTCCCGGCATACTGCGTCAGCCCGGAGGAGCCACCATAAGTTCCGAGGTTCAGGTTGACCGTCTGCGGTCCTTGCCCGAAATCCATCGACATCGACATCGTGGCCACCCCGCCCCCGGTATAGCCGTTCGTGGCGATCGTTCCGGTGACCGAGCCAATCTGTCCGATCGTGCCGGACGCGACCGCGTTGCCGCTGACCACGGGCCCAAATTGAACATCGGCGGTGCCCACGGCGGGCGTGGCGGCGTCCGGCGCGGTGATCGTCACGGTCCAGTCGTCGGTCGCGTTCTGGCTCCACCCCAGAGTGACGGTGTGCGCCGTGCCGAGCGAGTCATAGACAGTGATATTCGAAGAAATCGGCGACGCGGCGGTGCCGGTTCCAGCCGCCGGCGTGGCGGGGAGGTTCGCTGACAACGTGACATTTTGCGTGGCCACGGGATTGAGCGCGGTTTGCGTGATCTGAATGGGTGCCAAAGTATTTTCGTTGACCACGCCGGTGACCTTATCGACCGGCCAGCCATTCAGATACTCTCCCGCGCTGTTGACCAGATAGCCCTGGCTATTGAGGGTGAAGTCGCCGGCCCGTGTGTAAAACTGCTGGGGATTGAAGGTCGGTTGGCTCGCGACCTCTCCGGTCTGCTGGGACACCGCGAAAAACCCCTGGCCGGCGATGGCGAGGTTCAGCGGGCTGTCGGTCTGCGTGATGGCGCCTTGCACGTTGTTGACGTAGTCCGGCTGAGCGACGACCGCCCCCGGTTGGTTCTGCGACGGCGTGCTGGTGGTCAAATAATCGACGAACGATGTATCGACGCGCTTAAATCCGTCGGTCTGACTGTTGGCGACGTTGTCGCTGATATTGCCGAACGCGTCCGATTGCGACGTCAGACCGCTGATCGCGCTGTTCATCGCGCCGAAGATAGACATTGTGGAGGCTCCTGATGGTTGCCTGGAGCTGTCCACGCAAGCCGTGTGCCGAAACCCGAATCCGCGCGAAACGGCTGTTTCTGGGCCAGGAGCGCCCTGCTGCGAAAGCCACGCGATGCGGCCGCGGCACGCGTTGCCCGGCAGATTTTGCCCGGCGGGAGCGTTCAGTCGGGGTCGCGACCTCGAACTGACGCATAGCCGCCGCCGAACGCCGCGTCACGCTTCTGGAACGCCGATTTCACGCCGTGCTCGCGCATATGCGCCTTGAACGCGACGGCTTTGGGCGCGAGGTGACCGCGTGCGTCGATCTCGGCGCCAATTCGTTGCAAGGTGCGAGCGCCCATCAACTCGAGGCCCAGATTGACCAGCCGCTTGTTGGCGGACAGCAAATGCGGATCGACGAGGCCCATGCGACCGGCGAGGCGCATCACCTCATGTTCCAGTTCGGCGGCGGGGTACGATTTCAGCGCGAGGCCGATTTCCGCGGCATCCTTGCCGGTCAGGGAGTCGCCTGTCAGCAGCAGGCGTTTCGCCCATTGCGGGCCGCAATGATAGAGCCACATGCTGCCCGGCGGCGTGCCCAGATCGCGGACCGGTGGAAAGCCAATGCGTGCGTCGTCCGCGACGATGATCATGTCGCAGAACCAGGCAAGTTCCGTCCCGATTCCGATGCACGTCCCATGCACCTGAGCGATCACCGGCTTGTGCATGTCGA
>PLSZ01000619.1 GCA_003164305.1 Acetobacteraceae bacterium
CGTCGCGCATGAACTCGTAATCGGCCCGGTTGGTGGTCCCCGCCGGGCTGGCCGCGAAACAGCTGCCCTCGATCAGCGTGAACCCATCCGCCGCCGCCCGCCGCCGCGCCACCCACAACGGCGCCGTACACATCAGCGGCGTGTCGTCCGGATGCTGTCCTGGGCGCAGAAAAACCGTGTCCTTGTAAGCATCGAGGCTGGTGGGCATGGGCGAGAACGTGTTCGTCTCGGTGGCGATCGTGGCGCTGAAAATGCGCATTCCGGATGTCTCCCCTGGGCGGCCCCGCCGATTTCCGGCAGCGTGCCACGCCGGGCCGCGGCGGGGAAGTGTCAGGGCTGCATCCTCGGACCGCGGCCGTTCCTACCGTCCCGGCGCAACGTTGAGCCGCCCGTTCGCTGGCGTGCCCGATACCGCGGCGGCCGAGGCGAACAGCGCATCCTTCATCCCAGGCGTTTTCTCCTCGCGCGCCGCCGGCCGCGGCAACGCCGCCGCCGGAACGTCCGGACGCTTAAAAGGCGGCGCCAAGGAAGGCAGAGGAGCCATCGGACGCGGCGGCTCCCGTCCGGCCGGCGGCACGTTCACGGCTCTCGGTACAGGACCCTGATTCGGTCTCGCGATCGCCTCGGCCCGTGGCGCGCCAAGCTGCCGCGCCTCCGTCGCGCGTGCTTCGTTGCGCGCATGCAGAGTCTCGAACTTCGCCATCCAAAGATGCAGGTTTTTGCTGATCGACGTGGCCATCCCGCGCATCCGCGTCAGCAGCACCGGCTCCAGTTCCAGGTTCCCGGCATCCCGCATCGCCGCCTCCAGCATGAACCGCAGCGAGATGCAGTGGCACGCGACCATCGACTCCATCGCGTTCGCCGCCTCGAACGCGCGGAACATCTCGACGATCGCGGCCGAGCGAACCATCGCTTCCTCGGCCGTCTCGCCCACCACCGCCGTCGCGTCCATGACCGAGCGCAGCATGAAGGCGTTATAGGCGTCCTGGGAGAGCGAGAAACTGGGTTGGGTCATGGCCTGACGTCCGGTTGTGGGGTTCGATGAATGTTAGAATAAATAACGTATCGGCCCGCGTCAACGCTTTTCTCCCCCTGGGAAGCCGCCCCTGGGAAGCTGCCCCTGGGAAGCTGCCCCTGGGAAGCTGCCCCTGGGAAGCTGCTCAGGGGACGGCCCCCCTCGGCAGCAGGTGTCAGTTTGACGCAACCGCTGACATTGCCCGTCATCCTCCGGCTCGACCGGAGGATCAGTCGATGCACGCCCGTCAGAAAACGTGCGACCCTTCAAGGTTGTGCGGGGCTCGATTGATCCTCCGGTCGAGCCGGAGGATAACGAATTTCGCCCCGGAGGATGACCGATTTGGGAGGCCGACCGGCGAATGAGAACTGCCCACCCCCCGGGGGGCGCTTGACCTGCGTCAATGCCGGGCTCTCCCAATCCGGCATGCTTCGCCGAACGAAACACACCAACGCGAGGGGCCGCCGATGCGCGCCATGGATGTGATGACCGCCAACGTGATCACCGTCACGCCGGAAACATCCATTCACGACCTCGCCGAATTGTTGTGCGAGCACGGCATCAGCGGCGCCCCCGTCGTGGACGCCGCGAACCAACTCATCGGCATCGTCAGCGAAGGCGACCTCCTGCACCGCGCCGAACTGGGCACCGAACGCCACGCCAAACGCCGGCGGGTGCGCTGGCTGGATCATCTCGCGTCGGACCGCGACCTCGCCCGCGACTACCTGAAATCCCATGCGCGCACCGTCGGCGACGTCATGACCCGCGCGGTCATCACGATCGCGGAGACCGCCAGCCTCGATGAAATCGCCGACCTGCTGGAGACCAACCGCATCCGCCGCGTGCCGGTCGTGCGCGACGGCGAACTCATCGGCATCGTCAGCCGGGCCAACCTGGTGCGCGCGTTGGCCGCCGCGAAACCCGAGCCCTCCGCCGCCGATCTCGACGACTTCACCATCCGCGAGGCGCTGCTGACCGAACTGCGCGGCAAGCAATGGGCCAAGGTCTGGGCTGTCGATATCATGGTGCGCGACAAGGTCGTGCATTTGTGGTGTGCCGACGATCAACCGCTGGAGGAACGCCACGCGATCCGCGTCGCCGCCGAAAACACCCCGGGCGTCGTACGCGTCGAAGAACATGTCATGCACGTCCCCATCGACCCCGGCATCTGACGCGCGCCGCGGCGCGATCGTCTGAGTCGGGGGCCGCGTCCGGGCGCTGCCCCCGGGCCAGGCCCGGGGCAAGCCATGAAACCCGCCAAGGTATCAGGACAGGGCCCAGGGAGGACAATGTTCGCCGGTTTCCGTCATCCTCGTTCCCCTGTTTCCGTCATCCTCGGGCTCGACCCGAGGATCTTTCGGAACGCCAAGGACGTGAATGGTCGGGCAAGGTGCCCGAGCGACCCGATCCTCGGGTCAAGCCCGAGGATGACGTTCAAGGGAACGTCATCCTCGTTCCCCTGTTTCCGTCATCCTCGTTCGCCTGTTTCCGTCATCCTCGGGCTCGACCCGAGGATCTTTCGGCACGCCAAGGACATGAATGGCCGGGCAAGGTGCCCCGGCGGCCCGATCCTCGGGTCAAGCCCGAGGATGACGTTCAAGGGAAGGTTTTCGCCTTCCGTGGCCTGATACTCATCGTTATGGAGCAACGTCCCGGCGCTGCCATGGTCCCGACGCGCGCCCAACTTGCGGCGCGGCGCACCGCCGCCCATACTCGGTCACAGAAAAATAACGCTGGGAGTGAAACAATGAACGCCTCGAAGTCGCTGCGTGGCGCAGTGTCCATGCTCGCGTTGCTGGCCGTGATCGGCCTGACCGCACCGTCGCGCGCGGCCCCCTTCATGATCGTCGGCGATGATGAAAAAGTCGGGACTGACGCGCAAGGCAAGCCGGCCGTCAATCCAACCGGCAACGATGCCGTCCTGATCGTCGACCTCGCCAACCCCGAGGCACCGAAGATCGTCGTCTCCCTGCCGCTCGAGAACACGATCGTCGGCCCGCCGACCAATCTCGACATATCCCCGAACGGCGCGGTCGCTTTGGTCGCCGACTCGATGACCGTCGCCGAGGACAATGGCGTCCGCAAACTCGTTCCCACCGATCAACTGTTCGTGATCGACATGAAAGCCAACCCGCCGAAGCTGGTGGACACGTTGCATTTGGGCAAGCAGCCCTCCGGCCTGTCGTTCAGTCCGAAGGGCGACATCGCGCTGGTCTGCAACCGCGCCGATGGCACCATCACCGTGTTGAAGATCGACGGCACGAAAGTGACGCAAATCGGCACCGTTCCAGTCAGCGCCGGCGTGTCCCAGGTCGTGTTCACGCCGGACGGCAAACACGCGCTGGCGGTGAAATCGCCGGACAATAAGGTCGCGATCCTGGGCGTGGACGGCGACAAGGTAACTTACAATAAGGTCGATATCCCGACCTACCCGTTCCCTTACAACGTCGTCGTGTCACCCGACGGCAAGCTGGCGATCACCGCCGACAACGGCGGCGGCGGCTCCTCCGACGGCAGCATGGACGCGGTGACCGTGATCGACCTCGAAGGCCCGCATCCGCACGGCATCGCGCATCTGACCGTGGAGGACGCGCCGGAAGGCCTCGCGATCGCGCCCAACGGCAAGTTCGCCGTCGCGATCAACGTCAACGGCTCGAATTTTCCGGATGCCTGGTTCCACCATAAGACCGGCAGCGCCACGGTGCTGCGCATTCAGGGCAAGACCGTCACGCCGGTCAAAACCATCCAGGTCGGCGCGTTCCCCGAGGCGGTGATGATTTCTCCGGATTCTCGTTACATTTACGTGGGCAACTACGCCGACAAGGATTTTTCCATCCTGAAGGTAAACGGCACCGATGTGACGGACACCGGGAAGCGCTTCGCGGTCCCCGGCCACCCGGCTTCGGGACGCATGGGTCCGAAGTAAGCCAGCCGCCCGCGTCGCATCGGCCCGCGTCTCTCACCCACCGTCATGGTCCGGCCTGACCGGACCATCGTTCGCGCCCTCGTGTTGCCTCGCGTGAGGCACCCCGCCGCCGCCAAACCGACGCGCGACCGCCGCCCGCGCCAACAGCGCCACCACCCGAGGACTATCCACCAGGTACCGCCGCGCCATCCGCCGAGGATCGCGCATCAATCGGTATGCCCATTCCAGCCCGCATCGCCGTATCCACGCCGGCGCCCGCCGCTCCGCTCCCACGAGGAACCCGAGGCTGGCCCCAACGCAAAGCCCGGTACCCGTGGCTCGCCCGGTCGCGGCCACCGCCGCCGCCAGCCGCTCCTGCCGCGGCGAGCCGACCGCCAGAAACACCAGCCGCGCCGGGTGGGCCACGACGAACGCCACCGTCGCCGCGAACGCCGCCGGATCGCGGTCGAAACCCATTGGCGGGTCGTAATGGTACGGCTCCGCCAACCCGCATCGCTCCACCAGCGCCGGCAACCATTTCGGTCGCAAGCCGATAATCACGATTTTCTCTCTCGTGTGGATATGTCGTTGCAGTAACAATTCCGTCACGTCGCTGCCGCTGGCGACGCGCGGCGCCCGCAGCCCAAACCCCCGCGCCATCCCGGCGACGACCCGCGAGTCCAACAGACACAGACAGGCACCTCGGTAAATGCCCGCCAGGTCGGGGTCGTCCGACAGCCTGACCAGATAATCGGCGTTCGGCGTGACGACATAGCCGAACGGACGATCCGCCGGCCGCGACGCGATCGCCTCGGCCGCTTCCGCCGCGCTCAGATCGGCGAATTCCAGCCCCAGCAGCGACACCAACCGGATCACAAGCCCAATCGCAGGGTCAGCAACGTGAGGCTCCGGGTGAAATCGCCCGCGACCGTGCCCACCGGCAAATGCGCGTTCCGCACCTCGCCGACGTCATAGGTCAGCGACAGCCGCGCGTTCTGGTTGATCAGCCACGTCGCCCCGGCCCCAAACGCCATCCCGAACTGCTGCCCGCCAGTCTGGTTGAACGTCGCCTGGCGGACCGTCGCTGACGCGTTGAGCAGAACATTTCGAAAATACTCATGGTCCAGCGTCACCTGAGCGCTGGTGTAGGTGAAACTGGACAGTCCGGTCTGCGCCGCGTCCTCGATCCCGCGCGTCACCGTGGCGCGCACCGTGGTCAGGCCCGAGGGCACCCAGGTGACCTCCGCCTCCGCGATGCCGGTGGTCTCAGACGCAACCACCGCCTGGCGGTACTCGACCCCTCCCAGTACGCGGTAACGCCAGACCGTGTCGTCGTCGTAATCGACGCCCGCCAGAACCTGCCACGCCGTAGAGTTGTTCGACGCCACGCCCGCGGCCGGAAAATCGTAATGTGTGTCCAGAACACGCGTGACCAGCAGCAAATCCCGCCCGGACATCCAGCCATACCGCACCGTCACGCCGGCCTGCCCGGTGGAGCGGTCGCGCGGGGCCTGGGTGACCGGCACGCCAAGAATGGTCGTATTGTCGAAGCGCCAGCGGTTGAACTCGATCGACGGCGTGGCCGACACCCGGTCGAACGCCGCCGCGTAGGACGCGCGCAAATTCACCACCGTGAACGCCACCGGCCGGTCCGACGGCAATGCGTCCAGCGCCGTCCGATCCTCATGCCGCGCCAGATACCCCGCGGCCAAGGTCAGCGTGTCGCGACCAAAAGCCGATGAGCCCCCCAGAAACGCCGCGCCATCGGTGCGGTTCTGTGACGGTTCGCCGAGATAACGAACATCGTCGGCCGAAAAGAACGCCCCCAGGCTGCCTTGCGAATTCTCCGCGCCGATCAACACAGAGGGCCGCGTCGCGATCTCCCACGCGCCCCGCGCGGACGATCCGCCGAAGATGTTGTTATCGTAACCGAACGACTCGTACAGCAGCGGCCGCACCATCACGGTATCGATCCGGCTGCCCAACGGATCGTAAGCCGGCCGGGCCCGCGACTGCACCGTGACGCCTTGTTCCGTCCCGTAGCCCGGCACGCCGCCGGGGAACAGCGATGTCAGAAACTGCGCCTCGGCCGTCGCGGCGAACGCCGGCAGACACAGTCCGATGACCCATGCACGCCCGGTTCGCATACGCCCGGATGCTGACAGCGGCCGATGAAGACGAGGTAAATGTCCGGCCTGGCGAAGGATTAACCGCGCCCGGGGACGCGAACCCCCGTCGATCCCACGTCACGGTTCGGCACGCCCGGACCATCGGCACGAACACACGAGGCGAGAACCCACGTCATGGTTCGGCTTGACCGGACCATCGGCACAAACACACCGGTGAGAACCCTCGTCATGGTCCGGCTCGACCGGACCATCAGCACATGCACACCGGTGAGAGCGATTCTGTGGACACCGTTGGTCCGGTGGAGCCGGACCATGACGGTTTATCAACGACGCAGTTTCGTCGCCGATACCACTTCGGCACCGATGCGGCCTGGCCCGACGATCCGCGGCCCCAGGCGTTATGTTGATTTCAGGCAAGCGCCGGAACAGCGGCGGATGCTCGGATCACACCCAACCCAGCCCGGGCACGACGAAGGCGACTACTGCTTCGCCACCTGCTTCGGCGCGTCCGGCAGATCCGTCTCCCAACCGCCGCCCAGAGCTTTGTACAGCACGACCAAATTCGCCGACACCGTCGTCGTGCTATCCGCCAGCAGCAACTCGTTGGACAACAAAGTCCGTTGCGTATCCAGCACGGTCAAAAAATCCGCCACGCCCTGCGCGTACCGCGCCCGAGCCAGATCCAGCGCCCGGCGATTCTCCGCCACCGCGTCGATCAATTGCTTCCGCCGGCCTTGCTCCGACCGATACGCCGTCAGAGCGTTATCGACCTCATGCAACGCCCGCAGCACGGTCTGCTGGTACGTCACCGCCGCTTCTTTCTGCTGCGCCTCGGTCAGATGCAGCGTGGCCTTCAATCGGCCGCCCTCGAACAGCGGCACCGACAGCGTCGGCCCGATCGCGAACTCCCGCGCGTTAAACCCAAACAGCGGCGCGAACTGGATGGATTGCAGACCCGCGCTGCCACTCAAGGTCACCGACGGATAAAACGCCGCCGTCGCCACGCCGATATTCGCCGTCGCCACGTGCAACTGAGCCTCCGCCTGCCGCACATCCGGCCGCCGTCGCGCCAGCTCCGACGGCAACCCAATCGGCACCAGCGGCGGCACGGGAGGCACCGCGCGCGGTGTCGCCAGTTCCGCGCGCAACCCGTTCGGCGGCAAGCCCAACAGCAGCGACAGCGCGTTGATCAGTTGCGCTTCTTGCTGTTCCAGCGCCGGAATTTGCGCCAGCGTCGTACTGAGCTGCGCCGACGCGTTGGCGACATCGAGGTTGGTCGTCACCCCGCCCTCGGCCCGCTGTTGCGTCAGCTTCAGGCTGTCCCGCGCGATTCCCGCGTTGTCCCGCGCGATGCGCAACTCGGTCTGCACGCCGCGCAACGTGATATAATCCCGCGCCACCTCCGCGAGGTTGGTCAGCAGCACCCCGCGGCGTGTTTCCTCGGACACCGTGGTCGAGGCCTTGGCGGCCTCCACCGACCGGCGGATTTTGCCCCACAGGTCGAGTTCCCAGGACGCGTCGAAGCCCGCCTGAAACACGTCGAACGCATTCAGGGTATGCGAACTGAGCCCCCCCGCCGTGCTGCCGGAAATCCCCGACGCGCCGAGCGGACTGGGCGCGTTGGCGAACACGCCGACATTGGATGCCTTCTGGCGCGTGTAAGACGCATTGGCGTCGATGTTCGGCAAACCCGCCGCCCGCGCCTGGTCGTATTGCGCCCGCGACTGCTCGATCCGCAGCGCGGCGATGGCGATGTCGAGGTTCTCGTTGGCCACGCGTTGTTCCAGCGCGGTCAGCGTCGGATCCTTGAACAGCGTCCACCAGTTGGGATCGAGCGGCGCCTCCACGGTTTCGCTGACCGGCGCGGGCGGTTTGGCACCGCCGAGCCAGACGCCGGGACCGCTCCAGCCTGGCGCGGAGAAGTTTGGCCCAAGGGTGGTGCAGCCGCCCAGAGGGATAAGGGCCAGGAGAAGGGAGAGAAAACGTAAGCGCATGGGGTCGGCTTGCACGACGGGACGGCATCGCGCAAGCGTTGACGAGCCTTGCGCCTCGACATCCTCCGGCCTGGCCGGAGGATCGGTAGCNNGTCAGGCCGGAGGATGACGAATTGGAGAGGCCGGAAGATGACGAATGGAGAGGCCGGAAGATGACGAATGGAGAGGCCGGCGAACCCGACAGGAGATGCCCATGGCCGCCGACCTGATCCGCATGACCGCCACCGAGGCCGTCGCCCGACTGCGAAAACGCGAAATCTCGCCATTGGAACTGCTCGACGCGGCCGAAGCGCGGATCGCCGAGGTCGAACCCCAGGTCAACGCGCTGCCGACACTTTGTTTCGCTCGCGCGCGGGATCACGCGAAGCGGCTGATGGCGGAACGAAATCCGGCGGAGGCCGGCGAGCCCGGCTGGCTCGGCGGACTGCCCGTCTCGATCAAGGATCTCACGGATGTCGCCGGCGTGCGCACGACCTATGGCTCGCCGATCTTCAAGGACCACGTGCCAACCCGCTCGCATCCGCTGGTGGAGCGCATCGAACGGCTCGGCGGCATCGTGGTGGGGAAATCCAACACACCGGAATTCGGCGCCGGAGGCTCCACCTTCAACGAAGTGTTCGGCCGCACGCGCAATCCCTGGAACCTGGCGTTGACCTGCGGCGGTTCCACCGGCGGCGGCGCGGTATCGGTGGCGACCGGCGAGGTGTGGCTCGCGCAAGGCACCGATCACGGCGGATCGTTACGACGCCCGGGAACGTATTGTTCTGTTACCGGCATCCGTCCCTCGCCCGGCCGGGTGACTCGCGGCACGGTGAACAACCTGTTTTCGCCGCTGTCGGTGCAAGGCCCGATGGCGCGGAACATCCCCGACCTCGCGCTGTTTCTGGATACGATGGCGGGATATTGCCCGCTCGATCCGCTGACCTTCGACGCGCCCGCGGAATCCTTCGTCTCCGCGCTGAACCGCGCCGGGCCGCCGAAGCGCATCGCCTACAGCCCCGACTACAAAGGCGAACTTCTGGTCGATCGCGAAACGCGGGCGATCTGCGAGGCCGCCGCGCGACGGTTCGAAGACCTCGGCTGCATCGTCGAGGAATACGCCCCCGATCTCGGCGCGGTCGAGGAAGCCTTCATGGTCCTGCGCTCGCAACACTTCGTCGTCGATCGCGAACTGCAACTAAAGCAGCACCGCGCTCTGCTGAAGCCCGACATCATCTGGAACACCGAAAACGGCCTCGCCCAATCCCCCTCCCGCCTCGCCTGGGCCGACCGCGAGCGCGCCGCGTTCTATCGTCGCGTCACCGAAATGTTCGAACGATACGACGTGTTCGTGACGCCCAGTGCCGGAACGCCCGCGTTCGATGTCAACCGCACGCATCCCGAAACGATCGACGGGGTGAAGCTGGCGAACTACATGGGCGGTTCGACGTTGAACGCGGCGATGACCATGGCGAGTTGCGCCGCCGTCGCGGTCCCCGCTGGCTTCGACCAATACGGGCGCCCGGTCGGTCTGCAAATCGCGGCGCCCCCCAGGCAGGAATCGCGCGCGTTGTCGGCGGCGGCGTTCCTGGAACGGTTGACAGGCATGGATCGATTGGTGCCGATCGATCCGCGGCCCGGGACCGTGCCGGCCGGGTAACAATATGTCTCGTCTTCGAAATCGTTGGTATTGTGGCCAATCCTGCCCGAGCCAGCGCCGGTCAGTGCGTTTCCGTATGGAAGGCCGACGGTTTTCCTGACCGTCATTTGCAATGAGCTTGCGCGCGGGATCGGATGTTCGCGAGTCGCGACAAAGAAGGCTTCCCCTGCTGGTCGCAGCCCCCCAATATGCTGCCCGACCAATGCATCCGCCGATTCGAGGCACCTCAATGATTGATCAGCATGAAAAGACAGACCAGCTTATCGCGAGGTTGCAGGAGTCGTTGCCCATTGAGGTAAACATCACATCGCCCCTGGCGAAACTCCTGGCGGAGAAGTCGCCGGACATTCCGATTCCGGCGAAATGCAATGTCACCAGTGTGTTCTACACCGGGGACATGGGAGGAATCATCCGCGGCCTGGACATTGGCGGCCCAAACGCTGAAAGCGCGCATCTTGTTTCAATTACTCATCTGAGCTTCCACCGGCGCGTCCCGCTATCGCGCGAGATCGAGGCTTACCAACGGCACCGGACCAAAAAGCTCAGACAGCAACAAGATCGCGGCTATTAACAGCCCGCGGATGCCGACGGCCGGCCGCCGCCCCACCGCGCCGACCGGTCGCGATCACATGACGATCGAGGCCTCCAAAAGAGCATTGTCGCCAGTCGTTGCGGGACTGGCACCTTCGGTCGGGCTTCGCCCTCCCCGCGGCACCAGCCCCGCAACGACTTTCTCATCCTGATGAGGCAATGCCCGATCCGCTCGGGAACATTCCTGGATGAGGCAACACGGTTCTCACCTTGATTGTCGCGCGACACGCTTGGCGCGAAACGGTCGTGAGCGCTGCGAACCTCCTTAATCAGATCCGTGATGCGTCCCCGGCCCAGGCGGACCGCCTCGGCCGGGGACGCGCATGAGCGCGTCCTTACGGCCTTCACCCTGGGCAATGTTGGAGCTTGCGCGACGCGCGTGGGGTAACCCGACCGGGCGTAAAGGGAGGGAGTCTGTTCGTTTCGGATCCAACGGAAGCAAAGTGGTCGACCTGAACAAGCTGAGTTGGTTCGACTTCGAAGCAAATGAAGGTGGCGGCTTCGACGATTTGCACGAAAACGTGACTGCACAGCGACCGGAGACGGAAACGGGCATCGCGGCCACATACGATTATGTCGACGAACGCGGCGGCCTGATTTTCCAGGTCGTCCGCATGATCCCGAATAAATTTGTGCAACGCCGGCCGGACGGGGCAGGCGGATGGATATGGAGCACGAAGGGCATTCGGCGCGTCCTGTACCGGCTGCCAGAACTCATCGCGGCACCGCCCGATTCGCTCGTGTTCATATGTGAGGGTGAAAAGGACGTCGACAATCTGCGCGCCCTGGGCCGGCAAATGGCGGCGCGGCCCGATGGCGGATCCTTTGCGTGACCGTCAGATAATAATCCTGCCGGATCATGACCCGCGGGCCACCCAACCCGACGGCAAGCCGTTGTGGCACCCCGACGGACGACCGAAGCGGCCCGGGCAGGACCACGCTGCTGACGTCGCGCGGAAGATCGAAGGTGTGGCAAAGCGCGTTACGATCCTAATGTTGCCGAACCTACCGTTGAAGGGCGATGTGTCGGATTGGCTTGCCGCTGGCGGCAATGCCGAGGAGTTGATGCGGCTCGCGGCGGAGCAACCAGAGGAGGAAACAGAGCAATCTCTGAACCGTCTTTGCCCCGCCGACACTGACACGGCGGTTCGCCGGACGGTTCCCCTGCTGTTGGACCATCGTGGCAAACCATTGCCGGTCCTGGCGAAGGTCGCGACCGTCTTGCGTGATGCGCCCGAACTGTCTGGTCTGTTTATCCATGACGCGATGGCCGCCCAGGTGATGGTCACCAGGACGCCGTCGCGCAGCTGGCTTGATCAAATCACTGAGGCTCGTCCGCTCCGTGATCCCGATATCACAGCAGTCCAGGAATGGTTGCAGCGGAACGACCTTGACCGGCTCGGCAAGGATGTGACGCAGCAAGCGATCGATCTGATCGCGCAGGAGGCCACGTTTCACCCGGTGCGAGAATACCTCGACGGCCTGCGATGGGACCGTACGCCTCGGTTCGGCCGGTGGCTGACCTATTATCTCGGCTGCGAACCGAGTGAGTATATATCAGCGATTGGCCGATGGTTCTTCATCGCAATGGTTGCCCGGATCCAGCAGCCGGGATGCAAAGCGGACTACATGCTGGTACTCGAGGGTCCGCAAGGCGCGCGGAAGTCTACTGTGTGCTCGATCCTCGGAGGCGTATGGTTCAGCGACAATCTTCCCGACCTGCGCCACGCCGACCCTGTGCGTGTATCCATGCATCTCCGTGGCAAGTGGCTGATCGAGGTCGCGGAGATGAGCGCTCTGGGCAAGGCCGACGCCGGCGCGCTGAAGGCATTCCTGACACAGACCGAGGAACGATACACGCCGAAGTTTGGCCGGAACGAAGTCACCGAACCACGGCAATGTGTCTTCATCGGAACTACCAACAAAACCACGTATCCGCGAGACGAAACTGGAGGGCGCCGTTTCTGGCCGGTTGTCGTGGGCAAGATCGACGCGGAGGCACTGGAACACGATCGAGACCAACTCTTTGCCGAAGCGACGACCGCGTACACGGCGGGCGAAAAATGGTGGCCGAGCGCGGAGTTCGAGCGGGAGCACATCGAACCGGAACAAGAACGCCGTTACGAAGCGGATCCTTGGGAGCCGCTTGTGGAGGCATGGCGCCCGGCCCTCGAATTGCGGGCGTCACACCTGAAAATCACGACCATGGATATCGCGCGAGAAGCGCTGGTCATCGACGCGCCTAAGCTCGGTACTACCGAAACACGCCGCATCACCGCGATCCTTGAGCGGCTCGGCTGGAAAGCGAAACGCGACATGACATCGAGATGGTGGGAACCCCCATGGGCAATGACGCCATGACCCCATATGACAGCATTTTTGTACTAGACTCCTGCATATGCGCATAAGCGCGCGCGCACGGTTGGGCTCTATGGGGAAAATGACGTCATGTCGTGTCATGGTGTCATGCCGCATCCCAGGCACCGGATATGTCAGCGGGACAAGTCTGCGAATGTCCGTGTCTGTCTGGATCTCCCCGCGCACGTCTGTGACCGTCCGACTCGCAACGAGATTTGAAGGACTCCGTATTGACGAGGTTCCTCCGCCTCGCGCCAGATCTTGACGCAATCGCCGGTCTGGCTGGCGCGGGAAAGATCTACTGGGGTGCCATGGCCCATCGTGGCGGCAGTGAACCAGATGCCGCGAGGCGCCTCCTGATGCGCAGGCTCTGCCCGTTATTCAAGGCGATGTTTGGCCGTCCCGCCACGGTGTCCGTCCGGTTCGTCCACGAGCATCGAGGTCATTTCCCCGACGGACCGGCCATTTTATGGTTCAGGGCCTTCTTCCGGCGGATCCCGACGCTACTTGAAGGTGCTTCGGAAGACGCGGGATCGTTGGCACTCGCGCACATCGCTCGCGATGCCCTGGACAGTCCCCGCGACGATGTCATCGCGGGCTGGATCAGGGGCTACGCCGCGGAACAGGGAGGATAGCACGGTTCGTGGCAAATACCGGGAGCGCCACTCGCGCTGTCCCAGTCGCGGTTTGGCTTGATCGTGACAAATACCGAACGGAAATTTGGTGGGCGTCCACCGGGCAGTGCATTTCAGGACGCATGGCCTCCAGGACCGCTCACGACCCAGAGCGGAGATACGCTCCGTCGAATGGGATGGCTTGTTTTGGCCGGAACTGGCCGACAGCTGCCTGACTGGCTTCGGGCGATTTGTACGACCAAGCGGACATTCGCGTCCGCGGGGTCAAATCGCGGTGCTCGACCCATGACAGACATTCAACCAAGGCACCGCGCGCGACGGGTCGCGAGACCTCGGATTGATTGAGACCAATAATGGGCTCAGGTAAATGGGCTCAGAAAAGGCGCTGGCAATTGGCCCTGAACCAGCGGAGATCCTCGGAGCCCTGTCCACACGCGCGGAGGTTGAAGGCCGATGCCGCCACTAACAGTCTTTCTTGGGAGGTTCTTCGGTCTTTCCTGCCTTCTGATGTGTGCCGCTCTCCTGGCCAGGCCCAAGGCGTCTTTGGAAGCGATCGAATCGATGAAGGAAATCCCCGGATTGGCTCTGGGGACGGGTATCATCACCATGATCGGCGGCACTGCCGCTGTTGTTGGCCACAATGTTTGGTCAGGTGGAGCGCTCCCCGTCGCGGTGACGCTTCTGGGCTGGGTGACGCTGATCAAAGGCGTCGCGCTGATGGCGGCGCCGCCGCGTACACTGACTACCTTTTACCGGGCGCTGAATTATCCGGCGCGATTCCGCCTCTACATGGCCGCGGCCGTCGCGTTCAGTGCCTGGCTGACAGTGACCGCGTTTCTGGCCTGAAGGAAATGACGGTCCAGAGATTTCGACCAAAACCAGCGTCAATCTCTTCGCACTGTTGTTTATCACCAAATTGGCGGGCGAAGGCACCGGCCTTGGCCCGTCGATCACCTACGACATCGCCACGAAGGAACCCGGCGGAACGATCACGATGCATAACGAATCTGATACGTTTACGGAATCTGTTGCCAACCCGCCACGCGGGATTTTCGCGACCAACGGACGCGGAGCCTGACGGTCAGGGTGTCCCCGTCACCTCCACGGAGGCCGCAAGCGAGACAAGATGCTGTGCTTTCGGAACTCATGCTTCAGGTGCTGTTCGGTTTCATGGGAAATGTTCCTGGCCCTCTGCTCGGCTTTGAGTTTCGTGATCAACCGTCCGGCGATCGTCATCTCGCGGCCGTATTCACCACTACATCCCTGTCGCCCGGTATCCTCGCTCGGTGCCAAATGAATATACGCCGCACTGGATATAGGCGTCCGGAAGCAGACCCTGCATCACAGCGTACATCGCGTTCGCCATCTTTGTCTCGACGTCATTGTCGATGACCAAATGTTGGGGCAGGGCCACTTCGATGAGGATCACGGCACCAACGCCATACACCATCGCATCGTGGGAGAAGAGGATGATGAGGTCGTCCGCGCCGTTGACGTGGAGTTCCGTGACGGATTGGGCAGCCTTCACCAAACGATCGAAGCAAGCACGGAACTGAGCCTCGTTCCAGGCAGGCAGCAGGAACACCTTAATGACCGGCTTCGCGATATGTGTTGCTGACATCTGTATCTCCTGTAGGTCGGGGCGGGTCATGGAGCACTGCCAGGCATCGGCTTGCCAGCCTCCCTCCCATCGTGGGAAGGGTGCCAACCGATGCCAAGACCGGACTGTATGTGTCCGTTTTCCACCCCGAAGGTCGGTACGTGGGGCGCCGCGTGAACAGTCCTGGTTGCCCCCGCGCGAACCTCACGGGGACCGGAGTTGGGCGGTGGTGGCCCAGTCCCGCGGGACTTACAGATGAGGCGGAATGTTATCTCGCGCAAGATCAGGGCCAGCCCGTTGATCGTCGGCCGGTTGCCGCGCCGGCGAACTTCGGACGCGACCCGGGCCGTGGATCGGCTCGTCACAGGTGGCTTCAGGTGTTGCGCCGTGCCATACCACGCCGCGCGAAAACGATTCCTTCGCCGGGCCTGACACGACGGGCACGGAAAACCAGCGGGTCACGGATGTTCAGGCGACTGCCCCTGCGACTGCGCTCGGTCGGCTATGCTTTGCGCGGTGGATTCCTCGTACGGCCACTTCTGATCACCATTGTGCTTGGCGTGTGCGGGGCCGTCCTGTCATCAGTCGAGGAGGCCTCTCCAGCGGGCGCCATGTGGGTGCCGTTGACGCTGTTCCCTTCGCGCGAAGACCCACAGGTAGCCCAGGCGATCCTCAGCGTCATCGCCACCTCCATCATGACGGTGGTGTCGATTGTTTTCGCCATCCTGCTGATGACGCTCACGCTCGCATCGATGCAGTTTTCGCCGCGCATCCTGATCAGTTTCGTGCGCGATCGGGGCACGCAATGGACGCTCGGTATCTTTCTCGGAACATTCTCTTATTGCGTCGCGGCCCTGCCCGCCGCGCGGTCGATGCCTCGCCCGTTCGCGCCGGTTCTCACCGTCGTCGGCGCGATGCTGCTGGCGCTGATCTGCGTGGGTTGGCTGCTGTTCTTCATTCATCACATTTCCCAGTCGATCAGTGTGAACCACATCGTGGACCGCATAGCGCGCGAGACCGAGCAGGTGATCGACCAACTGATGCCGCACCAGCGGGGGCCGTATTTTCGCGCCGCTTCGCCGCCAGTGGTCGTGGATGAGCCGGAATTCCCGATCCTGAACGAAGTGTCCGGCTACATCCGCTTCGTCGATACCGCGCGGCTCATACGGTTCGCCCGGATGCACCATCTGCGTGTGCGAGTCACGCGCCCGGTGGGAAGTTTCGTGCCGGCGGGCGTTCCATTGCTCATGGTTTCCAGGCGCGGCCGACTGGATCGCGATGGGGCCGTGGGGCTGACCGGGGCGTTTGACATAGGCCCGATGCGTACGTTGCAGCAGGACGTCGAATTCGGGGTCATCCAGATCGTCGACATCGCGTNNCCGAATCGATGTTGTTCAACCCGCCGCATGTCTTGCGCGTCATACTGCCGCGGATCGATCTCGAAGGATTGCTGAACACCGCCATTGAGCAAATCCGCGCCTACGCCAGGACCGACGCGGCGGTCAGTCTACGATTGCTGCGTTTACTGCGCGACGTCGCGATCACCGTCGAGAGCGACGCGCTTCGCCGGCTCATGGTCGAACGTGGCAAGCGCGTTCTTGATGGTTGCCGGGGATGCCTGCCGCAAGACGACCTCGCGCGCCTGGAGCACCGTTTCGAGGAGTTGGCGGGACTTGGATCTGGGCCGGACATTTCCATCGGTCGTGAACGCGCCACGGGCACCTTGCATCAAGCCGATCAAGGACCTTAACGCGGTCCAAGGCAGCCACGGGACGACGCCCCGCCGGTTCGGAATGTCCGTCATCGACACTGAATTTTGGCCTGAGGCTGGTGCGGTCGCACCCCTCGCGGCGTCCGGAAAATCCAGCGGCGGCGCCACAATCGCAGGCCGCTTCGCCGCGCGGCGCCGCCGTCCGCGCGGCGGCGATCAACGGCGGCGAGGCATGCGCGCGCGGCGCCTGGGCAACACCTGGAACGAGCGCGGCGGCTACGCCCATGCCTCACTCTCCGCCGCGGTCAACCGGCGTTCGAGTTTCGCGTATTCGGTGCGGGCCGCGTCCCGGATGTGGTGCATTTGCACGGGCCGGCCGGCATCTGCGGCCAGGAACGCGGCGTTCAACGCGATATTGCGGATGTTGCCGCCGGCGATGCGCAGGCGGGCCAGCCGATCCGCGTCCAATCCCTCGGTCGGCGCCGCGCGTGGGAACACGCGCCGCCAGATCGCGGCGCGTTGCGGTATGTCGGGAAACGGAAACGATTGCGGGACACTGACGCTCTCATACTGGCGCGGCAGCAGACTGCCGGTGGACCAGGCGGAGAACCGGACGCAGCCATCCTGCCGATCGTCGGCCTGAGCCAGTTCGCGCAGGATGCATTCGCTCGCNNTCGGCGAAGGCCAGCGCCGCGTCGGCGAGTTCCAGCGGAAATGCATCCTCCAACAACAGCCGGTTCAGTTCCGGCGCTGGTTGCGAAGGGATTGTCTGGCTCAGCAGGCGGCTGGTTTCGGCGGAAAGCGGCACGCCGGCGAACACAGTCGACCGGTGGATCGACGGTCCGGCGAGCACCGCGTCCAGCCGGTCGAGCACCGGTCCCAGCACCGTATCCGCCAGTATCGGCGCGCTGAGCGGCGGTGTCGCCGGGCCGCCCAGAGGGTCGTTGAACGGTGGCGAAACCGGCGCGTCCATCAATTGCCGCAACCATGCCGCGACCGGATCGAGCGCGAGTTGCATTTGTCGCACGAAACGTTCGGGATCCTTGACGTCCCGCTCCTGGATCGCACCAGTCCCGGACGTGCTGATCGCCTGGATCGTGCTGTTGGTGATCGTCACGGACTCGACCGTGCCGCCGGCCCGTGTGCGAATGGGGCCGAGCACGCGGCGATCGGCGACGATCGTGCCGATCCGCGCCTCGATCCACAGCCGTGCCGGCCGAAGGTCACGGCCGTCCGCCGCGCGCATGAACGGCGACGCCGGCGGGGAGCCGGCGGGAGGCGAAGTCGAATTGTCCGCGGCACTGCCGGGATCGATTGTGCAGCAGGTCAACGTCACACTGGCGAACTGACCGCGCAGGACGATGTCCTGACCGCTGATGAAAATCCCATCCAGCGCCAGAACCGCGTCCGGCCCTCCGCCGGTGATAACCCAATGTTCATTCGCCGCCAGCCGCGCCAACGGTCGTTGTTCGTTGCCGGCACGCAATGTCAACGCCTGAGTCACGGTAAAGTCGGCGGCCCCGGCGTAGGTCAGAGAATCCCCGAGTGTCAGCGTGCCCGTCGCGAGCATCGCCGCGGTCAGTCCGCCCCCGCCGGTCACCGTCGTCATCGGNNTGGCCGGCGTTGGCGGCGAGGCGTGCCACGCGAAGCGTCCGTGCTCCGGGCGTGGCGTCAGTTCCGCCGCCGGCACCAGGTCGGTCTCCGCCGGCGACACGCCCGCCACGTCCCACACCGACAGCGCGCCCTGGGCCGCCGCCGAGGTCGCATACAACCCGGCGCCTTCCAGGCCCAACGCGATGTCCATGTCCAACAACGAGCGAGAGATCGGACCCGGAAGCTGCCCCTCATTGGGCGAGACCCAGTTGTCGCCGAACCGGTCCGCGGCCCGGCGCAAGCCGAACAGCGGCACATCCCGCCCCGTCGGATCGAACGTGAACCATCCTGGGCAATCCGCCACCGCGACCGGAGTCACCGGACCCACCGGCAGGCTGAGCAAACGCCAGACGAACACGCCCAGACGCGGGATCGCGTACCACCCGGCCGTGCCCAGGCCGGCGCGGGTGTCGGCGGTGTGGAAGAACTCGTCGAACGCCGAACCGGCTTTGCCGGCGCCGTGAACATTTCGCAAATTCGCGAACCCGCCGATCCGGGTCCGCGTCAGCGTGCCGCTCAATCCCTCGGCCACGCGCAACCGGGCGGTGTCGCTGCCCGCGGCGGCGGCCGAACCGATCGGCGGATCGAGGCCGTGACGGGTGCGACCGAGGCGGCGGAAGAATTCGACGGTTTTGGCGTCCCAGCCGGTGATGTCGGACGCGATCTGCTCCAGCACCGCCAGCGTGCCCTTGCGGCGCCGGTAGTCGATGGTGTTGGCGACATCCAGCCGTTGCCCTCGGGGGCGTCCAGGCCCAGTACCAGATGGGTGTCCAGCAGGTTGGCGATGTAGGGAATGACCCAGTCGTCGCAGGTCTCGATCGACTGGTCTTCCCACATCCGGTCGATGCCCCGGCGCAGGTCCGCCGCGGTGCCGCCAATCCGGTTGACCATCTCCCGCAACGTCGCCGCTGACTCCGCTGGCATCGCTGTCGCTGAACGGCGCCGTGCGCGCGACCACGGCGGTCGGCCGTGTGGCATCCCATTCGAGGTCGAGCTTTCCGGCGGTCCAATTCGTCGGATCGTTGAGCGCGATGATGACGGCCGGATCGCCGTCGAGCTTGGGGCGCGCGAAAAAACCCGTGCGCGCGCCCGGGTTGGCCGCGCAGGCGATGCGGCACACTTTGCCGGTGCGCCGCGCCAGCAGCCGCGGGAACGCGATGTCGGAGCCGCGCTGCATCAGGCTATGGGTATCGGCGGTATGCGAAGGTGAATCGTCCTGGCCGTTCTGATCCGACGGCGTGATGCCGTAGTCGCCGAAAATCGAAGCCGCGACCGAGGAGTCGGTGACGTCCACCCATTCGCGAACCTTCTCGGTCTGGTTCATCAGCCAGGACGCGTCCTGTCCCCAGACGGAGATCGACGCGTTGGTAACGCCGGTTTCCAGATGAACCTTCTGCGCCAACACATAGCCATCGAAAATGCACTGCGTCGCCGCGGGAGCCGAGCCGTCGCCGAGAGCCCCTGACGTCATCCCGGCCGCCCCCGTCGAGACACCCGACGCGCCGCTGCCACCCGCCGTCGCCACCACGGCGACTGTCGCCAGCGGCGCGAATCGCGGATCGCCCACATAGGTCAGATCGCCGCCGGTTTCGCGCGACACCGGTAGAGTGATCTGCACCGCGGCGGGCAGGTCCATGCTTTCTTCCACTTCGACCGAGGTGATGATCGAGTACAGCGTGGCATCCGCCTTTTGACCGTTCAGCAACAGGTCGTAGGAGCTGGCCATTTAACCGCCTCGCGGCGCGTCGATCGGCACGCCGACCAACGGCCGCGCCGCCAATGCGTCCGGCACAATGGCGCCGTTCGCGTCGCAGACATGCCAGAACCGGGTCGCATCGCCGAGAAAGCGTCCCGAGATCTGATCCAGCCGGTCGCCGGAGTTGCGCCGGTAGTAACCCAGAACCGCTCGCTGGCCGGGCGCCGGTGTTCTCGTGGCGAGGACGCGCGTCCCGTCCGGGCGGGTGACGCCGTAGGGGACGAGGTTGAAATAGCGGCTACCGGGGAAGAACATGTCTCGCGCCTTCTCAGTACGGCGCCGGCAACATGCCGATATTGGAGCCTGGCGATCCCGATGGCGCCTGCCCGGCCAACGACACCCTGTTGCTCTGCATGTTCGCATAGGCGGTCGCGCCAATCTGGGCCGTCGGCCCCTTCACGGCTCGCAGAGCATCCGGCGTCAGCACCGTCAGGGTCATTTGCGCGTCGGCATGCGTGGGATTGAGCTGGTCGTCGTACAGTATCTCCGAAACACTGAAAGCGGTGACCCGCACTGGCACGGTGCGCAGCGGCCCCCAGGAGAACAGGACCACCGGCACCTGAGAGAGCGGCACGCTCCGCGGTGCCGTTGTCGCCGAGGCCGAGCCCTGCGCCGCGGCGTTGTTCGACGCGGAAACCTGGCCTTCGAGCCCGGAATCCGGCGGAGCCGATGGAAATTGCAGCAGTTCGAGAGCTGCGAGCCGCGGGTAAACGCCGTTGGCGGCCGCGTCGGCGGCGGCTGGATCGATGGCGATGTCGGAGAGATCGAGGTCTGAATCAAGCCGGAGGGTAAAGGCGAAGGTTTCTCCCGGCACGCCGGTGGCGGCCAGCGGGTTCACCGTCACCGTGACCTTGGTATCGGACGGCGGCGGCGGCGCGGCCGCTTCCGTCCACGCATGGGTCATCGTTTCCGGGTTGATCTGGAACACGATCACATTGGGTTGCGACGGCTGACCAAGGCTCCCCGAGGGGGGATAGGAAATCAGCGCGCCTTTCATGACAGACCCGGCCATTGGCTTTTTTCCTACGGAATGCGCGCCAGCTCGCGCAGCGTCGCCTCGGTCTACGCGACGTCAGGCGCCTCGCGATGGATCACCGGCGCCGGGACTCCAGGCGCGCAAACACACTACGCGGATCCCACGACCGCCCCGGGATGTTCGTTCGGTGACATGGCCAGCGCGGTCAATCAATAGTTCGCGGTTTTGCCAGGGGGTCCTGGCCGGTGCCGAGCCGGGAGGAAGCCGCGGTTGCCTGGAACCTCCTTTACGGCGACCCGACGTCAATTTGGCGGATTATGACGAAGCCACCTGAACGGAGCGCAAGCCTCGCGGATTGTTGTCCCCATTGTTGTCCGGAGTATAATATTCGATCGTGCTACAGAGCGAAATGGGGTTTAATTCATTGATATGATTGGTGCGCCCGGTAGGACTCGAACCTACAACCAAGCGGTTATGAGCCGCCGGCTCTGACCAATTGAGCTACAGGCGCACCGTGGCCGCATCAGACCCGACAACCGGGACCGCTTCAATAGGCGAATCCCCTCGCCTCAGGCCTGACCATGCCGGGGAACCTCCCCCTCCGCGGGCCGCCGCCGGAACTGGCCCTCCACGACCAGCAGCGCCACCCCGCAAACGATCGCCGCGTCCGCGACATTGAACACATACCACGACCAATCGCCGATATGCGCATGGATGAAATCCACCACCCAACCGTAGCGCAACCGATCGATCACGTTGCCCACCGCGCCCCCGGCGATCGCCCCGATCGACACCGCCATCAGGGTGTTCTCCGCCCGCCGCAGCCAAATCCCCAGCGCCACGACGACCACCAACGCGATCCCCGCCAGCACGAAATGGCTCCAGGAACCCAACCCGTTCAACAGCCCGAACGTGACGCCCTGATTCTGCACGTATGTCAGATTCAGCACCGGCAACAGCACGACCTGCCGCAGATCCGGCAAATCGAGCACATGCAGGATCCAGTATTTGCTGCCCTGATCCGCCGCCAGCACCAGCAACGCCGAGACAATCCCCCACCGGATCGAGGGCTTCATGCCGCCTCGACCGCGTCGGTGCAGCGCAGGCACAACGTCGGATGCGCCGCCTGGCCGCCGACCTCGGTCAGCACCCGCCAGCAGCGATCGCATTTGTGCCCAGGAGCCACCGCGATCTCCGCCAGATCGTCGCCCACCCCAGCGACGGCGTGCACGGATGACACGATCGCCAGTTCGGCCCATTCCGCTTCGCTCAGCAACTCCGCCTCATCCGGCGCCAGTTTCAGCGTCACCGCCGCCTGCAAGGACGCGCCAATGACATTGGCCCGGCGGGCTTCCTCCAGAGGCACCGTGACGCGCCGCCGGATCGCGCGGATCTGTTCCCACTTCGCCGCCAGCGGATCGTCACGCCAGGTGTGCGGCAGAATCGGAAACTGGTGCAGGTGCACGCTGTCCTGCTCGCCGAACCGAGCGGTCCACGCCTCCTCGGCGGTAAAGCACAACACCGGCGCCAGCCACGTGCACAGGCAGCGATGCAAATAATCCAGCACCGTCCGGGCGGACCGGCGGCGAACGCTGTCCGGCCGGTCGCAGTAAACCGCGTCCTTGCGGATATCGAAATAAAACGCCGACAGATCGGTGGCGCAGAAGTTATGGACATCGGGATAAACCCCGGTCCAATCGTAACTCTCCACCGCCGCGCGGATTTTCGCGTCCAGCCCGGTCATCCGGTGCAGAATGTATCGTTCCAGCTCCGGCATATCTTCAACCGGCACCGCCTCGGCCGTTTCAAACCCCGCCAATGAGCCCAGTACCCAGCGCAGCGTATTGCGCAGCCGCCGGTAAAGCTCGGCCTGCTGCTTGAGGATTTCCGGGCCGATCCGCAGGTCCTCGGAGGTGTCGGACATCATCACCCAAAGCCTCAGGATATCGACGCCGTATTTGTCGGCGATCTCATCCGGCGCCACGACATTGCCCAGTGATTTGGACATTTTGCGGCCGTGCTCGTCGTTGACGAAGCCGTGGGTGAGGACGGCCTTGAACGGCGCCACGCCGCGGGTGCCAACCGATTCCAGCAGCGACGAGTGGAACCAGCCGCGATGCTGATCGGAGCCCTCCAGATACAGATCGGCCGGCCAGGGCAGATCGCGGCCTTCCAGCACGAACGCGTGGGTCGATCCAGACTCGAACCAGACATCGACGATGTCGCGCACCTGCTCGTAGTCGTCGGGGTTGCGATCCGGCCCCAGGAAACGTGACGGAGGCGACGAGTACCACGCATCGGCGCCCTCGGCGGTGAAGGCCGCGACGATGCGCTCGACCACGGCCTCGTCGCGCAGTGGTTCACCCGAGCGTTTGTCAACGAAGATCGGGATCGGCACCCCCCAGGCGCGTTGCCGGCTGATGCACCAGTCCGGGCGGGCTGCGATCATCGAGCCAATCCGGTTGCGCCCCTGATCCGGCACGAACACGGTGGCGTCGATCGCCCGCAGCGCCTTTTCGCGGATACGCTCCGGCCCGTCCATGCGGATGAACCATTGCGGCGTCGCGCGGAAGATCAGCGGCGCCCTCGACCGCCAGGAGTGTGGGTAGGAGTGCACGATCTTGCCGCGCCCGAGCAGAGCGCCCGCATCGGTCAGCGCCTCGCAGACCGCGTCGGCGACCTTGTACACATGCTGACCGGCGAACAGCGGCACCCAGGCGTTGAACGTCCCATCGCCGCCGACCGTTTCCGGCACGTCCAACGCATGCGCGCGGCCGAGGATGAAGTCGTCCTCGCCATGGCCCGGCGCGATGTGGACGAACCCCGTGCCGGCGTCGGTGGTGACGAAATCCGCCAGCAGCAGCGGCGTATCCTGGTCGTAGCCATGGCCGCGCAACGGATGCGCGCAAACCACGCCGGCCAGCGCCTCGCCCTTATAGACGTGCAGCAGATGGTGCGCGGTGATGCCAACCTCCTGGCACACCTGGGGCAGCAATGGCAGCGCGATCAGCATCGTCTCGTGGTGCCGGGCCAGCGAGCCCTCGGCGGTGCCCTCCACCCGCACCAGCGCGTAATCGATCTCCGGTCCGGCGGCGAGCGCGCGGTTGCCCGGCATGGTCCACGGCGTCGTGGTCCAGATGACGACCGAGGCACCACGCAATTCATCGACCGGCGCCTGAACGATCGGGAACCGCACGAAGATCGTGGTGCTGGTGTGGTCGTGATACTCGATCTCGGCCTCGGCCAGAGCGGTCTTCTCCACCGGCGACCACATCACCGGCCGCAACCCGCGATACAGCGCGCCGTTCAGCAGGAACTTCAGGATTTCATGGGCGATCGCGCCCTCGGACGCCAGGTCCATGGTGGCGTAGCGGTCACGCCACGCGCCCTCGACCCCCAGACGGCGGAACTCCCGAGCTTGCACGCCCATCCAGTGCGCGGCGTAAGCGCGGCACTCGGCGCGGAAATCCAGCACCGGGACGGCGTCCTTGTCCTTCTTTTTCGAGCGGTACTGTTCCTCGATCTTCCACTCGATCGGCAGCCCGTGGCAGTCCCAGCCGGGGATATAGTTGGCGTCGAACCCAGCCATCTGGCGCGTGCGGTTGATCACGTCCTTCAGGATCTTGTTCAGCGCGGTGCCGATATGCAGGTTGCCGTTCGCGTACGGCGGCCCGTCGTGCAGGATGAACATCGGCCGGCCTTTGGAGGCCGCGCGCAGCTTGCCCCACAGATCCATCGCCTCCCACCGGGCGAGGATCGCGGGTTCCTTCTTCGGCAAATCCCCGCGCATGGGGAAAGAGGTCTGAGGCAAAAACACCGTATCGCGATAGTCGCGAGGCGCCCCCGGTGGGGCACCCGTTACCGGAGCGTCGTTCATGGCGGGATCCATCACAGGCATTCGGATGCGGCGTATTGGGCCGGGGTCAGGTCGCGTCAAGGCTTCCGGCGGTTAGCGCGCCGCCGGGGTGGTAATTCGCGCCAGCCTATACGTGGTTGACCTGTTCGGTGCCATAGCCGGGAGCATGCGGCTTCGCGGGAGTTGGGGTCAAGTTTTATCCCGGTCGCCGTGAGTCCGCGTATCCTTCAAATGGCCCACGAATATGGGCGACCTGGCTCAAATCCCGCTGAGCAACGCATCGATCGCCCGCGCAATCTGGTCGCGGTCCGCCGCGAGCGTTCCCACCGAACGGCCCTTCTGAAAGACCGGAATGCTGGCCATGTTCTGGGTCATGAGCATGAACGCGACGCCATTGAAGGGCCAAAAATCGCTTTTCAGCAGCCCGCCGAACGCCTGGCGACGATCCCGGTCGGGCCGCTGTGGCGGTTGTTGTTGCCGCGAATGCCCCCAATTGTGCCACGGTCGGCGACAAGGAAGGTGCCGCATGCCTGACTCTGAAGCAAAGTCGATCTTCGATACGGAACCGGATGAGGCTCATGAGGCGCGGCTCGACGCCGAAGCTGACTCGGACTATGCGGCGGGCCGGTTCGAACCGCATGAGCGCGTCCGGGAGTGGCTTAAAAAGCTTGCACGGGGTGAAAGAATCCCTCCGCCTGAAGCATGACCCGTGCGCGTCGTTTGGACCAGATCCGCCTTGCGGGGCGTATGGCGCGCTTACGACTACATCGTTGATTTCAATCCACAAGCAGCACAGCGCATGGCGGATGCCCTGTTCGCGGCCGGAGATAGCCTGGAGCATTTCCCGCGCCGTGGGCGGTTGGTGCCCGGAACGACCTCGCGCGAATGGACTGTCAGTCAGCCCATACATCATCCGTTACCGTATTGCCGGAAATGATATCGTCATCCAGCGGGTGCGCCACAGCGCGCAACGTCAGACAAATCCGTGACGGTTACGCCCGCGCTGGAGTCCGATTGACGCCAGCGGCCACACAGCATCGGGTAGACCGCGAACTGCATCAGAACCGGCGAAACTCTTCCAGAGGAAGCCCGTACTCCGCGATCCATTCGTTATAGCAGTCGATAGCAGCCCGGTTTTCTTGTAGCCAATGACGGCCTCGCTCAGACAGGCCGTCACCTGGCGGCGCGACGACAGTCATCAACGGCGGGGGCAGCCTCAGCTGGAAGCATGGTCACCACCATAACAGGGAGCCCAGCCTATCATCAGCCTGGCTTTCGCGGGATCGGGCCGATAGCCGGACTTGATCCCCGGACGGGCGGCTGTTCGGGCTCAGTGTCGGCCGCTCGTCCATTTTCGCGATCCTTGTCGCCGTTGTCACGCCGGGCGATCGTCACCACGCACGCCCGGTCGTCCGGTAGCGGATCGAGGTATCGACATCCATCGCATGGGTTCCTTTCGATCCGCCCCGGCTTAACCGCTCCCGCGTCATCACCGCTCTTGACAGCCTCTATATCTCCAATACAATGGAGACATGGAGAAGACAGACGCCTTGGCGGCCCTGGGCGCCCTCGCTCAGGAAACCCGCCTCGATATCTACCGACTGTTGGTTCAATCTGGGCCGGAGGGATTGCCCGCCGGTCAGATCGGCGAACGGCTCGGCCTGCCGTCCGCGACGCTCGCCTTCCATCTCAAGGAACTGAAAAACGCGAAGCTGGCCGCCTGCGCGCGCAACGGCCGCTCGCTGATCTACGCGGCCGAGTATCCGGTGATGAACGCGCTGTTGTTCTTCCTCACCGAAAATTGCTGCGGTCATCCCGCCGCCGATTGCCTGCCGGTCTGCGCGCCCAGAGACGCCACACCCTCCGCGAAAAGGAAACGCTCATCATGAACGACCAGCCGTTCGATCCCATCGATATCAAGGACATGGTGCGCGCTCGCTACGGCGGCATCGCGGCGGGCGCGGTCTCGTCGTGTTGCGCTCCGGCGTCGGCGGACAGCGCGAGCGCACCGGCCATCGTCGATGACAAGGCGCGCGAGATGGGCTACTCGGCCGAGGAACTGGCGGCCGTGCCGGAGGGTGCGAACCTCGGCCTTGGCTGCGGCAATCCTCAGGCTATCGCGGCGATGCGGCCGGGCGAGGTCGTGATCGATCTCGGCAGCGGCGCGGGCTTCGATTGCCTGCTCGCCGCCCGTCAGGTCGGCCCGGCCGGGCACGTGATCGGCGTCGATATGACGCACGAGATGTTGAGGAAAGCCCGCGAGAACGCCGCCAAGGTGGGCGCGGCGAATGTCGAATTTCGTCTGGGCGAACTGGAACACCTGCCGGTCGCCGACAACACCGCCGACGTGATCCTGTCGAACTGTGTCATCAATCTCGTGCCGAACAAGCCTCAGGTCTTCCGCGAGGCGTTCCGCGCGTTGAAGCCCGGCGGCCGGCTGGCGATCTCGGACGTGGTGAACATGAAACCTCTGACGCCCGAGCTCGCGGGGGATCGCGCCCTCGTGTGCGGCTGCGTCGCGGGTGCCGCTCCCGCGCTGGAAATCGAGGCGTGGTTACAAGCGGCGGGGTTCCGCGATGTCCGCGTGACGGTGAAGCCGGAAAGCCGCGATCTCGTGGCAAGCTGGGCGCCTGGGCGCGGTATCGAGGATTACGTCGCCTCGGCGATCATCGAGGCGCGCAAGCCCGCGTCAGGCGAAGCCTGTTGCGCCCCAGCCTGTTGCGCGTGAAGCGACATGCCGCGCCAACCCTTCAATATGCTGTTTGGCCGCGTCCGCTCCGGCAATGAAGAGGATCGCGTGTCGTGAATAATTCCACTCTCGCGGCCGGACAGGGCGCGGCGGCGAAGCCCACCATGGGCGTGTTCGAGCGGTTCCTGACTCTCTGGGTGGCGCTGTGCATTGTCGTCGGGATCGTCCTCGGTCGGGCGATCCCCGGCCTGTTCCATTTCCTCGGCAACGCGACGGTCGCGCAGGTCAATCTTCCGGTCGCGGTGCTGGTCTGGCTGATGATCGTGCCGATGCTGCTGAAGGTGGATTTCGGCGCGCTCGGGGAGGTTCGCCAGCACTGGCGCGGCGTCGCCGTGACCGTCGGCATCAACTGGCTGGTCAAGCCGTTCTCGATGGCGCTGCTCGCGTCCCTGTTCATCGCCCATCTGTTCGCGCCGCTGCTGCCGGCGGAGCAGATCAATTCGTACGTGGCCGGGCTGATCCTGCTGGCCGCGGCGCCGTGCACGGCGATGGTGTTCGTGTGGTCGAACCTCNNATCACCGTGCCGTGGGTCACGCTGTTCCTTTCCGTGGTGCTGTACATCGTCATTCCCGTGGTCGCGGCGCAGGCGTGGCGCCGGCTGCTGCTGGCATCGAGCGACGGGACTGCGTTGCGCCGGACACTCGCGACGCTGCAGCCGGTGTCGCTGGTGGCGCTGCTGGCGACGCTGGTGCTGCTGTTCGGCTTCCAGGGCGAGCGCATCCTGACGCAGCCGCTGGTGATCGTGCTGCTGGCGGTGCCGATCCTGATCCAGGTCTATT
>PLSZ01000129.1:0-7277 GCA_003164305.1 Acetobacteraceae bacterium
GATGGGAAGATCGTCGAGCAGGGCACCGCGGACGCGATTTTCTCGCGTCCTCGGGAGGATTATACGAAGTCGCTGATGCAGGCGGCGTTCGATCTGGATTAGGGGTGTTATGCCAAACGGCGTTGACATTCACTCTCGGTCGTAACGATCTCGTAGCGTCTTCCTCGGGCTTGACCCGAGGATCGGCCCGCCCAGACACGTCATCCGACTTTTGACTTCGTTGGCGTGTCGAGAGATCCTCGGGTCGCGCCCGAGGATGNNCTTTGACCGGCCGCACCATCTCGGCTTTGGCTTTCTGCTCAGCTTCATGCTTGTCGAACATCAGACGAGCGGCGCTGGATCGTTTTTCGGTGAGTTCCTCACGATGGTCGCTGCACCAATTGAACGAGTCGATGCGTGGGCCGTTGTCGCCGGAGAAATGTGGCATCACGTAGCGTTGATAAAGTTCGTAGGATCGTTTGGTTTGCTCGAAGTCAGCCCAGTTGTGGACTTGTTGAAGGAAGGCGCCGAAGTCGCCTTGTTTGTCGTAGAGGCGTTGGATTAACGCAATCGCGTCGTCGGGGGTGCCGATGACGCCGTAGTTGCTTTCAACGAACCATTCGGCCGCGTCTTTGCCCGGCGGCACGATGAAGCGGGGTTGGTTGTTGTTTAAGTACCCCAGATACGATTCAAACCCGTACTTTACATTTTCCATGGCCTGGGCTCGGGTTTCCGCGATGTGCATCGGGCCGACCAGGCGCAAACCGGAGGGATTCATCTTCTTGCCTTGCTCGGCGGCGATGTCGTTGGCGATCTTCCAGTTGGCGCCCAGGGCGTCGTAGCCGAAGGGATTGGTGGCGGCGACGCAGATCATGCTGAGGCCGTACTTGCCGGCCAGACGGCCGCCGGAGGGGGTGACGGCGCTGACCACCGCGACTTCCGGATGGGGTTTTGTATATGGCAGGATATGGGCGCGGGCGCCGACGAAGTTGTACCACTCGGTTCGCTCGGTGACGATTTCGCCTTTGAAGAAGCGCAGGATGACGTCGAGAGCCTCGGCCATGCGGTCGCGTTGCGTATCCGGATCGATCCCCAGCATCAAGGCGTCGGAGGCGAGAAGTCCGGGACCGGCGCCGAACATGATGCGGCCGCGGGTGTGGTGGTCGAGTTGGATGATGCGGTTGGCGGTCATCAAAGGGTTGTGGTACGGCAATGAAATCACGCCGGTGCCGAATTTAATCCAGCGGGTGCGCTCCGCGGCGACAGCGATGAACAGTTCCGGGGAACTGATCAGTTCCCATCCGGCGGAATGATGTTCGCCGATCCAGGCTTCATGGAAGCCAAGCCGGTCGAGCCATTGCATCAATTCCAGATCACGCTCGATGCAGGCGGCCGGGTTTTCGTTCATCGGGTGGAACGGCGGCAAGAACGCGCCGTGACGAAGCGGAATACCGGCCATGGTTGGATTCTCCTGAGGGGACATCGCGTTCGGAGGATGATATCAGGGATCACCAGTTCGAAAACCCCAACGGAGAGCATGAGCCAACCGACCGATCGCGTGGACCGCCGGGTTTGGGTCATCGCGGCCGCCTGCTCGTGCGGGCCGCTGATGTCGGGTCTCGATTCCACGATGGTGAACGTGTCGTTGAACACACTCAGCGCGGCGTTCGCGGTGCCGTNNTGGCGCCGATGATGCAAATGATGATGGCGCGGCACGCCGGACGCCACATGGCGCGGGTCATCGGCGTGGCCGCGATGCCGGTCATGGTTGGAGCAATGTTGGGTCCCAGTCTTGGGGGATTGATCCTGGGCTGGTTGGGTTGGCGGTGGATTTTCTTCGTCAACGTTCCGGTGGGGCTGATGGCGATTTGTTTCGCCTGGTTCGCGTTGCCGCGCGACGAAATCGTCAACGCACGGCGCCTGGATCTGGTCGGATTCGCGATGATCTCGCCCGGCCTGGCGTTGTTGCTGCAAGGCCTCGTGTCGTGGGCGCATGGCGATGCGACGGCGCCGCTGAGTCTGGTTGCCAGCGTGGCGCTGTTGGCGGGGTTTACCTGGCATGCATTACGCCATCCGATTACGGCTTTGATCGATTTGCGCCTGTTCCGAGCGCCGGTTTTCCGTGCCGCCGCGTCAACGCAGTTCCTGTCGAACGCTTTGAACTTCGGCGGCGCGTTGTTGTTGCCGTTGTGGTTTCTGCAGGTGCGCCAGGCGACACCGACCGCAACGGGTTTGATGCTGTTTCCGATGGGTCTGGGGATTTTTTGTGGCCTGCCGATCATGGGACGGATGAGCGAACGGTTCGGTGCGCGAGCGATCTCCGGCGCCGGCGCCGTGTTGTCCTGCATCGGTACGATTCCGTTTGTTTTCGCGACCGTCGACACGCCGTTTGCTGTTCTGGCGGTAGCCTTGTTCGTGCGTGGGTTCGGCGGCGGTTCGATCACGATTCCATCGGCGGCGGCGGCTTATGCCTCAGTGCCGCGCGAGTCGCTCGGCCATGCGACGACCTCGATCAACATTTGCCAGCGCTTCGGCGGTCCAACCGGGTCCGCTGGGCTTGCGATACTCTTGCAATACGCATTGTCGCGCGCGGCGACACCAACGCAGGCGTATCATTGGACGTTCTTCGCGTTGGCCGCGATCGCGGCGCTTGGGTTCCTGACGGCGTCGCGTCTGCCAGGCGCGCTCAGGACAGCACAAAGACCTTGATAATCACTTGCTTCTCGTGCCGTTCTCCGGTCGCGACGAAAATGTTTTCCGCCAACCAGCCATGCGGACCCGGGCTTACGCCGAACACCGGTGAGGCGCGGAAATAATACAACGCGGGATCGACGGTTTCTCCCGCCGCGAGGCGCGCCAGAACGTCGGGTGGACCGCGGCGGATTCCCTTGTTGACGACGGAGATGAACGTTCCGTCCTCGGCTTGCAGCGTGTAGCGCGCGACCACTTCGGCGGTGCCGTCGGCGCGGACGATTTGCCAGTCGGCGCCTCCAGGAAGAATACGCGCGGTCAGGCGTGGGCCGGAGACCGACCCTCCCGTGATCGGAACGATACGGCGGCGGCCGGTTGAGACGGGCCCTAAATCCAGCGGCGCGCCGATGCCGACAGAAGCGGTGAATACGTGGCTCAATTCCAGCATACGGGTTCCTCCCGGGTGACAGCCTCGACGAACCGGCGGCTTCGGTTATATGCTTACACCAAATCAGCCCCGAGGAGCGCCAAGGTCATGAGTGGAGAAAATTGTCTGGCCGGTATGAAGGTCCTTGATCTCACCCAGTTCGAGGCGGGTCCATCGTGCACCGAAGCCCTCGCCTGGATGGGCGCCGATGTCGTCAAAGTCGAAAATCCGAAATCCGGCGATCCTGGGCGGACCGCTGGCGGCAAACCCGGGCAGGATGCCAATTACTTTTTGCAATACAACGCCAACAAGCGGTCCGTCGCGGTCAATCTGAAAGATCCGCGCGGCGTCGAGCTCGTCAAGGAAATGGCGAAGCAGGCCGACGTGATGATCGAGAATTTCGCGCCCGGCGCGGTGGAGCGGCTGGGTCTTGGCGCCGACGTGATCCGGGCGTTGAACCCGTCGATCATCTTTTGCCAGGTCAAGGGATTTGGCACCGGCAGCCCGTACGAGAAAAGTCTCGCGTTCGATATGATCGCGCAGGCCTGCGGCGGCCTGATGAGCATCACCGGCGAAGAGGATGGACCGCCCTGCAAGCCGGGCGCGACGATCGGCGACACCGGCACCGGCATGGTCATGGCGATTTCGATCCTCGGCGCCTATATCCGCAAGCTGCGCACCGGTCAGGGGGAGCATCTGCAACTGGCGATGCAGGATTCGATCCTGCATTACGTGCGCAACGCTTTTACCTTCATGGAACGCTCCGGCGGCAAGGCCGCGCCACGCGCCGGGTCGAAGACGGTCGGCGGCGGCAATCCGCCGATCGGGGTGTATCCGTGCAAAGGTGGCGGTCCGAACGATTATGTCTACATTTACACGAGCCGCGCGAATCCCGAGCATTGGACACGGCTTTTGAAGGTGATGGGGCGGGAGGACCTGATTGGCGATCCGTGCTACGACTCACCCGACGCGCGCACGGAACGGCGTGAAGAGGTTGATGCGATCGTTTCCGCCTGGACAAAGCAGCACGACAAGCATGAGGCGATGAAGCTGGTCAGCCTGGCGACCATCCCCTCGGGCGCCGTGCTGGATACCGCGGAACTGGCGGCGGACAAAACGTTCCAGGATCGCGGCATTCGCCAGACCATGCATCATCCCCAGGTCGGCGATTACGTCATGAGCGGCTGGCCAGTCCGCTTTGGCGGACAAACGCCATCGGTGAAGCCGGCGCCGTTGCTGGGGCAGCATGGCGAGGAAGTGCTGGCCGATTGGCTGAAACTCGACAAGGACAAGATCGGGGCGCTGCGGAACGATCAGGTGGTCGCCTGATGGCGCACCAGTTTTGCACGGTTCAGGATGAGGGCCGGTTGCGGATCGTGACCCTCAACCGGCCGGAGGTGCTGAACGCTCTGCACGCCGACGCCAACGACGAATTGTCCGAGGTGTGGGATGAATTCGCGGCGCGCGACGATCTGTGGGTGGGCATCGTGACCGGCGCGGGCGGACGAGCGTTTTCCGCCGGCAACGACCTCAAGGTGCAGGCGGCGGGGAAACGCCGGCCGAACGGGCCGAACGGTTTCGCGGGGTTGTCGCATCGTTTCAACCTCGAAAAACCGTTGATCGCGGCGGTGAACGGCGTGGCGATGGGCGGCGGGTTCGAAACCGCCCTCGCCTGCGACATCATCATCGCCGCCGAGAACGCGGTGTTCGCTCTGCCGGAGCCTCGGGTTGGATTGATCGCGGGGGGTGGCGGCGTGCATCGCCTGCCGCGGACGATCCCGATCAAGAAGGCGATGGGCATGATCCTGACCGGACGGCGGGTGCCGGCGCGGGAGGGATTTGAACTCGGATTCGTCACCGAGGTCGTGCCGGAAGGACAGGCTCTGGAAGCGGCGAAACGATGGGCCGGTCTGATCCTGGAATGCTCGCCGAAAGCGGTGCGGGCGTCGAAACAGGCGTCCTATCGCGGGTTGGACGAGCAGAAGCTGGAAACCGCGATGCGCACGGTTTATCCGGCGCAACAGGAGAATATCGAAAGTCAGGATTATATCGAGGGTCCAAAAGCGTTCGCGGAAAAACGCAAGCCGGATTGGAAGAACAAGTAAGGAGCGCGAGCGATGGGAATTAGGGTGCACAATTTATATTGCGACGCTCAGGGCGAATCGCATTGGCGCGATGTTCAGATTGAGTGGGAGAATGAGGGGCCGGAAGGCAAGACATCCGCTCGGCAATTCGCCAATGGGATTATCTTTCGCCAGACTCAGGCGGAACACGATCGGCCGTGGCATCCCGCGCCGCGGCGGCAATACATCATCAATCTCGATGCCGGTGTGGAACTGACGGCGAGCGACGGGGAGTCTCGAAAAATCGGCGCGGGTGAAATCGTGCTGGTCGAGGATACCTCCGGCAAGGGTCATTTGTCGAAATCCATCAACAATCAGATGCGGCACTCGATTTTCGTGCCGATCGAATAAGGGAGCGAGGCGACGATGCGGATTCATAACATTTATGTCGATGACGCCGGCGAAACGCACTGGCGCGATATCGAGGTCGAGTGGGTTGAGGAACGGAACGGCAGCAAGCTGTCGGCCCGGCTTCCCGCCACGGGGATTATCTTTCGGGAAACCGGCGGCGATTACGATCTGTCGTGGCATCCGGCGCCGCGGCGGCAATACATCATCAACCTCGACGGGGGCGTGACGATTACCGCGAGCGATGGGGAAGCCAGGAACATCGGCGCGGGCGAAGTCATTCTGGTCGAGGACGTGCGCGGCAAGGGGCATTTGTCGAAGTCGATCGGCGGCAAGATGCGGCATTCGATTTTCGTCCCTATCGAATAACGGGAAAGCGGGGGGCTTTGACATGGATCAAAGCCCCGCGGCTTCCAGCATGGCAGGGTCTCCTGGAGCCTGATCTGGGAGATACCCAAGATGTCCGCGTCATCGGATTCGAGCCTGCTGGCAAAGGCTTTCGACTGGATCAGAACGCGCGCCTCCCGCGACAATGAAATCGCCGCGATGTGCCGCGCGGATTTGCATTATCTCGCGGCCGACCTCGGGATCACCGAGGCCGAATTACGGGAGGTCGTGCCCAAGGTGACCGACCATAGCGAACTGATGGACCAGATGATGCGGGCGCGGGGGCTGGATCCGGAAGCGGTCCGCCGCTCCTTCAGCGCGCTCGTGCGCGATATGGAAGTGACCTGCGCGCGTTGCCGCGATTCGCGCGTTTGCCGGCGCGAACTCGAGTCGGGGACGGCCGCGACCTATTGTCATGATTTTTGCGCCAACGCCGAGGCGATGGACTACCTGCGGAAGGCCTGATCCGGCCGGCCCGAACGGTGATACGGGTGGCCGGTGGAGATCGAACGGGCGCGGTAAATTTGTTCCGCCAGCATCGCCCGGGCGAGCAAATGCGGCCAGGTCAGCCGGCCCAAAGATAACGTGTAATCCGCTCGGGCGATGACCGGCCGGTCGAGGCCCTCGGCGCCGCCGATCAGGAAACGGATGGGGCGCGACAGGGTCAGCCAGCCCTCCAACCGGGCGGCGAAGCTGGCGCTGTCGAGCATTTCCCCGTCCAGGTCCAGTACGATCGCGAAGGTCTGGGCTGGCAAGGCGGCCAACAACGCCTCGCCCTCGCGGCGCTTGATTTCGGCTGGGGCGCCTTTGCCGTCGGGGATTTCGGTCAGCGCCAAGGCGGGCCGGATGCGGGCGCTGTAGCGCGCGAACAGTTCGGCTTCCGGACCGTCGCGGGAACGCCCGATGGCGACGATCCGCATCATTCCAGCTCGGCCAAAAGTCTGAGCACGGATGCGATTTGCCGGTCCAGCCCGTAACGGTCGCGCACCCAGTCCCGATACAGTCCTGGGCGGGCGGAGCGGATCAGCGCGACGGCGTCGTCGGTGCCGGCGAACAGGCATTCCTCGGGCCACAGACGATCCGCGCCGGGAAAATCATGCACGACGGGGAACGCGCCGACCGCCATCGCCTCGCCAATGTTCATACCGAAGCTTTCATACATGGACGTCGAGAGCAGCACGCCTTTGTTCGCATACCAGGTGGGCATGTCCTCGATCACGCCGTCGAACCGCACGACCCCGCCCAATCCGAGCGAGGCCATGAAGCGCTTCACATAGCGCGCGGTGCGGAGGTCCGTGAAGGCACCGGCGACATGCACGACG
>PLSZ01000129.1:7286-10942 GCA_003164305.1 Acetobacteraceae bacterium
GTGTTGCTCAACAGGAGTTCGGTGATGTCCTCGCCGACGGTGATCAGGCGATCGACGCGCGACCAGTTCACATTGCCAGGGAACGGGGTTTGCAACGCCTCGATCGAATGCAGCCGGACGATGCACTTCTTACCGCTCAGGCAAGCGGAATTGGTAGCCCAGACCGCGTGGTCCCAGCACCATTCCAGCCAGACGATGTCGGCCCAATCGATCGCTTCGGCGAGCGACGGACCGGGAGGTGCCGCGATGAAGCGGACCTCGTGATGCTGTTCCAGTGCTGGGATCAGGGGCGCGAGGAAGCTGTCCTCTCGCCCCTTGACCCGGTCAGCCAGCAGCAGTCTTGCCATCAACCATCCTGGGTATGGCGGGCGCCTGCTCTCCGGGCGGCGTTTCCTGGTGGGTTCGGTAAGCCGCCAACTGCCGGGCGCTGGGAATGGTATTGCTCACCGTTCCTGTCGCGTCGTGGAACTGGATGACTTCAATGCCGACAGTGGGGTCGAACCGAAAACTCGGGTTGACGAACAACGCAACGGGTTTTGCCGTCGACGTCGGTGTGGGCGCCGTGCTCCTGGCCGGAGCGGCACTGATGCCGGAGCCGCTAACGGGGAGACCGGCCTGGATCGATAACTCGTTCGACATGGCGGACAGCTATAAGTTCATCGCGCCGGATTGGCGCCCGACTGTTCTGTCACGAATGCTTTAAGATTCGGTTAACGCGCCGCGCTATCTGACGAGGACGATCGCTTCGATTTCGACCGAAATGTTGCCCGGCAGGCTGCCCATCCCGACCGCCGAGCGCGCCGGCCTGCCGTCGTCGCCGAACACCGCGACGAACAAGTCGGTGCAGCCGTTGATGACCTTCGGGTGCTCGATGAAGTTCGGCGCGGCGTTCACCATGCCGAAGACTTTCAGGATCGTATCGACGCGGTCGATGGAGCCCAGAGCGGATTTCATGTTGGCGATGAGGTTCAGACCGCAAAGCCTGGCGGCCTCATAGGCCTGGTCGATGGTCAGCGCCTGGCCGACCTTGCCGGTGACCGAGACGCCGGCGGAATTGCGCGGTCCGACGCCGGACAAGAACAGCATGTTGCCGGCGAGGCGAAATGGCACGTAGTTGCCGATCGGCGCGGGCGCGGAGGGGATTTCCAGCCCCAGCCGGGCCAGATTTTCGGTCGCGCTCATGGTTCGGTCTCCTTTCCGGCGTGGTTATCGCATGAGTGTTGTCAATTCCGTTACCACGGTTATGTCGGCAACGGATGACAGTTTGTCGAACAGTGGGGCGATGGACGCTTTCGGCGACGAACGTTCGGCGCAGTCGGAGAATTTGGTCCAGAGTTCGTCGCGGCTCATCATATGGCCGCCGGGACCACAGCGTTCGTAATCATCGACGCGGGACGTCAGGCGGCGGCCGTCTTTGGTATGGACGACGACCTCCGAACCCCATTGATACGGACCGTCATCGGGCATGCCGGGATGCGGGCGGGCGTTGATCCTTGGCAGCAGGGCGCGAACGGCGGGATCGTTTTCCGCATCGTTCTCAAAGTGGTTCAGTCGCACGGCGCGATCCGTCAGGGCGCGCGCGACACAGTATTGAATGCTGAACTTTGCCTCCAGCGCGCCATGAGGGTCGGGGTTGTTGGTGTGCGGCAAACGGCGGCGATGCGGCATGACATCGACGGTTTCGATGTCGTTTGGGCGTATGTCGTGCGTTGTGGCCAGCAGGATAGCGCGATTGACCGAGGCGTGGGTGCTGCCGCAGCAGGGATAGGGTTTTAACGTTGGTTCTCCGGCGCCTTCGCACTCCAGCGGCGCGTACCAGTCTTTAAGCATCCTTGCCGTATCGTACGTTCCTGGACCATTGAACACATCCAGAAAACCTTGCTTATGCTCGAACGCGCCGGGGTTGGCGGTGAAGCCGCCGCGCGCCATGTAGGCGGCGAACATGCCGTTGCGGGAGGCGTGGCCGACATGCAATGGTTTCGTCATCGTGCCGAAACTGGCCTTCAGGCCACAGGCGAGCGACGCGGCGAGACCCAAAGCGACGGCGGTTTGCTCGACGGTCAGGGTCAGCAGGCGGGATGCCGCGGCGACGGTGCCGAAAATGCCGATGGTCGCGGTGGGATGCCAGCCTTTGTCGTAGTGATGGAAATGCACGCCGCGGGCGATGCGGCATTCCGTTTCATAACCCACGACATAAGCCAGAGCCAGATCGCGTCCCGTTGAATTGAGGCTTTCACCGAGCGCGATCATCGATGGGATCAACATCGCCGAGGGATGGCCGCCCATCACGCCGGACACGTCGTCATAATCCAGCGCGTGGGACGCCGTGCCGTTGACCAATGTCGCGTCCAGCACGCTGGTTTTCCGGTCGGTGGCCCAGATCGTCGCGGGGCCCGGCGCCTCGGCGATGCCGGGGATGGTCATCAGGATACGGGGCGCGGGTTCCGCCATACCGGCCAGGGAGCAGGCGATGGTGTCGATGAAGGCGTGGTTGGTCCATTCCAGCGCTGTCGCCGACAGGTCGTCGTAACGCAAGGCGTGGATGCGTTCGGCGATCTGGTGCGCGAGCGTCATGGCACGCTTTCCTTTAACAGCGCGCGCAGTTCGACCGGAGTTAACGTTTCGGCGCGACGCGCGAGGCCGATCAGACGTTCCGCTCGCTCCGGTGGCAGGCGGCGAGACAGGCAGTCGCGGACTTTCACCAGATGATCCTCGTCGCTGATGGGAGGCGAACCCCAGATACCGCGCGGTCCGTTGCAGCGCGTGTGCAGAACGCGTCCGTCTCGCATGGTCACCGCGGCTTCAACCCACATTTTGTCGAAGCGCGCGGGAATGTCCGGCGACATGTCGATGGCGATCTTGTTCAGCAGAGCTTGCATGTCCGGACGGGCGACCTCTTCATCGGTGAAGGTGTCGATCTTGACGCCGCCACGCAGCAGACCGCTGGCAAAAGTGTATTGCAGGCTGAATTTGCCGGCGAGACCGGTGTCGGGATGCGGGCGGTTCACGTACTGCATCACCGGCGTGGTCAGTTTGATCGATTCAATCCGCGACGGATCGGGGATTTGCGGATGCAGAGTCAATCCCGCGGTGATGGCGAAATGAGTGCCGAACTGCGACGGGAACATCTTCATCGCGTAGCCAGGCTGCACGATGCGGAAGGGCGGGCCGAAATTCAGCAGGTCCTTGACCTCGAACGTGTCGCCGAACATTTGGCGGGCGTAGCCGTTGTGGGCCTCGAACGGTTCGGGGTTGGCGGTGAAGCCTTTGCTGGCGAGCAATGCGGACTCCAGGCCGTGCATGGCCGCCATGCCGCAGTGAGTCGATTTCGTCATCGTGCCGATATTCGCGGGCATGGTGCCGCAGCGTGACGACGCGATGCCCAGAGCGTGCGCCATTTGCTCGGCGGTCAGGCCGATTATGTGACCGGCGGCGACGGCGGCGCCCATCGGACCGACCAGGCCAGGCGGATGGAATTTAACCCCGCCGTGTTCGTAAACGCGGCCGGCGTGCCTGATCCAGCCTTGTAGTTCGATGCCTTTGACCAGCGCGGCGATGACGTCCTTGCCGCTGATCTCCCTGATGTCCGCGAGGGCGAGGATCGCGGGCAAGGTCGTGGACAGCGCGTGATTGGACGGGGTCCACATCGGCTCGAA
>PLSZ01000311.1 GCA_003164305.1 Acetobacteraceae bacterium
ATCAAGGATCTGTCCTACGCGCTGGAAATGGCCGAGGCATCCGGCCTGGACATGCAAGCCGCCAAGCTGACCATGGAACGCCTGAAGCAAACCGAGGCCGCCGGTTTCGGCGACGAATATCATCCCGTCGCGCTGAACGTGATCGATCCGTTATGAGCGCGTTCCCCTCGGCCGCCGTCTGGCGAGCCGCCTGCGCGGACGATCCGGTACTGGCCGTCTGGGCTGGCAAATGGTCGGTCTGTTTCGCCATCGAAAGCGGCGCGACCTCCGTGTCGTTCGATGTCGTCGATGGCCGCGTGACGGCGGGTGAAGGAACCCCGGTGTTCAGCCTCGCGGCGCCGGAGACGGTGTGGGTGAAGTTTCTGGAACCGAGTCCTCCTCGTCATCATCACGGCATTTTCGCGATGCTATACCGTCTGCCGGAGTTCCGGATCGCAGGCGACATGGTCGCCTTCATGCAGCACGCGCATCTGGCGCGGCGGATTCTGGATATCGGCAAGTGGTTGGCAATGGGCAACGTGCTGCCGGCGCCCGTGTGGCTGGCGCCGCGCGGCGGGCCGAGAGCGGTGCCCACGGTGAACGGCGGTTATGTGCCCGTCACCGTCGGCGGCACGACATATCAGATCTACTACGAAACCGCCGGCACCGGACGCGACGTGCTGTGCATGCACACCGCCGGCGCCGACGGACGCCAGTTCCACGGCCTGATGGCCGATCCGCGCATCGTCGAAAACCATCGGCTGGTCGCGTTCGACCTGCCCTGGCACGGCAAGTCGCCGCCGCCGGAGGGCGCCATTCCCGGCTCGTGGCGATTGAACACCGATCTCTATATCGATCTCATCATGGGTTTCGCCGCCGCCGCGAGCCTGGACAAACCGGTCGCGCTCGGCGCCTCGATGTCGGGAGAGATCTGTTTGGAACTCGCGTATCGCCATCCGGAAGCGTTCTCCGCCATCGTCGCCTGCGAGGCGTGCGAACAGGTGACCAGCCGCCAAACGTACTGGGCCGCGCATCCGCGGGTGAACCAGGCGCTGTTCGTTCCGGAGTGGATCAGAAGCCTGTCGGCGCCTGGTAGTCCCGCCGAGTGGCAGGAGCAAATCACCTGGCATTACGGGCAGGGCGGACCGGCGTTATTTTTCGGCGACATCGCGTTTTACTCGGACGATTGGGACGCGCGTGAACGAGTCGGCCGGATCGACACCAACCGTTGCCGCCTGTTCATGCTGACCGGCGAATATGATTACTCCTGCACGGTCGAGATGTCCGAGGCGACGGCGGCGAAAATTCCCGGAGTCAAATTCCGGGCGATGCAAGGCATCGGGCACTTTCCCTTCGCCGAAAATCCGCCGTTGTTCGCCGAGTATTTGCTGCCGATCCTACGCGAGCTTTAATACCAAATGTCGTAAACATTGACTGTCCCACGCGGCTTTCGTCATAGCCGGCCTGGCCGGGCTATCCGCGAGAACGTGTTCGTTGCGCGAGGGGGCCCGGTCGAGCCGTCAAGGACGACGTGATGGGCAAGGGCCAACGTTTGGTTCGGTTGGTGTAACGGTCTGTCCGGAAACATATGATACGACAATCGGGCGTTGGGGGCTAACCCGGAACGGTTCGAACCGCATTGGCGCATCCGCGTTCATCACCTTTCTTACCCACGGTAAATTCCTTTGCCGACCCAAACACCGGGGATTGGTCCGCGATAAGCATGTTAGCGCGGATAAGAAAGGGATGGACGCGGATTCACGCGGATGTTTTCGAACCATGCTCCGATCCGGGGCATCATCAATTGGACCGCGATTAACCTTAAGTTTCAACAGGATGATTCCGGACTGTTGGGGTGGACTCCAAGGCTGCCTCGGCCAGGCTGTTATCGACGATGTCCTCGAACGCGATGTCCCGGTCCAGCGCGCCGCCGCTTCGCATCGCCGCCTGCAAGCGCGCCACGCCCTCCGGCCGCGTGATCGGATCGGTGCCGTAAAGCCGCAGCGCGCGGTACCGGTCGATCGCGGCGGCGTAAATCTCCGCCGGCACGTCCGGGAAAAACCCGGCCAACGCGCGCGCCACGTCCGCGCCGGGCGTCGCCGCGATCCAGCGTAACGACCGCAGCATCGCCCGCGCCATCGCCGCCAGTTCGTCGCGCCTTTCGGTCAGCATCCGCCGCCGCGTCACCAGCGTCGTATACGCTGTCAACCCGCGATCGGCCGCCGCGTACCACACATGACCAGCGCCGGACTCCAACAATTCCTCAGCGTAAGGCTGAAACACCTGAATCGCGTCGAGCGTGCCGGCCCGCAACGCGGCGGCGTTTTCCGCCATCGACGGACCGTGGGTGCGCCGCGCCGCCGCCGGATCGGCGCCGTCACGCCGGATATCGTCCTGCAAACACAACCATGGCGTCGGCACCTCCGACACCGAGGCGAAGCGCGGTCCGATCAAATCGCGTGGCCGAAAATCCGGCGTCGGTTCGCGGCCGATAATGAAGAACGGATCGCGCGCGACCACGTCACAGAAACACACCAGGTCCGACGCGGGATCGGTGGCGTGCGTCAGCAAAACACGCAGCGGGCCGCCCCACATCACGTCGATCCGGCCCGCGCGCAAATCGGCGGCGGTTCGGGCGGGATCAGGCGAGTCGCGCAACTGGACCTCGACCTTTTCCGCCTCGTAAGCGCCGATCGCGTGCGCCGCGTAAAACGGCGTGTAGAACAGCGCGCGAAAGTTTTCCGACAGAGTGATCATCCCCGCGACGCTACACCGGTGGGCAATGGACGCAAGGTTGGGTAGTCTGCGCGCAACAGAAGGAGGAGCAGGCCGATGTCCGACACCAAAGCAATCGACAAAGTGCTGGAAGACGCCGTCGCGTCAGGTCAGGTGCCGGGTGTTACCGCCGCCGCCGCCAACGCCGACGGGGTGCTGTACGAAGCCGCGTTCGGCCGCCGTAGCCTGGCCGACGGCGCGGCGATGACAATCGACACGGTGTTCCGCATCGCCTCCATGACCAAGGCGATCACCGGCGCCGCCGCGATGCAACTGGTCGAGCAAGGGAAACTCAGCCTGGATCAGCCGGCGGGCGAAATCCTTCCGTTTCTGGCGAGCCCGATGGTGCTGGACGGCGTCGACGCGGCCGGCGAACCGAAGCTGCGGCCCGCGAAAGGCGTCGTCACGCTGCGCAAACTGCTGACCCACACAGCCGGGTTTGTCTACGACACCTGGAACGGAGAGATGCACCGTTACGCGGCCAAAACCGGTCTGCCCGCCGCGCGCACCGGCAAAATCGCCGCCTTGCACGCGCCGTTGGGTTTCGACCCCGGCGAACGTTGGGAATACGGCATCAATATCGACATCGCCGGCCGCATGGTCGAGGTCGCCAGCGGCCAGGACCTCGAAACGTATTTCCATGAACATCTGTTTCAACCGCTCAACATGTCCGACACCGGCTTCGTCATCAAGCCGCAATGGAAAGACCGCATGGCGCAGGTGCACGCGCGTGACGCAAAAGGCGGCCTGACACCGATCGAGTCGGCGCCCCCCGCCGAAAAGCCCGACTTTTACGCGGGCGGCGGCGGCCTGTTCTCCACATCGCGTGATTATCTGACATTCCTGCGCGCGTTGATGCGCGGCGGCGAACTCAACGGCGCGCGCATCCTGAAGCCGGAAACCGTCGCGCTGATGGGGCAGAACCATATGGACGCGCTGAACGTGCTGCCGATGAAAACCTTCAATCCCCGCATGTCGAACGATTGCGAGTTGTTCCCCGGCATGGACAAGAAATGGGGTCTGACGTTCCTGATCAACACTCAGGACGTGCCCGGCGCCCGCTCCGCCGGCTCGCTCGCATGGGCGGGGATCAACAACACATACTATTGGCTTGATCCGGTGAAAAACGTCGCCGGCGTGCTGATGACGCAAATCCTGCCGTTCGCCGACGCGACGGTGCTCGGCTTGCTCGACCGCTTCGAACGAGCGGTTTACGCGGCCCGATGAAGGACTGAAACGATGCGAGATCTCGCCGGCCGAATCGCCGTCGTCACCGGCGGCGGCACCGGAATGGGGCGCGAATTGGTTCGCCAACTCGTCGCCGAGGGCTGCAACGTCGCGATGTGCGATGTCTCCGCGCGCAACATGGCGGAAACCAGGCGTCTGTGCGAAATGGAACGTTTGCCGCAAGGCCTGCGCGTCACCACGTTCGTCGCCGATGTCTCCGACGAAGCGCAGGTCCTGAGCTTTCGTGACGCGGTCGCCAAACAGCAGGAAACCGATCGCGTTCATCTGCTGTTCAACAACGCCGGCATTGGCGGTGGCGGCAGTATGATCGCCAACGACCGCGCGGAATGGGAAAAAACCTTCAACGTCTGCTGGGGCGGTGTTTATTACAATACCCGCGCCTTCCTGCCGATGCTGATGCGCGCCGACCAGGGCCACATCGTCAACACCAGCAGCGTCAACGGGTTCTGGGCGTCGGTCGGCCCGCGCATGCCGCACACGGCATACTCCGCCGCGAAATTCGCCGTGAAGGGATTTTCCGAAGCGCTGATCGCGGACCTTCGCATCAACGCGCCGCACGTCAAAGTGTCCGTGGTGATGCCGGGTCATATCGGCACCTCGATCGCCGCCAATTCGCGAAAAATCCAGGCTGGCAACGAATCGGATGAAATCAGCGCGACGGAAATCGCTCAGGCGCGGGCGCGGGTCGCATCGACCGGCAAGGATACGTCGGGCCTGACGGACGACGAGCTGCGCGACCTGATGCAAGAACGCGCCCGCAAATTTCTCGAGGAAGCGCCGACAACCGCGGCCCAGGCGGCGACGATCATTCTGGACGGGGTCAAAGCGGACCGCTGGCGCATCCTGGTCGGCGACGACGCCCACCGCATCGACGAACTGGTCCGACAGAAGCCAGAACAAGCTTACGACATCGATTTCTTCGAATCCTTCGCCGCCGAAGTCGGCTGGAAACTGGGCCGCTGATGTCTCAAAACGGGAGAGTTATGCTCGCCGCCGCGTTGCTCTCCGCGTCGTCCGCCGCCCATGCCGCCACGCCGTCGCAATGCGGCCCGACCGAAAAAGTGATCTTCTCCTGTAGCACTGGAGCGAAAGTCGCTTCAGTTTGCGCCATGGGCGATCTCTCGTCGGGAGTTGGCTCCGTTACCTACCGCTTCGGTCCGCTCGGTCATCCGGAAATAACCTACCCCCCGAGCGCCTGGCACAACGTCACCCGCTCCGGCACCTGGACTTTTTCCGGCGGCGGCGGCGCCTGGCTGGCGTTTCATCGCGACGCCTTCCGCTATATCGTTTACACCGCCATCGGCCGCGGCTGGGGCGAAAAGTCCGGTGTGGCCGTCGAGCAAAACGGCAAGCTGCTGGCCAACCAACCCTGCCGCGACAAGCCCGAGTCGGAACTCGGACCAGACCTGTTCAGCGACGCCAATATCGCGGCCGACGATAAAGACTTCGAACTTCCTTGAGCCGAACGGAAAGACCTCCCATGCGCATCGTCATGATTGGCGTCTCTCACTGGCATACGCCATTTTATTCCGATCCCGTTCTGGAGATGCCGGACGCCGCGATCGTCGGGGTCAGCGATCCCGATGTCGCGCGCGCCGCGCCTCTGGCGGCACGGGCGAAGTGTCCGGCGTTCGCCGATTATCGTGACATGTGCGCGAAACTGAAGCCGGACTTCGCTTTCGTGCTCGGCCGCCACTGCGACATGGCCGCCGCGGCGCGCTTCCTGATCGACAGCCGCGTCCCGTTCGCGATCGAGAAACCCTGCGCCCTCAACGCCGCCGAAGCCCACGACATCGCCCAACGCGCGACGGATGCGCATGTGTTCGCCGCCGTGCCTCTGGTGTTCCGCTATTGCCCGATCATCGACACCATCCGGGAACTCGCGGCGGGCGAGGCGATCCAGTACCTGTCGTTCAAGTTCGTCGGCGGCATGGTCGATCGCTACTACCAGCAAAACGTCGAGTGGGTGATCGATCGCAAGACCTCGGGCGGCGGCCCGCTGCTCAATCTGGGGATTCATTTCGTCGATCTTTGCCGCGTGCTGTTGGGCGACGCCGCGTTGACCGTGACTGGCGCGATGATGTCCAACCGCGCGGCGGGCCTGACGATCGAGGATCACGGCATCATGCTGATGCAAGGCGGAGGCGCCAGTTGCATGGTGGAGTCAGGCTATTTGTATCCCGCGCCGAACTCGGTGTTCGACATGCACTACAGCATCCGTACCGAGAAACATTATTTCGCCGCCCGCGACAACAGCGAGTTGGAGATCGTCACCAACGACCGGCGCCGCTCCACCCGCGAAATGAAGTTGACCAACGTGTTCTTCTACCCGGAATTCACCCGCGACACGCTACGCCGGGTGCGCGACGGCCGCCCGCCGATCGCCGACCTGACCGACAACGCCGAAGCCGTCGCGCTGATCGAGGCGGCGTACGCGATGTCGCCGCTTCCGGGTCACTGACGGACGCCCAAAGCGGACGCGCGGCCCGCTTTGCCACAAAGACCAGGCAAGGGCACGAGGCGCGCGAAGCTTTCCCGTCACCTGGGCGGCCCATGCGCGGACAAAGGAAGCTTCGAGACCATACCTGGTCTTTCCTCCCTTTGTGGTGTTCTGGACCTCGATGCCAGACTCGGTCTTTCCGAATGTCCCACCGCCTTGACCCGGCCGCCTATCAGACTAAACTAACCAGACTTAGTCCATACGGAGCCGACCATGCGCACCGTCAACATGCACGAAGCGAAAACGCATCTGTCCCGCCTCGTCGAGCAGGCCGCGAAAGGTGAGCCGTTCGTGATCGCCAAAGCAGGCAAACCCATGGTGAAAGTCGTCGCCATCGATACGCCCGCGGAAAAGCCGAAGCGGCGCCTGGGATTTATGAAGGGCCGGATCTCCGTGCCGGACGATTTTGACCGGATGGGCGAGGACGAAATTCGCCGGATGTTTGAAGGCGCCCCTGAGTGAAATTGCTGTTGGACACGCATCTGCTGCTCTGGGCCGCCGGCCCGGTGGAATTGCTGCCCGACGCCGCGACAAGCCTGTTGGACAACCCCGACAACGAACTCTGGTTCAGCGTCGTGAGCTTGTGGGAGGTCACGATCAAACATGGCCTCAGGCGCGATGATTTCCGGGTCGATCCCAGGGTGTTTCGCCGTGAGTTGCTGGAGAATGGCTACGGAGAACTGACAATAACCGCCGATCACGCCCTCGCGGTTGGCCTGCTGCCACCCATCCACCGTGACCCATTCGACCGCATCCTGATCGCTCAGGCCAGCGTCGAGGCGATTACCCTCCTGACCTCCGACCCGATCGTCGCGCGCTACCCCGGACCCGTACGGGCGGTTTGACCCCTCGCTTGCGCCAACGCCGCATTAAGCGCACGCAAGCCTCGGACCTTTCGGTCGATCCCGCGCGCTTCCGCTACTTTCGGTTTGACCCTCCGGCCCGTGCTTCCTACGCTTCACGGTCGGAGTCCTCGCCATGAACACCCATGCGCCGCCCCCTGGCCGAATGACCGGCCGTACCACCCCTCTGCCGCCCGGCCTCGACGCGCGCTCGGCCGCCGTGCTGCGGGAAATCGTCGAGCAATACGTCGAAACCGGGGAGCCGGTGGGCAGTCGCACCCTCTCGCGCCGGCTGCCGTTGAACCTGTCGCCCGCGACCATCCGCAACGTCATGGCGGACCTGACGGATACCGGCTTGCTCTATGCGCCGCACACCTCCGCCGGCCGGTTGCCGACCGACCTCGGCCTGCGGCTGTTCGTCGATGGGCTGTTGCAATTCGGCGAACTGAGCGACGACGAGCGCGGCTCGATCTCCGCCGCGCTGGAAGCCTCCGGACGCAGCCTGGAGGAGACGCTCAGCGACGCCAGTTCCATGCTGTCCGGCCTGTCCGCCGCCGCCGGCCTGGTGCTGGCGCCAAAAACCGAAGGCGCGCTGCGTCATATCGAGTTCGTCCCGCTTGGTCACGGGCGGGCACTGGTGGTGCTGGTCGCCGCCGACGGCCATGTCGAAAATCGCGTGATCGAGACCCCGCCCGGCCTGCCGCCGTCGGCTTTGCAGCAGGCGGGCAATTACCTGAACAACCGCCTCGCCGGACGCGGACTGGCGGAATTGCGTGTCACGGTCGCCGAGGAACTGGCCGCGAACCGCACCGAACTCGACGGGCTGTCGGCGCAGGTCGTGGCATCCGGCCTGGCGACCTGGACCGGAGAGGGCGCGCGCGGCGGCAACCTGATTGTGCGTGGTCAGGGTCGCTTGCTGGCGGATGTCACCCAAATCGAACGCCTCGCCGCGATCCAGATGCTGTTCGAGCGTCTGGAAACCCAGGAAACCATGGTCAAGCTGCTGGAACTGGCCGAGACGTCGGAAGGCGTGCGGATCTTCATCGGTTCGGAAAGCGGGCTGTTCGGCACCTCCGGCGTGTCGATGGTGGTGGCACCGGCGCGCAGCGAGGGCAATGGCCGGATCGTCGGCGCGATCGGCGTGATCGGACCGACGCGGATCAATTACGGGCGGATTATTCCCGTGGTCGACTACACCGCCCGAGTGATCGGGCGCTTGCTGGGGTAACCTACCGCGCGTTCGATGGACAGATCATCCTGAAGCGGCCGGGCGGCACGCGCCTTCGCGCCCCACCCGTCCAAGCTGTGCGAGGGCTGCTATCCCGCCCCGACCGACGTGTGTCCGGTGTGCGATCCCATCGACCAATCGTGGCGCGACGTGGACCCGATCATCAAAGCCCTCCGTGAGACCCGCGACCGTTCGGCCGAATTCGCCATCGCGCGAGCCCGCCCGCGACGTCGAAGCAGAACCAGACACCCAAAACCAGTGAGGAAGACGGAGATCGACGCCGGCTCCGACGCCTGCGTGAAGGTGATCGAGCCGCTGTTCAGGCTCAACACGCCCGGCTGGTAGGCACCGTTCACGCCCAGTCCGAGTTCGAGATTGAGCGAGGTGGGATTGGCGCCAGGCGAATAAGTTCCGCTCGCGGACTGATATCCCGTCGTCGTTATCCCCGCCTGGGCCAACTTCGTCGTGGTGCCGTACGTCTCCACCCAGTTGTCCAGCGTGCTGCCGGACTTGCCATCCCCCGCGTCGGAAACGGTCGCGGCGCTCAGTCCATGCAGATCCGAAACAGTGAGTTCGAACTGAATACAGGTGCACCCATTCGCGCTCGCCTGAGACAGCAACGGAGACCCTGGATCGTTGGAATTCACGTAGGTCAGTGTCACCGAGTTTTTGGTCGTCGTCACGGTCATTTCCAGATCGTCGCTGGCACAGCTCGTGGATGCGCCGTTGTTGAGCTGGTACGTGCACGTTCCCAGGGTGAAGTTGAAGTTGCCGAAGCTGATCGTTCCGGGCTGGTCGAACGGGTAGTACGTCTGCGCCCGCGCGGCGGGTGAAACGCCGCAGGCCGCGAACATCAGCACAGCCAGCCGGAAAGCCAACGCGGGAAGTCTCCGGGGGCGAACCCCGCCCAGACGGCGCGATACCAACGTGAACAAATCTGTCTCCCGCCGCGGCGGTTGAGGTGCTCGCGGCGGCGGGGTTGTGATCCCGAAACATGAATGAAAGATAAATGGAAAAATGAATCGGACGTTAACGACGCCGTTCTGTCTCGGCCGCGATCACGCCGGCAGCGGCCACTGCTCCAGATACGGCATATAATCTGGCTCGACGTCGATCTCCAGTGTCGCGAGCACCCGAACGACGGCGCAATAAAATGCGATCGTAATCGTCAGATCGACCACTTGCTCGTTCCCCAGAATGGACCGCAGCGTGGCGAACGTGGCGGACGTCATCGCGCCCGCGTCGGTGATTTCGCGCGCGCCCTTCAGCACCGTCAGGGACAGCGCGTCCAGCGGCGTCGGCTTGCCGGCGGTATCGTCGATCAGTGCCTGAATGTCCGCGTCGCTCACGCCGAAATCGTGGCCGATCTTGACGTGATGCGACCACTCGTACGGCGAACGAGCCAGCCAGCCGACCTGCAAAATCGCCAGCTCCCGCAACCGCGCGTCCAGCTTGCTGCCATGGCGGATGAAGCCGCCCAATCCGGAAAAAGCGCGCGCCGCCTTGGGCGAATTCACCAGCGCCTTGAACAGCGAAATCGGCCGGTTGAGCAGATCCTGATCGGCCTCGGTGAGGTCCGATTTGGAGAGATAGGGGACGCGGGCCATCGGCGTTTGCTCCAGTTGCTTGAGGCCGGCATCCTGGCGATGCGACGGCGGCCGGTCCAGATGACGCCAGGTCCGCGCGAAGTCCGGCCCTCCACCATGTCGGATTGACACAGTTCCCGCCGTTGCGCACCGTCCCGACAGAAACACAAAAACAACCGAGGGAACGCATCGATGGCGGAGGCAGCTTCCGGGGGCACGACCGTTCACGGCCACATCGCCGCGCGCATCGACCGCCTGCCGTTGACGCGGGTCCAATGGCAACTCGCGATCCTGGTGGAGATCACCTGGGGGTTCATCATCGTCGATACCGACGGCATCGGCGCCCGGCTGTATCCCTTCGTCTGGCGCCCCAATCACTTGCTCAACGTCGATCAATACGCGGTGATCCAGGCATTGCAGGTCGGGCTTGGCATTCTGGTCGGCGCCTACCTCATGAGTTGGATCGCCGGAAAATACGGCCGCCGTCCCGCGATTTTAATGTCGGCGTTCCTGGCCGGCGTGTTTCTCTGGCCCTTCGCGCACGTCGCCAACTTCTGGGCTTTGGTCGGTCTGTCCGTGCTCAGCACCATCGGCGTCGGCGGCATCGTCGCCACCCACGCGGTGTACCTCTCCGAAATGATCGGCCCCACCGTCCGAGGCAAAGTGCTGCTGGCCTCGCAAGGCAGCACCGCGCTGGTCGGTGTCGGCATCAGCCTGCTCGCCTTCGCCTGGGTTCCCGTGCACTGGCAATGGTTCGTCTGGGCTGGCGCGTTGTTCCAGATTGTCGTGTTGCTGCCTCTGCTTTGGTGGCTGCTGCCGGAGTCGCCGCGCTGGCTGGAAGCCAACGGCCATGCCGAGGACGCCGAACGCGTGATGACCGAGCTGGAACATCGCGTACAGCGCGTCCATGGCGCGGCGTTGCCGGAGCCGGATCATGGCCAACACCCGTTACTACTGACCGACAAAGCGGCGTGGCGCGAGTTGTTCTCCAACCCGCGTTACCGCGGCCGCATTCTGCTGATCCTGGTGTGCTGGCTGTGCTGTTATCCCGGCCTGATTTATGGCGTGGGCGCGTTCATCTCGGTTTACATGGTGGACCACGGCGTGACGCCGCATTTCGTGTTCCTGACGTTCACCGCCGCGTACGCCGCGACGTTCGTCGCGTTTCTGATCAACTCGGCCTTGGGCGAAGGCGTCGAGCGCCGCGATACGCTGTGTGTCCTGGGCGTTGTGTTCGCGCTGGCCTGGACCGTGGCGTATTTCTATCCGTTCCCGATGGTCATGGCGGCGTGCGTCATCGTTGGGAGGATCTGCACCACGCTGTTCTTGTTCAATTTGTATAATTACACCGCCGTTTCGTTCCCCACCCGCATCCGCTCCGTCGCCTTCGCCTGGACCGACGGGCTTGGGCACCTCGGCGCCTGGGCTGGGGTGACGCTGACCGGGCCACTGTACCAGATCGGGCCGAATCATCTGGGATGGTTGCTGTTCGTCACCATCCCGGGGGCGTTGCTGCCGGCGTTTCTGATCCGCGGGTTTGGGATACGGCAGAGCCGTGCGGTGTTGGAGCAGGTATCGACGTAACGGCACGGCGCGGGGCTGGCCGCGCGGCTCCGGCGATGGTTGCAGTGGTGTCGCTCCGGTTTGAGGCGCGGGCGGTCGTTTCGACTGTCAGACAAGCGTCACAATTCATTTCGATTGTGTGAACCGGTCAGACGGAGTATCCTCGCGTATCGCCGGGCAACTCCGTTTTTTCGTTCAATTTGAGCAGGGATCGCAATGTCGACCATTACCTGGACGAACCCGGCGGGCGGCGACTGGTCGGTGCGCGCCGATTGGTCGTCCAGCCCGAATTTGCCGGGCCCAGGCGACGAGGTGGCGATTACGCTGCCGGGGACGTACACGGTCACGCAATCGGGCACGGTGACGGTCGCTGGCCTGGTGCTGGCGGACCCCAGCGGCACTCTGGATACCAACGGCGACCTGAACGCGGGGACCCTGACGTTGGACGCAGGCGTTCTGGACCTGAACGGCACGCTTGCGAACACGACCGTCCTGGACAACGGCGGCACCGTGCAGTTTGAAGACACGGCCACACTGTCCGGCGTCACCTGGCGAGGGACGCTCGATTTCGCGGGGACGTCTGGCCTGGACTTCCGTTTTCTGGATATCGTCGGCGGTCTGACCGTCACGGGTGCCGATGGCATATCGCCCGGCGTCATCGACTTCAGCGGCTGGACCTTCGATATCCTCGATGACGAGACGTTTGACAACGTAACGTTGAACCTCCGCGTGCTTGGCTTCGATGCCAAGAATCTCACGCTGGGGGCCCATGCGAGCCTCAACCTCGCCGGCGATTCGGATACGGACCAGTCCGTCGGCACGCTGGTCAACGCGGGCCAGATCAATTTTCTGGGCGGGTTTGACGAGTTTAACACCACAGCCTTGTTCAACAGCGGGACCATGTCCGTTTCATCGGGTACGGTCGATTTTCAAATAGGCTCCCCCTTCCAGGTAAGCCCCCGTGCCTTTCGACAATACGGGCGTCATCGAAGTCGCCGCCGGCGCGGTCGTTAATCTTGCTGCGAACCAGGTTACCCCAGACGGTCTTGGAACCTTACGAATCGGCGGCAGATTTTTGTTGCAGGGCAACCTCGACAATATAGGCAGCACGATCACGGTCGCGCCCGGCGGCAGCTTCGATCAACTGACGTTGGATGGGACTCTGGAAGGCGGGACAATTGTTTCCCAGGGTGGCACGCTCATCGGCAACGGAACATTGGCGGGAGTCACGAGCGTTGGAACCTTCGATGTAACCGGCTTCTGGATGGTCGATGGGGCAACTCAGTTCGAGGCCGATGCCACGGGACCCGCCGCGATCCAAATGACGAATGGTCAGCTGGAATTCTTAACGACACGAACATTGGACAACCTGGTCATCACCGCCGCTGGAAGCGACATCATCGAGGCGGAATTCGGCACTCTGACCCTCGATCCCACCGTAACCCTGATCAGCAACGCAGCTACTGTTTCGTTCGAAGGGACCGTGGTTAATCAGGGCAGTATCGAGGCCACGAGCGCCGCGGACACTTTGTACCTGAACCTGGGATTCACCAATGCTGGCTGGATCGGAATTCAAAACGGCGCGGCCCTGAACGGCACCCTGGCCAACACAGGGACGATCGTCCTGGGTGGCGAGAAATCCAGCCTCACGGTTTATGACACCGGGCTCAATCAGGGGAGTATCGACGTCACGGGCTCAGACGACGTCATTAGCCTGGGGACCAGTTTCACCAACGCGGGCTGGATCGGGGTTCAAAACAGTTCGACGTTGATTGTTGGCGTATACAGCGGTTCTCCCGGTGGCGTCATCAACACGGGCACGATCGCTTTAGGAAATTCATCGACCAGTTTGGTGTTGTACGGGTCCCAGTCCCTGGCAAACCTTGGCGGCATTACCGGCGTTGGCGCGAACCTTATCGTCGGAGGAACACTCGACAATACCGGTGGCACGCTGATACTCGCGCCAAATGCGACGTTTGGCGCGCTGAACATTGGCTCGCCGGACGGCGTTGTACAGGGCGGCACGGTGATCAACGACGGCGGAACGTTCACTCCCGGCGTCGGCTTCGGCGGCATCTTGTCCGACCTGACCTGGCGCGGTCCTCTGGACCTCACGAGTGCCGCCTTACAGGTAAACGACGTTTTGTTTCAGTCCGAGGACGGCGGCAGCCCAGGCAACGTGGTGCTGAACGACAGCAGGTTGTACGTGCTGGATGGCGGGACACTCGACGGGGTATCGTTGATTGCCTCAGGGGGCACCTCGCAGATCGTTGGGCAAGACCGCCAATGGGGCGACAACTTTTTCCTGACCCTCGGAACCACCGCGACGATCGACGTGACCAGTGGTTCGAGCCTGAGTCTGCACGGCACGACGGTCACCAACCTCGGCACGATAGACGCGACCGGACCAGGCGCGGTCGCCATTGTGCAATCTTATTACGACGGCCGCGCCGTCAGTTTCGTCAACGCCGGCCTGGTGAATATCACGAACGGCGGCGTGTTCCAGTTCCTCGCGACCGCGGATCAGCAAGGCTCGTCCTTCCTTTCGCAGACCATCGATAACTCCGGCCTGATCGAGATCGCCAGTGGCGGCACCTTCGACGTCGGCGCCTACATGTCGGGCATCACCAACACCGGCACCATCAACCTGAATGGCGCCACCAGCACGTTGAAACTCGAAGGCACGGTCATCGCCGCCGCTCTGGACCTCGTCACCGGCGACGGCGTGCTGGCGATCGATGGCCTGTACGACAACACCGGCGAGACGCTGACCATCGGGCCGTCCGGCCCATATTCGACGTTGTCGCTCCCCGGAAAGATCATTGGCGGCACCATCGACGCCCAAGGCGGCACGGTGCTGTTCAACGGCGGCACGCTGGACGACGTGGTGTGGGACGGTCCGCTGATCCTCGGCGGCCCGCAAAACGATTCGTTGTATGTGGCGAACGGCCTCTCGATCGTGCCTGACGGCGGCGGCCCGAGCATCATCACGCTGTCCGGAACAAATAGTGTTCTGCTCGACTTCCTCGGCAGCGGGTCGCTCTATGACCTCGACCTCACCGATCAGGTTGCGAGCGCGACGATCGTCAACGCCGGGTCGATGCTGTTCGACACGGCCACCACGCTCAGCGTCGCCGCCGGCACCAATGAGGCGTTGTTCCTGAACATCGCGACACTGATCAACGACGGAACGATCGCCAATACGCTGGCGACCGGTTCGACGATCACCATCTCCGGCAGCAGCTTCGTCAACGACGGCACGATTGAACTGAGCGGCGCCGGTAACGCGCTCGTCATCAACACGCCAAGCTTCTCCAACGCGGGCGAAATCCTCGTCAGCAACGGCGCCTCGCTCTTCATCGACGCGGCGAGCAACTGGGCAGGCATTTATTCCTCGCCCTCCACCGGAGTATTCGACACTTCCGGAACGATCGCGTTGGATGGCAGCAGTTCGTTGATCCTGGGCGGCACCGTGACCGAGGCGAACCTCGCATCGATCACGACAAGCGGAGGACTGGTCGGACTCGCTTACTTTGGCTTGCTGGAAAATACCGGCAAAACACTGGAAGTCGGGGCCGGCGACGCGATCGGTACTTTGTCTGTCTCCGGAACGATCCAGGGCGGCACCATCGACGCGCAAGCCGGCGCGGTTCAATTCCGCGGCGGCACATTGGACGACGTGGTCTGGGACGGGCCACTCGTACTGGGCAGCATCGGTGACTCCCTGAACGTAACCGACGGCTTCCAGATCGACCCGACCGGCGGCGGACAGCGCGTCGTGACCCTGTCGGGGAATGGCAGCGGCTTCTCGGACGACGAGAGCCTGAACGATGTCCTGCTCACCGACCAGGCCGCGTTCGCGTCGATCAACGCGCCGACATTGGATGCGGCGAGCACACTGACGGTCGCGGCCCTCACCGCGGGAACGCTGGGTTTGAGCGGCCTGATCAACGACGGCCTGATCGCCAACACCCTTTCGACCGGCACGACGATCGTGGTCGGCGGTAGCAATTTCACGAACGCCGGCACGGTCGAGATTGGCGGCACCGGCGACGCGCTGGCGCTCGTGACCAACAACTTCACCAATTCCGGCGAGATCGTCATCACCAATGGCGCATCGCTTTATATCGATGCACCGCCGGTCAATCCTTACAACGCCTCACTACCGGTCGATACGTTCAGCGATACCGGAATGATCTCGCTGGATGCCAGCAGCGCTCTGATCCTTGGCGGCACGGTCACCGACGCGGCGCTCGCCGGGATCGCGACGTCGGGCGGATTGATCGATCTTGTCGGAACCCTGCTGAACACCGGCGGAACCTTGCTTGTCGCGCCCGAAACGTCGTACGATGATGTTCAACTGGGCGAAAATGCCCAGGCGCCTCACCTTGGCGCGTCAGCGGGGGTCATCCAGGGCGGTACTGTCATCGATCAGGGCGGTTCGCTGTCGATCGTCTCCGCCGTGCTGGATGGCGTGACCTGGCTGGCGCCGGTCGATCTCACTGCCGCCGGCGCGAGCCTCTCGGTCATCGATGGCGGCACGCTCGCACCGCTCGCGGTTAACACAGTGACAACGATCGACCTGACCGGTGCCGGTGGTTCGTTGACCTTCGATGCCGAGACCCTGATCGATACCGTGGTCACCCTGGGCGCCGCCGGTGGCACAGTTACGTTTGGCGGTCCGATTTGGACATATGACAATTTCATTACGGTCGGCGCGACGGCCACGCCGCCGCCGATGCTCACGCTGGCATCCAGCACGACGTTGGACGCGGTGACGCCAGGCGCCGCGGAGATCGATCTCGACGGTGACATCACCAATCAGGGGCTGATCGACGCCGCCGAAGGTAATGTCATACTGGGCCCCTATCCGCCGACGCCTTTGCCGTCGCCGCCGGACCTCGGCTGGGGCGGTGTTTTCGACATCTCCGTTTCCTACAACCCTTGGACAGTCGGCTCCCCGGTATTCGACAATCGGGGCACCATCCTGGCGATGGCCGGCCCAGGCTCGACGTTCTCGGTAGGCAACGATACCGATTTCTCGAACGAGGGCCTGATCCAGGTCGGCGACGGCGACAAACTACTCATTAATGACTACTACTCTGAGATTTTTACCAATACCGGAACGATCGCGCTTATCTCGGGGGGCACTATCGACTTCGCGATCTCGCCGTCAAACCTCGGCACCATCCAGTTCGCCTCGGGAACGGCCGAAACCCTGATCCTGGACTACCCCGGCACCCTCGTCACCGCCAGCATCCAGAATTTCTCCACCGGCGACGCGATCGAGTTCGGCGACAGCCTGACCATCGCCTCGGCCACGCTGTCCAGCACCGGAACGCTCACCGCCATCACCTCCGACGGCGGCACGCACCTGATCGCTGGCGTGACCATCGCGCCCGGCCTGGCACCCCTGCTCGCCATCGGCACGGATCCCGCCACCGGCGACTCCGCGATCCAGATCGAGGCCGGAAACACGCTGTCCTGGACTGGTGATACCGGATCGGACGTCGCGCTGGCGGCGAACTGGCAAGGCGGCGCGAACGCGTCCCCCGGTACCGCCGACGCGCTGCGGTTTACCGCGGGAGGCGGCGGGCTGACCGGCACCGTGACGGCTCGCTCGCTGTTGTTCCAAGGGCAAAACAACTGGACGGTGACGGGTTCGCTCGCCGCTTACGGGGCGGCGACGGTCGCGGCTGACGCGGACAGTTATGGCGACCTGACCGTTGGCGCCAACGCCGCGTTGCGCAGCGGCTGGTTTACCATCGGTGACGCTGGCATCGGCGAGCTTTCGATCGATTCCGGGGGCACCGTCATCACCTCTGGCCCCTCCGCCGTCATCGCCAGCACGGCAGGCGCGAGCGGTTCGTCGGTGGGCATCGACGGCGCGGGTTCCAACTGGCAGGTCTCCGGCGCGCTGACCGTGGGCGACGGCGGCTCCGGCCAATTGAACCTGTCGCAGGGTGCCACGGTCAACGCGGGAAGCCTCACCGAAGGCAATCAGGCCCCCGGCGTCGGCCAGGTCTCCGTGGTCGGTGCCACTTCGTTGCTCAATCTGACCGGCGACATCACCGTGGGCGATCTCGGCACCGGCGTTCTGTCGATCCTCAGCGGCGGGCAGGTCACCGCGGCGGACATGACAGTCGGGTTGGCGGGCAGCGCGTCGGGCGCCGTGACGATCTCCGGCGCCGGCAGCCTGCTGCGCCTGTCAGGCACGTTGGATGTCGGCACCGCCGTGGGCACCGGCGAGTTGACGATCGGTCCCTCGGCTTCGGTCATCGCCTCGGTGGTCAATCTGCAAGGCCAGGTGGTGCTGGAGGGCGGCTTGCTCGACCCGACCGTCATCACCGTCGCGGCGGGGAACGCGCTTGGTGGGTATGGCGCGGCTGGCGGCGATGGCGATCTGGTCGTCAACGACGGCACGTTGCTGGCGCAGGCTGGCACCAGGACGGGACAGGCGACACAGACCGTCATGGGAACGATCGCCGGTCAGGGCGTGATGCAAATCGACGCCGGCGCGACCATGGAACTGACCGGGCCGGTGTTGCGCGACAATCCGTTGCTCGACGCCAACAACGATGGCGCGCCGGTCGTCGTGCCGAGCTCACAAGTGGTGAATTTCGCCGCCGGCAGCGGGGCTTTGCGGCTGGACGACTTCGCCGGTTTCGCGGGCACCATCGGCGCTTTCAATTCCGGCGATACGATCGAAATTCCAGGCCTGCCCATCGCCTCCGAGACCGCGACCGGCACGATATTGAGCCTGTTCGACGCGACCCACGATCTGCTCGGCACGATCGACTTCACCTCCGCCGCTTCGGCCGCGATCGCGGCGGGGTTCAGCACGACCACCAGCGCCGGCGCGCAATGTTTCGTGCTTGGAACCATGATCGAGACCGTGTCGGGACCTCGCGCCGTGGAAACCCTGAAGCCAGGCGATGATGTTCGCACCGTGTTGGGCAGCCCAGAACGGATCGTGTGGGTGGGGCGGCGGAGTGTGGCGTGCGCGAGGCATCCGAAGCCCGCCTCGGTCTGGCCGATCCGCATCGCCCGAGGGGCGTTCGGCGCGGACTTGCCGGCACGCGACCTGTTCGTGTCGCCCGATCACGCGATTTACGTCGCCCCCGTATTGATCCCGGCGAAACTGCTGGTCAACGGCACGTCGATCCGACAGGTCCAGCACGGCCACGTGGTTTATCATCACATCGAACTGAGCCGCCATGATGTCGTGCTGGCCGAGGGTTTGCCGGCTGAGACCTATCTCGACACCGGTGACCGGGCGAGCTTCGCCGGCGGGCCGGTGACCGAATTGTATCCAAACTTCGCCGCGCGGACCTGGGAGATGCGAGGTTGCGCTCCGCTGGTCCTGACCGGCGAGATTCTCGATGCGACACGAGCGAGACTGGCCCAGATCGCGGACCGCGGTTTAACCAGGTGCGATGACGTCCCCTCGGAACGTTTAACTGTCACAAAAACTTAACCGCCGTTCCCCGCACCGCCAGATCGAGCGGGAAATTCCCTTGACCCCGCGCCGGTCTTCGCGTGATCGCCCACCGCCCGCCAGGTTGGCGTATTTTGCCGACGCGCCCGCCAGGGTGTAAGAGGCGGCCTTTGGTTCGATCTCAGACCGGATAATGACCCTGAGCGGTTCGACGCATGTTGCCACGCTGGGCGGAGCCGCCGTACGGTTGACCCAGGTCAGCCGTCGCTGGGGCGGCTTCACGGCGCTCAACGCGGTGTCCCTGCACGTGCCGGCGGGCAGTTTCACGGTGCTGTTGGGCCCGTCCGGCTGTGGCAAGACCACCTGCCTGCGAATTATCGCCGGCCTCGAAACCGCCAGCGACGGCCTCGTCGAAATCGGCGAGCGCGATGTCACGCACGCCCCACCCGCCGCGCGCGGTGTCGCCATGGTGTTTCAGTCGTACGCTCTGTTCCCGCATCTGACGGTGGCCGAGAACATCGTGTTCGGCCTCAAGGCCCGCCATGTGCCGACCGCGGAACGCACCCGCCGCCTCGGCCGCGCCGTGGAAATTCTCGGCATCGGAGCGTTGCTGCAGCGTAAGCCCGGCCAGTTGTCCGGCGGCCAGCAACAGCGCGTGGCCCTCGGCCGCGCCATCGTCGCCGAGGCGCCGGTGTGTTTGATGGATGAGCCGCTGTCGAACCTCGACGCGCAACTGCGCGCCGACATGCGGCGAGAGATCCTGGCGCTGCAACGGCGTCTGGGCATCACCATGATTTACGTCACCCACGACCAGACCGAGGCGATGGGCATGGCCGATCAGATCGTTCTGCTGCGCGACGGACATATCGAGCAGGACGCGCCGCCCGAGCAACTCTATATGGCTCCCGCCACCACCTTCGCCGCGAGCTTTATCGGCACGCCGCCAATGAACCTGTTCCCGCTGGAACGATACGGAAGTGGCATGGTGTTGCGCGGAACGTTCGGCCCCACGGTCGCGCCACCGTGTGACGGCGCGATGATTGGCGGGATCCGGCCGGAGCATGTGCGGCTGTCCGAGACCGGCATCCCGGCGGTCGTTCTGAGTTCAGAATATCTCGGCGCCGACACAGTGCTGTCATGTTCCGCCGGGGACGCGACCGTTCTGGTGCGGATGCCCGGACGCGCGGGGCTGTCCGAAGGTGCCACCGTCCACCTCGCCTTCGATGAACAAGTTCATTTGTTCGATGCCGCGACCGGCCGTCGCATCCCGCAACAGGAGACTGTCCCATGACCGAAACAACCCGCCGGGCGTTCGTGGCTTCCACCGCCGGGTTGGCCTTGCCAGCGATCGCCCGTGCCGCGCCGGAAACGGAAATAAATTTTTATTTTCCGGTCGCGGTCGGCGGTCCGATCACCAAAATCATCGACGGCTACGCGGCGGATTTCCAGCGCGAGAATTCCGGCATCAAAGTCACGCCGATTTACGCCGGAACCTATCAGGACACATTGACCAAGGCGCAGACCGCGTTGAAGGCGGGCGCGGGTCCGCAAATGGCGGTGCTGCTGTCGACCGACGTGTTTTCCTTGATCGACGACGATCTGATCCTGCCATTCGACACCGTGACCAGCGATGCGGCGGACAACGCGTGGCTCGGCGGTTTCTATCCCGCGTTCCTGAAGAATGGAGAGATCGGCGGTCACACCTGGGGCGTGCCATTCCAACGCTCGACCATCGTGCTCTACTGGAACAAGGACCTGTTCAAGGCGGCGGGACTGGACCCGGAGCGTCCACCCGCGACCTGGTTGGAACACGCCGAGACCGCCGCGAAACTGACCACGCCCGGGGAGCGGTGGGGCACGCAAATCCCCAGCACCGGCTTCGCGTATTGGCTGTTTCAGGCGCTGGTCACCGAGGCGGGAGGAACGCTCGCGAACGCCGCCGGGACCACGACTGATTTCGCCGGCGCGCCGAGCGTGGAGGCGTTGCGCTATTGGATCGACTTAAGCGCGAAGTATCACGCGCATCCTCCGGGGGTGGTCGAATGGGGCACCACGCCGCGCGATTTCCTGGAGCAGAAAGCCGGGATGATCTGGACCACGACGGGCAACCTGTCGAACATCCGCGGCAACGCCAAATTCCCCTTCGGTGTCGCGATGTTGCCGTCGGATAAACGGCGAGGCAGCCCAACCGGCGGTGGCAATTTCTACCTGTTCAAATCGGCCAGCGAAGCTCAGAGAACCGCGTGCCTTCGTCTGCTGCGTTGGATCAGCAGTCCGGAACGAGCGGCGCGATGGGGCATCGACACCGGTTACGTCGCCACCCGGCCGGACGCGTGGGACACACCGGCGATGCGCCAGTACGCCGCGGCCTTCCCGCCCGCCACGGTGGCGCGCGATCAGTTGCAATACGCGGTCGCCGAGTTATCGACACACGATAATCAACGCGTCACGCAGGCGCTGAACGATCAGTTGCAGGCCGCGCTGACCGGAAAGCAGACTCCGGAAGCCGCGCTGGAGCAGGCGCAAACCAACGCGACCCGCCTGCTGCGTTCGTTTCGATAATAAAGGGGAGAGTCCGTCATGATCCGCCGCCGCCGACTGCTCGCCACCGCCGCCGCGTTGGCCGCGCCCGCCGTCCTTCGCGCACAACCCGTGCAGAAGCTGACGTTTTATTACCCGGTCGCCGTTGGCGGGGCACTGACCGCGATCGTCGATGGACTTTGCACCGCCTATCAAAAAGAAACCGGCGTGACGGTGGAGGCGGTGTACGCCGGCGACTACAGTCAGACCTTGATCAAAACCACGACCGCGATCAGAGGGGGCGGCGGACCGCATTTCGCGGTGCTGCTCGCGGCGGAGATGCATTCGCTGCAAGATCAGGACATCCTGGTGTCGCTCGACGAAATCGGCCTGGACGCCGATGCCCGTCAATGGCTTGACGGATTCTACCCGGCGTTCCTGGCCAACAGTCATGCCGAGGGCCAGACCTGGTCGGTACCGTTCCAGCGCTCGACAGCGATATTCTACTACAACAAAGCCGCCTTCCGCGACGCCGGCCTCGATCCCGAAACATTCCCCACCACCTGGTCCGCGCTCGCCGATACGGCCGCGAAACTTGTCAAACGCGACGCCAAAGGCGACGTCACGCGCTGGGGCATCAAAATGGCCTCCGACCTGGGCAATGCGCAATGGACCTTCGGCGCGCTGGCCAACCAGGCCGAGCAGCCCTTGATGAACGATGCCGGCACCGAAGTTTACTTCAATCGCCCCAGGACAATCGAGGCCATGACGTTCTGGCGCGACCTCGCCAGCCAGTACCACGCCACGCCCGATGGCATGTCGAGTTGGCCGCAATTGTCGCCGGATTTTCTCTCCGGCAACACGGCGATCATCCAGCACACGACCGGCAACCTGGCGAACGTGCGCGACAAGGCGGCATTCCCGTTCGGCGTCGCCGGCCTGGCCGGAAAGAACGCGCCGCATACCGTGGTTGGCGGCGGCAATCTGTATTTCTTCAAACACGCCAGCCCCGAGGAGCGGCAAGCATCCCTGAAGTTCGCGCGCTGGGTCTCCGCGCCCGAGCGGGCCGCCGAATGGTCGATCCGTACCGGCTATATCGCCACCTCTCCCGCCGCCTATGACACCCAGGCGTCGCAGGCATTCATCGCCAAAGTGCCGGAGGCGAACGTCGCGCGCACCTTCTTGCCGGTCGCCACCGGAGAACTGTCGGTGCATGAAAATCAGCGCGTCTATAAAGTCCTGACCGACAACATCCAGGCCTGCCTCGGCGGGACGAAAACGCCCGCGCAATCGATGGCCGACGCGCAGACCGAGGCCGACCGGATCCTGCGGCCGTTCAAACGCACATGATGCGCCGGGAAACCCTCCAGGCGTATCTGTTGCTGTTGCCGGCGGTCATTCTGCTCGTCGCCTTCACGCATTGGCCAGCGATCGAAACGCTGGTGGATAGTCTTTACGCCACCCCGCACGGCAGCCGGCCGTCGCCATTCGTGGGGCTCGATAATTACGCGGCGCTGCTCGACGACACCGTGTTCTGGCAGGCGCTGCGCAACAACGCGGTCTATGCCGCGGCGACCATCCCTTCGGCGATCATTTTGGCGCTGTTGATGGCCCTCGCGGTCAACGGCGCGTTGCCAGGCCGGTCCTTTTTAAGGCTGGCGTATTTTCTGCCGACCATGCTGCCGATGATCGCGGTCGCCAACATCTGGATGTTCTTCTACACGCCCGATTACGGTCTGTTCGATCGCGTCCTGAGTTGGTTCGGCGGCGGACGGCACAACTGGTTGGGCGACACCTCCACCGCTTTGCCCGCGATGATCGCCGTCGCGGTCTGGAAGGAGGCCGGGTTCTTCATGATCTTTTACCTGGCCGCGTTGCAGACCATGCCAACCGATTTAAAGGAGGCGGCCGCGCTGGAAGGCTCCTCCCGCTGGAATTACTTTCGCCGTGTGACCATTCCGTTGCTGATGCCGACGACGTTGTTCGTGCTGGTCAACGCGGTGATCAACGCGTTCCGGGTGATCGATCACATCGTGGTGATGACCCGCGGCGGGCCGGACAACGCGACGACGCTGCTGCTTTACTATATTTACGAAACCGGCTTCCGCTTCTGGGATACCGCGGCCGCGGCGACATTGACCATCGTGCTGCTGGCCATTCTCGCGCTGACCGCGTGGCTGCAATTCGGCGTATTGGGCCGGCGCGTTCACTACCGATGAACCATCGTTTCGATCAGGTCCTGGAGACGATCGGCGCGTGGATGTTGGGCCTGTTGTGGCTGCTGCCGCTGCTCTACGCCGTATGGACCGCGTTCCATCCCGCGGCGTACGCCACGCGGTTCGATTTGTTCGCGCCGCTGACATTGGACAACTTCGTCGCGGCCTGGCAGGCGGCGCCGTTTTCCCGCTTCCTGCTCAACACGGTCATGATGGTGACGCTGATTTTGGTGGTGCAGTTCGTGCTCTGCACGTTCGCGGCCTTCGCCTTCGCGCGGCTGATTTTCCCCGGCCGGGATCTGCTGTTCGGCGTCGTGTTGCTGCAATTGATGGTGATGCCGGACGTCCTGCTGGTGGAGAATTACCGCACCCTGGTGCAATTGCATCTGGTCGATACCATCCTCGCCATCGCGCTGCCTTATCTGGGCTCCGCGTTCGGAATCTTCCTGCTGCGGCAAACCTTCATGACCATTCCTCAACCATTGGACGACGCGGCGCGGATGGAGGGCTGCGGCCTGCTGGCTCGCTTGTGGCGCGTGTACGTGCCGTTGGCGAAACCAACTTACATCGCGTACGGCCTCGTGCTGGTCAGTTACCACTGGAACAACTTTCTCTGGCCGCTGATCATCACCAACTCGGTCACGACGCGTCCGTTGACGGTGGGGCTGTCGGTGTTCGCCACCACCGATCAGGGGATCGATTGGTCGATCGTCACGGCGGCGACTCTGATGACCAGCGCGCCGCTGCTGGTGGCGTTTCTGTTGTTCCAGCGGCAATTCGTGCAGAGCTTCATGCGCGCCGGCATTCGCTGAGACTTTGACTCTTCCCCCGCCACGGGCTTTCTTCCGGCGCACGGAACAACCACCAGGGAACGGCCAGGATGCGACCCCTTGAAGGCATGCGTGTCGTCGCGTTGGAGCACGCGGTCGCCGCGCCATTATGCAGCCGCCATCTCGCCGACCTCGGCGCCGACGTGATCAAGATCGAACGCCCGGGCACCGGCGATTTCGCGCGCGATTACGATAATTACGTCAACGGTATTTGCAGTCACTTTATCTGGCTTAACCGCGGCAAGCGCAGCGTCACCCTGGATGTGAAAAACCCCGGCGGGCGGGAGATCCTCACGAAACTGATCGCCGGCGCCGATGTGCTGCTACAAAACCTCGCCCCCGGCGCCGCCGCGCGGTTGGGTCTTGCGCATGAAGCGTTGAAACCGACCCATCCCGGCCTCGTGGTCTGCGACATTTCCGGCTACGGCGAGTCCGGGCCAATGGTGCGCAAGAAAGCCTACGACCTGCTGATCCAGGCGGAATCAGGATTGATCAGCGTCACCGGTTCCCCCGACGAACCCTCCCGCGTCGGCATCTCCATCGCCGACATCGCCACCGGCATGTACGCGGTGACCGGCATCATGGGTGCCTTGCTGCGCCGCGCGCGCAACGGTGAAGGCGCCAACGTCAAGGTCGCGATGCTCGACGCTCTGGGCGAGTGGATGACGTATCCGATGCTGCGCCACGCTTATGCCGGATCGCCACCGCCGCGCGCGCCCACTCAACATCCGGCGATCGCGCCGTACGGATCGCATCGGACCAAGGATGGCTCGATCATCTTTGGCATTCAGAACGAGCGCGAATGGGTCACGTTTTGCACAAACGTCCTGCGACAGCCGGAGGTCGCGACCGATCCGCGGTTCGGCAGCCAACACGCGCGGCGAGAGAACCGGGACGCGCTGACCGCCGTGATTGAAGAGCTTTTCACCACCATGACTTCGGCCGAGGTCGCGGCGCTGCTGGAACGACACGGCATCGCCAACGGCCGCCTGAACGATCCGCTGGCGACATGGAACCACGAGCAATTCGCCGCGCGCGACAAATGGCGGGACATCATGACCGAGAACGGTCCGGTCCGAGCCTTGTTGCCACCATTCCAGTTCACCGATTTCGAAGCGGTGATGGGCGACGTCACCTCGGTCGGCCAGCACACCGATCAGGTCCTGACTGAACTGGGCTACACCGCGCCCGAAATCGCCGCGCTTCACACATCGGGCGCGGTATGACCGGCTTCGATCCCGCCCGCCACCGGATGATCCCGGACCAGCGCTGGTTCGAGGATTTCGTCCTCGGCGAGCGGTTCGTGCTGCCCAGTCGAACGATGACGGAGGCGGTGTTTCTGGCGTTTCAGGGTGCGAGTGGCGACAACCATCCCGTGCATTATGACGTCGAATACTGCAAAGCCCGCGGCATGCCCGGCCTGCTGGCGCATGGCTTCCAATCGCTGATCCAGACTGCTCCCGGCGCTGGATTGTTCCCCTACATGGTCGAGGAATCGCTCGCGGGCTTCATCGAACAGTCCAGCCGTTTCCTGCAACCCGTCTACGCCGGCGACACGGTTTATCCGGCCTTGGAGATCGACGAACTGACACCGAACCGGAGCACGGGCGTGGTCGGGCTGTCATCCACGATGCACAACCAGCGCGGGCAACTGGTCGTGCAGGGGCGGCAACGCTACCTCATTCGCAAGCGGCCGGCGCCGGCTGCATAAACCTTACAATTGGACCGATCTTGCCACAATCGTGACACAGCCGCCCACCATGTTGCGTCGCATCATAACGATCGTGGGTTCAGGACCATGGCGCGCAACAGGAAACAGATGCATCCGGGCCGTATCCTCCGCGAGGAGTACATGGAGCCGATGCGCCTCGATACACATGGATTAGCGGCGGCTCTGGGGGTTACCGAGGGACGTCTGCGACCGATTATCGCCGATGAGGGACCGGTCACCTCCGACCTCGCCCTCCGCCTCGCCAAATGCTTCCGCACCTCCCCCCAGTTCTGGCTGGGCCTGCAGGCGGCCTACGATCTGTCGATGGCCCAGGCGATGTATGGCGCCGAGATCGAGGCGCACGTGCAGGCGCTGGCGGCGTAACGGGTCTCTCCACTCCAAATGACAATGGCCCGGTTTGACCGGGCCATCTCGTGCAACGAGCACGTTGACGCGGATAGCCCGGTCAGGCCCCCCTCACCGTCATCCTCGACCCGCTCATCGCCATCCTCGACCCGCTCATCGTCATCCTCGGGCTCGACCCGAGGATCGGCCGCCCCAGATACCTTGCCCGCCTTATGACGTCCTCGGCGGGTCGAGAGATCCTCGGGTCGAGCCCGAGGATGACGGGAAGAGGCGCACTTTCCTCCCGCGGCGCTTATCTTGATATCAGAGCGAACGCCAATCCTATCGATCGGCCGTGACGAAGATCCAACGCCCGGTTCGGACGCGATCGCGTGACCTTTACCGTGCCCGCGCGAACTGAAACGCGCACAACGACGCCAGCATCAGCGCGGCGCCAAATGCCTGAGGCGTGGTCAGCCACTCCTCCAGCAGCAGCATGCTGAGAATGGTCGTCACCAATGGCTCCAGATTCATGATGAACGCGGTCCGGAAGGGGCCGACGCGGTTGGTCGATAAATAGATCAACAGCGTCGATAGCGTGCTGCCGACACTGGTACCGATGAACGCCGTCCATCCCAACAGGCTGTTGGGCATGTGCCAATCGCCGACCAGAGCGGAGCCGATCAGAAACAGCAAGGTCGATGGCAGCATCGAGTACCACGTCGTCAACCGCGGATCGGCGCCATTTAAATACGCGCGCGTCATCAATAACGAAATCGCGCGCAAGGCCGCCGCGGCCAACGCCCATGCGATGCCGGCGCCGGACAGATGGTCGAGCTCGGCGCCCAGCATCAACGCCAGACCGAGAAAGGCGGCCAGCGCGGTCAGCAGGGCGGGCAGGCTCAGACGATCGACGCCGGTGATGCCTCCCACGACGCCGGTCAGCAGCGGATAGACGAAATAGGCCAGGATCGCGATCGACACCGGAAGCAGAGAGATCGCCTCCATCAGGCCGAACATGGTGCCGGCGAACAGCACGCCGATGACCCAGGCGATCAGCCGTTGCCGGTGCGTGTGCCAAACGGGCGGCGGTTGGAGCCGCAGCCACACGTACATGAACGCCACCACCAGCACGCCGCGCAACGACACCATCGTCGCCACGTCCATGCCCGAGGCGAAGACCACCTTGATCATGATATCGACGCTGGAAAACGACAGCGCGGCGGTGATGGCGGGCCACAGCTCGCCCAACCTCGTGCCGCGCGCGAGGGCGGTCGTGGTCATCGCGAAAGTGAAGCGTTTCGCTCAAGGCCGGCCCGGGCCGCGACATGGCCGAACCGCGAGAAATCGCCGTCGATTCTGTCGAGATCGTCACACCCGAAGGATCGGTTTCGGGCCATCTGGGCCGGCGCGTGGGCGCACGGTACCGCACCGGCTTTCGCCGGAAACTCGGCCATCGGACGATTCTCCCAAGGGTCGCTTTCTGGGCGCAGAGTGCCATGAACCGCGGCGGCGGCCTATAGCGGCGGGGGTGGGGCCGCGTCGCAGTGGCGGTAGACCGCGGTTGTTGTCTCGGGATCAGGCCACCGGCCCGACGTGAGCGATCCCGGGTCGAGCCCGGGATGACGGGAATGGTCCGTTGCCAGTCAGTCGGTCGGGCGGCCCTCCCTCAACAAGAGCGGGATCCCTCGGATTGCCTGCCAACCGCCCGCGCGAGGTGACCCTTAATCGATCACGATCTCGACGCGCCGGTTCGGCGACCGCTCCGCATCCCCCCGCGCGTGAATCGCGATCGTTTCACTGGGCACTCCCTCGCCGATCAGCGCGCCGGCGAGGGCTCGCGCGCGACGCTCGGACAGCGCCTTGTCCGATGCGGCCTGGGTCACTTCGATCCGCGTGTCCCGCCGCCTGGCCGATTCCGCCGCTTGCTTCACGATCCAGCGGGTCCGGTCGCTGATCGTCGCGATATCCAGTCCGAAATCGACCTGATACGTTTGAACCCCGCCCTGGCCCCGACCCGCCGGCGGCGCGGCCAACGACGCCTGTGGCGCCACCGCGGCCGGAGGCGGCGTATTGAACGCATAGCGCACGCCGAACATCAGGGTCTGGTTGAACTGATTGTGAAACTTCGTCGCGCTGAGCACCGGAGCCCCGCCGGTCGAGGTCAACCCATTGAACGTCTCGCCGCCCAGAATATCCATGAAGCGATAGTCGGCGGTCAGCGACAGCCCGGGCATGTTGGGGATCGGAAATGATACCCCCGCGATCGCCTGACCGGCGATCCCGCCCGCGTCGCCGCTGGCCGAGAACACCAGCGGCTTGCTGGTGGCCGTCATCGCGAACCCATCCAGCCGCGTGGACTGATAGCCGATACCGGCTCCGATATACGGATAGACGTAGGGTGAGCCGATATCCATGTCGAACAGCGCGTTGGCCATGAGGCCGAGATTGCGCACCGAGCCGGAGCCGGTGGCGGGAAACGTCGTGCCGGACGTGCCCTTCACGTTGCTTTTGCCGAACGTGCCCTCCACCTCGAACCGCCAGCCGTTGCCCAGGGCGTAGCCGAGGCTGAGGTTGGAGTCGTAGCCCAGAGCTTCATCGATATCGAAGTTGCCGTTGATGCCGTGCGTGACCGGCGTGTTGGTTGGTGAGGTCGGCGCTCGCAAGCCGGCGCCGGCGCCGATGTAGATGCCCTGGATCGGCTGTGCGCTCGCGGCCCAGGACGTGGTGAGGACCGCGAACGCCAGAAGAAGAACCGGCCGAAGCCTCATGCTGACTGCTCCCAATATACGTTTCCCGATGCAGGCGGGCGATGAAGAGGGGGACGCGACGTGGCCCTCATCGGGCCTAATGCTTTCGCGCCCGACATAACCAGGGGACGCTCATGAAATATTCGTCATAATCGCCTCCCATCGTTCGTTACTGAGGCTGCGACAACCCGGCGTTCCGGGGAAGCGGGGTTGCCGATGGAATCGGCGAACGGATCGGGAAAAACAAAGGGCGCCCCGGGTTGTAATCGGGACGCCCCATGGTTCGGACCATCGTTCCCGGCGAACCGGGACCTGCCGGCTTAGTGGAAGACGATTTCCACGCGGCGGTTCTGCGGCTCACGCACGCCGTCGCCGGTCGGCACCAGCAGCTTGGTTTCGCCGTAAGCGTGCATGGAGATCGCGCTCTGCGGCACGCCATCGCGCACCAACTCACCCGCGACCACACGGGCGCGACGCTCCGACAGACCCATGTTGTATTGCGGGGTGCCGGAAGTATCGGTGTTCCCGTCCACGTCGATCCGCGTGTACTGGGTGTGCGTGGAGTAAGTCGCCGCGTCCTTGACGATCGCTTCGCCGCGGGAGGTCAGATCGGCCTTATCCCAGTCGAAGAACACGAGGAACGTCTTCGCGCCCATGTCGGCGACGGGCATCGGCGCCGGAGCCGGAGGCGGCGCCACACCGAATTCATAGCGCATGCCGATCAGCACCGCGTGGTTGTAGTCGTTGGTCGCGGCGATCGAACCAGGAGCGCCACCAGCCAATGGGTAGTTACGCGTGCCGGCGAGACCCATGAAGCGGTACTCGGCGGTCAGCGACAGGCCAGGCATGCCGGGGATCGGCATGGCGGCACCGAGAATCGCCTGATACGCGAAGCTGCCCTTGGTGCGGTTGGGGCCGGCGAAGCTTGGGGCGGTGAAGGCGGGAACGCCCCCCGTCACATGCAGACCTTGTTCAATCACGGCCTCATAACCGACGCCCGCGCCGATGTAGGGCTGCACCATCGGCACCAGGCCCACGAAATCGTACAGCACGTTGACCATGCCGCCGGCCTTCTGTTCCTGACCGCCGCCGCTGGCCGGGTAACCATAGCCCGACGGATTGTTCATGCCGTTATTCTGGCGGTAATTCCCTTCGATCTCAGCGCGGAAACCGTTGCCGAAACCATAGCCGAGGCTGACCACGGCAGCGGGTCCGATATCGACACGCATATTGCCATTGCCGCCAACCGGGCCCTTGAACGTTTCACGCTGCATGAAATTCGCGCCGAGGCCCGCGCCAACATAAAGTCCTGTCACCGGCTGGGCGTTGGCGGTAACCATTGGCAAGGCCATCATGGCCGAAGCAAGCAGAACATTCCGGAGCTTCATTCGTCTTCTCCTGGTTAAAGTACAGCGGCGGTCCGCACGACAACTCGTCGCGTCCATGATTAACGATACAACCGCCGAATTAACAGGGGCGCGCCTTTCATTCACTGACCGCTGTTGCAACATTGCCACAGGGCTCGGCCGTACAGTCACATATGTACGCCAGCGTACATATCGGCGGAAGAGAGCAGGAGTCGAACCTGCCCAGGATCGCTCGGCGACCCCAACCGGGTTTGAAGTCCGGCCGACCCACCGGGGCCGCTTCTCCTCCGCCGGGGATCATCCACGCGCCGGCACGATTTGGAAAGGGTCAGCGCGGTTTGGGAATGATTCAAGCCGGTTTCGGCAGCTGGCGGAGAAATTCCGCTTCCTCGCGCGGCTCCAGGCAGCGGCAGTCCAGCCACAACCGGCCCTCGCCGATGCGTCCGATCACCGGCCTGGGGAGCGCCCGCAGCGTGCCGGCGAGGCCGTCGAGTGCCTTGCCGCCGATGGTCACCGCGGCCGAGGGCAGCAGATCGACCGGCAGCGCGCCCGAGCCGATCTGACTACGGCATGGCATCACCGTAACCTCCCGGTCCGGCCACGTCGCGCGCGCCCCGTCGGCGATCCGCTCGGCGGTGGCGCGTATCTCGGCCTCCGGGCGGGTCAGCAGACGCAACGCCGGCAACCGAAGCGCCAGACGGTCGGGGTCGAGATACAGGCGCAGCACGGCCTCCAACGCGGCGAGGCGCCCCTTGTCCAGGCGCAGCGCGCGTTTCAGCGGATTGGCGTTGAGTTGTTTGATCAGGTCGGCGCGGCCGACGATGAGACCGGCCTGCGGGCCGCCGAGCAGCTTGTCGCCCGAAAATGTCACGATATCGACACCCGCCAGCAGCGATTCCCGNNGGTCCTTGGTGGACACGGCGGCGGTGAAGCCGGCGATCGCGTAATTGGCCTGGTGCACCCGCATCAGCGCCGCGGTTTCGGGGCCGATCGCGGCCTGGTAGTCGCGTTTGTGCGTGCGATTGGTGGTGCCGACCTCGCGCAGGATGGCGCCGGAGCGGCTCATGATGTCGGGGATGCGGAAGGCGCCGCCGATCTCGATCAGTTCGCCGCGCGACACCGGGACCTGACGGCCCAGGGCGATCGTGTTGAGGGTCAGCATGACCGCGGCGGCGTTGTTGTTGACCACCGTCGCGGCCTCGGCGCCGGTCAGTTCGCGCAGAAGTCCCGCGATGTGGTCGTCGCGTTCGCCGCGGCGGCCGGTGTCCAGGTCGTATTCCAGGTTGGTGGCCCCACGCATCGCGGCGGCGGCGGCCTCGGCGGCTTCCGGGGGCAGCGGCGCGCGGCCGAGATTGGTATGCAGGACGGTGCCGGTGAGGTTGAACACCGGTCGTTGGGAAGCGGCGAAGCGGCGGGCGAGGGCGTCGGCCGCGGCGCCGAGAATGTCAGCCGGTGGGACGTGGAAGCGACGGGCTTCGCGGTGGTCTTCGAGCACGGCGCGCAGGGTTTCGGTCACGGTGACGCGGCTGAACCGCTCGGTCAGCGCGGCGGCCTCGGGCGTGGCGAGCAGAGCGTGCAGCGACGGCAGAGGGCTGGGTTGTCTGGCCATGGGTGGGCGATGGTTAGGCTGGCGCGGCCGGGAGGTAAACGGCGGCCGCCGCTGGAGGCGGGACAATCGCTCCGATCCTTACGTCATGTTCGGGTCCTTACGTCATGTTCGGGTCCTTACGTCATGTTCGGGCCCTTACNNTCGGGCCCTTACGTCATGTTCGGGCTTGACCCGAACATCATTTCACGCGCGAAGGAAGCTAATTTCAGCCGGGGTGCCTGAACCGACCGATCCTCGGCTCAAGGCCGAGGATGACGAGAAACCCACGCCCAGGGGATGACGCGCCCGAGGTTGACCAAGTGAGAGGAAGACCGAGAGACCGCGCCTCACGCGGCCCTGCGCCGCTCCATCGGGACGATCGCGCACAGCGCGTCCACCAACTGGTCCATCATCGCGTCGGTATGCATCGGCCCCGGCGTGAACCGCAACCGTTCCTCGCCCCGAGGCACCGTCGGGTAATTGATCGGCGTCGCGTACATCCCGTGCTCGGACAGCAGCCGCTGACTGACCTCGGTGCACAANNCCGGCCTCGCCGATATGCAGCGGCACGATGTGGCTCTCGGACTCGATCCGCGGCAACCCCGCCCGGTCGAACCGCCGCTTCAACGCGTCCGCCCGTTCGAACAGCTTCGCCCGCCGCGCGTGGTCGCCGCGCACGTGCCGCACGCTCGCCAGAGCCGCCGCCATGGTCATCGGCGGCAGCGACGTGGTGAAAATGAACCCCGGCGCGGTGGAGCGGATGAAATCGATCACCTCGGCGTCGCCGACGATATAGCCGCCGTGGCAGCCGAACCCCTTCGCGAGCGTGCCCTCGATGATATCGACGCGATGCGCCACGCCGTCGCGTTCGCTGACTCCGCCGCCGTTCGGGCCATACATGCCGACCGCGTGCACCTCATCGAGGTAGGTCATCGCGCCATAGCGCTTGGCCAGATCGCAGATCGCGCCGATCGGGGCGATGTCGGCGTCCATCGAATACACCGACTCGAACGCGATCAGCTTCGGCGCGGCGGTGGGGGCGGCGCGCAACAACGCCTCCAGATGCGCCATGTCGTTGTGGCGGAAGATCGAACACGCCGCGCGCGAGCCCTTGATGCCGGCGATCATCGAGGCGTGGTTCTTCTCGTCCGAGAACACCAGCCAGGGGTGCTCGGGGCCATGCGGGAGGCTGTTCAGAATGGTCGATAAGGCGGCCTGGTTGGAGACGAAGCCGGAGGTGAACAGCAGGCCGGATTGCTTGCCGTGCAGCGAGGCGAGTTCCGCCTCCAGCGCGTCGTGCAAGGGGCTGGTGCCGGAGATGTTGCGCGTGCCGCCGGCGCCGGCGCCCATGGTGCGCGCGGCGGCGCAGGCGGCCTCGATGACGACCGGATGGCCGCCCATCGCGAGGTAGTCGTTGGACGACCAGACGAGGAC
>PLSZ01000594.1 GCA_003164305.1 Acetobacteraceae bacterium
GCTCCGGCAGTCCGGAGGCGGGCATGAGCGTCCGATATTTCAGATTGACATCGTTCCAGGACAGGCCCGACGCGGCGGACCCCTTCGGTTCGAACACCGTACTGGAAAACGCACGGCCATCCTGGACCCGGATCACGACGGTCGCACCTTGCCGGTAGCGAGACAGGTTCTCAGTCGGCTCGGCACCGACACTGACTTTATCGATCAGGGCATCGATAATGGGATCGGCGATCTTCGCCGCGCTCGCATGCGTCCAGGAGAAATCGCGATCGGCGGCACCGGCGGCGGCGAAGTAAGCGGGACTGTGCGCCATGTCGATCAAATCCGCCGGATGCAGCGGACCACTTAATGTCCTCATTCCTGGACGGTGGATCGTAATGCTGGCGATTTGTTCGGCGGAGACGGCGGCCTGACGCGCGGCGTTCGCGGCGGCCTCGGCGATCGCATGGTAAGGATGGCCGCCGGGAACCAGCTTGATCGCCATGTCGGTGACGATATCCCAACTGCCTCCCAGATCGCGGGTGGCGACTTCGGCCGCCGTCGCGCCGTCGACGCCGCCGAACGCTTCGAAAAAACCATGGCGGGTCTCGAGAATTCTCGGTTCGCCAGTGAAGCCCCGGCGGGCCGCGAGGGCCGCGTTCGCGCCATGCATCGCCGCGAGGCCGGCGTGGTATTCGCGGGAAAAACTGGTGTCCGCCGCGGTCGCCAAACCGCCAACCGAAACGGCGGTCAGAGCGATCGCTTGCGCCATCTGCTCCGCGTCCAGGTTCAACATTCGTCCCGACGCGACCGCCGACGCGAACGCGGCACCGAGACAGCCGTGGAAGCCGCGCTCCTTGAAGCCCGGGGTGATCGCCTCGCTGATCCGTCCCGCCGCTTCGTAGCCGAGAACGATCGCTTCAAGGACCGCATGACCGGCGACGCCCTCGCGTTCGGCGAACGCCAGCGACGCGGCGGTCAATGGCGTGCCGGCGTGCACGATGTTTCGCAGATCGCTGTCGTCGGAGGCGGCGGCGTCACTCAGCACCGCGTTGACCTGGATGGCGCTGGCGACGGGAAATTTCTCCCCGGTGTCGAACCAGATGGCGGCATCGCCTCGTCCTCCCCTCTCCTGCGCCATGGCACGGATGATCTGGGCTGATTCGATCCTGGTGCCGCAGGCCGCGCTGGCGAGCGTGCTGGCGACGATCATCGCCGCGTTATCCAGCGCGTGGTCCGGCAGGTTTTTGGTTTCAGTCAGAAACGCGGCCAATTGGCGGGCGACGGTCATGGAACCCTCCTTCGATTTGTTGGCGGCACAATGCCACGATCTTGACCGAAGGACAGGATGCGCGCCCAATCGGGCAGCCACACCGGGGAGAACCAACATGGCGTTCAAACTCAACCACGTGCATATCAAGACCCGCGATCCGGCGAAGACGATCCAATTTTATATCGAGAATTTTGGCGCGACGTTGAAGCAAAAGACCGACACCGGGTTCAATCTCGATTTGCACGGGCTGCAACTGAACGTGACCGATATCAACGCGACGCAAAACCACGAGCAGCACTACGGCATCGAGCATCTCGCGGTGAACACCGACGATTATGTGGGAACGCTGGCGAGCCTGCGGGAGCGAGGCGTCAAAATCCTGGAAGAACTGCCGCGCGACGTCGGCCGCCGCGTTTGCTTCCTGGAATGTCCGGACGGCGCGCAAATGGAAGTGATCGAGAAGGTTTAGGAGCGTCGTATCGTGGCCCTGAAAGACCTGATTCCTCTTGGCATGTCGTTGCCGCATCGGTCGCCCGACAAACTGGTAATGACAACCGTCGCGGCGGTCGCCCGGCGTGCCGAGGAGCTTGGCTTCCGCGATTTATGGGTCACCGAAAACACCGTGGACCAGGCCACATGTTTCGATCCGGTGGTGATTTTGACCTACGCCGCCGCGATCACCACACGCATCGGCGTCGGAGCCTCCGTCGTCGTGTTGCCGATCCACAACCCGCTGATGGTCGCGCATCAGTGGGCGACATTGGATTTCGTCAGCGGTGGAAGAGCGATTTTGGCGGTCGGGCTTGGGCGAGAGCATCATTACCGGGACTTTCAGATCCCCGCCGCGGCGCGGGTGACCCGGTTCCGTGAAGAAGTCGAACTGATCAAGGCATTGTGGTCGAACGAGACGGTCACCTTCCACGGTGAGATGTATCAGGTCGATAACGTATCGTTGGGTCAACGGCCGGCGCGGAAACCTCGGCCGCCGTTGTGGATGGGGGTTGGTCATCCCAATGCCGTGCGCCGTGCCGCTCGGATCGCGGATGGATGGATGGGCTCGGGCGGATCGAGCATCGCCGAGTTTCAGGAATCCGTGCCAATCCTCAAGCAGGAACTGGAGAAGGCCGGACGCGACCCGGCAACGTTCCCGATTTCCAAGCGGGTCTTCATGGCGGTGGATGAGCGGCCCGCCGTCGCACGCGCGGAATTGAATCGCTGGTTCACCGAGGTTTATCACAACCCGGCCGGGACCGATGCGTCGGGCATCCACGGGACGCCGGAACACGTGGCGGAACGATTGGAGGAACTGATGGCATCCGGTGCCAATCATTTGTTGCTCAATCCGGTCTCCCGCCACGCCGAGCAGCTAGAGGCCGTCGCGGAACTCGCCGGATTGAAGTGACGTGGATTTCGACCTGAGCGCCGAACAAAGGCACCTGCGAGACCGTTGTCTGGAACTGGCGGCCGATTTCGCGGTGCGCTCGGCCCAGCATGATCGTGATGCGTCGCACCCGACCGAAAACTACCAACGCTTACGTCAGGAAGGGTTCCTGCATCTGACCATTCCGCGTGAATGGGGCGGATCGGGATTTGATTTTCTCAGTCACACCATCGCTTACGAAGCTTTGGGTCGCGGTTGTCCCGCTACCGCGCTCGCGTTCAATATGCACGCCTCGGTGGTGATGCCGATCGTCGAGAGCGATGAGGTCACGGTTGAAGCGAAACGTAAGATCGTCGATCTCGTGGTGCGCCAGGAGAAGATGCTCGGCGGCAATTTTTCCGAGACCGGGCATACGTCGCTGATTGGAGAGCGGCCGCTGTCGGTGCGCGCGCGGCCGGTCGATGGCGGATATCGCATCACCGGACGGAAGATGTTCGCCTCGATGATCGAGGCGGCGGATTACGTCATGGTGCTGGTGTATCCGGAAACCGCGACATCGCCGACCGCGGGGATGCTCGCGTTGATCCCGCCGGACGCCGAGGGGCGCGAGGTGATCGCCAATTGGGATACGCTCGGAATGCGCGCCACCCGCAGCGACTCGCTTGTGCTGAATGAGTGCTTTGTTCCGGACGCATCGGTGATTTATCGGTCCGACGATATCCGTCCGTTTCGGCTTGGCGGCGCGAACTGGTTCTGGGGTTCCTACACGGCGGTTTATCTGGGGCTCGCGGGCGCGGCTTACGACGAACTGCGCGAAGTCGTGACCGAACGGCGGCCGGAGGGGTACGCCCAGTCGATGGCGTGGCATCCGGACGTGCGGAGACATGTGGCGGAATTGAGTGTCGATCTGGAAGCGGCGCGGTTGATCACGTATCGGTCCGCGTGGTTACGCGACCAGCATGGGCCCACGCCCGAGACGATGGCTGCGATGTTTCGGGCGAAATACATGGTCGGCGTCGCGACCAGCCGCATCACACGCGTGGCACTGACGCTTGGCGGAGCGCACGGGATCTTCAAAGGATCACGGCTGGAGCAGTTGTTCCGCGACGGCGCGCTGGCGGAAATCCAACCGCCGCCGTCTGATTTTTGCCTGTGGAATATCGGGCTGCATGAACTGGATCTCGATCCCGCGGCCGCGTTGCCGCCCATGCGACCGTTGTAATCTCTCGAAAGGACGTCACCATGTCTCTCAGCCGGCAGTTCGCCGCGTTCGTCGCCAACCTTAAGTTTGAGGATCTGCCAGGCGCCGTGGTGGATCGCGCGAAGGGTGTCACGTTGCAGGCATTGAGTTCGGCGTTAGTGGCGCATGACATGCCGGCGACACATCAGGCTCTGGCCATCATGCGCGAGGAAGAAGCGGGGGGCGCGGGCGTCGCCACCGCGCTGTGCAGCGGTGAGAAGTTCACGAAGGCCGGCGCGGCGTTCGTCAACGCGGAGATGATTTTCGCCGGCGGTAAGTGGGATACGTTCCGCATGCTGACGCATCCTGGCATCGCCATCATGCCGGCTGCCCTCGCCGCGGCGGAAGTGACCGGTTGCTCAGGCAAGACCTTTCTTACCGCCATCGCCGCCGCCTACGAAGTCATGGAGCGCATGGCGTCGGAGTTTATTCCGACGGTGATGTCGCGCGGCTTCCATTCCGGACCGGTGTTCGGGATATTTGGCGCCGCGGTCGCGGCGGCGAAGATTTATGGGTTGGACGCGAACCAGATCAACGGCGCGATTGCTCAGTGCGTCAATCTCGCCAGTGGCAATCTGGAGGGTATTCGCAGCGGCGGACGTTCGTTGCGCGAGGGCGGCGCGGTCCGCAATGCCTTGTTGGCCGTGGCACTGGCGAAGCATGGCACGCCCGGCGGCGAGACCACATTGGAGGGTGAAGCCGGGTTCTACCACTCCTACACCGGGAATAATCTCGGTCAGCTTCGGTACAGCTTCACGGGGCTCAATCGTACCGATCTCAGCAAGATCACCGAAGGTCTGGGTTCCGAGTGGATGTTCCTGGAAACGCTGTACCGGATTTATTCAACCGCCGGATATAATATCGCGCACGTCGATGTGACGGCGAGGCTGTGCGAAGAGCATGACATCCATTACCACGATATCGATCGTATCGAGGCGGTGGTGAACTGGCTGGAGACACTTTATCCAAGCCCGGCGTTTCCGGTTCGAGTGATCGAGAATCCGCCACCGGTGGGATCGACACAGTATTTCTCGGCGTATGGCGCGGTGACCCGCGGCTATCCGTTGCTGCGCGGTGGCCAACCTGCGCCAGGAGAGACCGATCCGCCCGAGGTTCTGGAACTCATGAACCGGATCACGCTGATCCCGATGGCACATCGCACGCTGTTCGGTCCGCGGGTGACGATTTTCACCAAGGACGGGCGCAGCTTTACGCGGGAGGGCACCGGCCGCGAGTTTATCTGGGATTTCGAAGAAGAAGCGAAACGTATCAGCCCGATCGTTTCCGGTCTCGCCATCACGCCACAACGGTTCGATGGGTTAATCGATGCCTGCCGCGGGCTGGAACAGACGGCGAGCGCATGGCAGCCGCTGATCCAGTTGACAATACCGGGCTGACCGCTCACTCGATAATCGTCGCCTGCTCGATCAACTTGCGCGCGGCCTCCGACATCGTCGCGCCTTCCAGCACGCGTTGCACGGCGCGGGTCTCGGCCTGCTGAATCCGGCGCAGGCGCTCCAAAACGACCTCCAAACGATTGGCGGGAATGACAACCACGCCGTCAGCATCGCCGACAATCACATCGCCCGGGTTCACATGCACATCGCCCAAATTAATCGCCGCGCCAACCACTCCTGGGCCGTTCATCGCGGGTGAGTTCGGCTGAATCCCCGCGCAGAACAAGGGCAGGCCCGCCTCGACAATGCCGGCTTTGTCACGCGCCAGACCATCGGTCACGAAGGCCGCGACACCCGCGTTCTTCATCATTCCGGCGGCGAGATCACCGATCACGGCGGTTTTCGTGAATGCGTCGTTCGCGCAGACGATCACGTCGCCCGGCTGCGCCTCGGACAACGCGGTGAACACGGCGAGCACGTCGGCGGGATAAGCGAACGCGGTGATCGCCGGACCAACGAAACTCGCATTCGCCGGATCGACGGGTTTAATCCGGTAATCCAACGCGCCACGTCCATCCATCGCATCTGCGAGGTGCGAGGTTTGCGCGCCTCGGAAGCTTTCGATCAGCCCGGGAGCGGGACGCCGAAAGCCACGATGAATGGTCACGAGCGGCGGATTGTCGAGCATGGCCGTGCCTCCGTTTGCGATTGAGATAACCCTGCCGTGTCCGGGGCGCCGCGGCAATCGCCCAGCGCAGTGCGGCGATAGATGACCGGGTCAAGCCCGGTCATGACGGCTGAGAGAGCGTCACACGCATTCCATCGATAGTTCGCCTTACGCAACGAGGCCTACCGCGGGACCGCCTCGGTCGCCACCAATTGCTGATCCAGACGGGGATGATACACGACGCCACCGCGGGTCGCCGCGATGGTTGGCTCGATGTACATTGGGATAACGCCCAGTCTGGCGACGGTTTCGGCGAGGGCGTGGCGTATGGCGGCGTCGCGGCCGGCATCGGAACGAATCACGGCGGCCTCGATGATCTGGTCTAAATCGGGGTTGGAAAATCCACCGCGATTGCCGTCGCCAATCGCGCGCGAGTCGTCATGCGTCTCCGCGACAAGTTGCAGGATGTATTGGCCATCCCGCAGTGACGACAGCGACAACTCGTACATGATCAGCGGCCATTCGTTCTTGCCGGCGCGGGAGCGGGGAAAGAACACGCTGCCCGGCATCGTCTCGACCTTCATCGCGAAACCGGAACGTGACAGCATTTGCGCGACGGCCTGGCAAACGCGCGCATCGGAAACCCAGCGATCGTTGGGACACGCCAACGTCATGCCGAACCCATCCGGAAAGCCGGCTTCCGCCAGTTTCGCTCGGGCCGCCACCGGGTTCACCGCGGGAACCGGCACGGACGGGTCCCAGCCGCCAAAACCCTCCGGTACCAACTGCATCGTCGCGGCACCCTGACCGGACAAAGCACGCTCGACCAGAGCCGTCCGATCCAGCCCGAGCGACAGCGCCTGGCGCACGCGCGCATCACGTAGGGGATTGCTCGGCAATTGCTTGCCTTGCCGATCGGTCAACAACGGCAGCGTATCAGGCGCGACGTTCGGCAACAAAAACGCCACCCGATCGGCCGGCCGCGCGAACACCGCGATATCGCGGGTCGCGCGCAGCCGGGCAACATCTTCGGGCGGTACGTTCTCGATCAGGTCGAGGTCGCCGGCCAGCAATGCCGCCTCGCGCGCCGCGTCGTTGCCGATCACGCGCAGCGTCACGTGTTTCCAGGGTGAGGGCGGACCCCAGTAATACGGATTCGGTTCAAGCTCCGCGACGTCGCCGTAGCGGAATGACACCAGGCGAAACGGGCCAGTGCCGATCGTGGCGCGGGCTGACGAGAAGTCCTCGGGCGGCGCGCCGACGACGGATTTCGACAGGATGAAGATGTTGGTGAACTGACCTGGCAACAAAGGATTGGGGCGGTCGGTGGTGACCCGGATCGTCAGCGGATCAACAGCGACCGTGCTTGTAATGGTGCGGAGATTGGTCGTGTAGGGACCGGGGTTATTCGGGATCGTGGGAATGCGCCTGACGCTGGCGACAACGTCCTCGGAGGTGAAAGGCGAGCCATCGCTGAAGCGCACATTCGGGCGCAACGCGAACTCCCATGTCAACGGATCGACCTGTCGCCAGGAGATGGCCAACGTCGGCGTCCAGCGCGCGTCGGCGTCCTTGCCAACAAAGCTATCGTAGAGATGCCGCGCCGCGGCCATGTTGGGCCCGATAAACAGGACGTGCGGATCGACGACGAAGGCGGATTGCACGCCGACCCGCAAGGTTGGTTCGGCGGCACGCGAGCGATGCCAGGACAACAGCAACAGCAGCGGCACGATCAGCAGATAACGAAGAGCCATGCGCTACCCTGAGCCAGACCCGTCCCACGCGTCCACCCCGCACCCCCTTGCCCAAAGGCCAATTGGGCTGATAGCCGATGATGTCATGATCGAGCTTTCTCCCGCCCCCGCCACATTGCCGCCCGGCCGCCGGGTCTACGCCATCGGCGATATCCATGGCTGCGCCGCGCAACTCGCGAGTTTGCATGCGAAGATCCAGGAAGATCTCGCGCGCCGGCCGATCGCGTCGGCGTTGTTATTGCACGTGGGCGACTATGTCGATCGTGGCGTGGACACGCGCGGCGTGATCGAGCGTCTGATCGACGGATCGCCGATCTCGGGGACCGACATGGTCAACCTGATGGGCAATCACGAAAACACGATGATCGAAGCCCTGAACGGGGAACGGGCGGCGGCGACCGACTGGCTGTTCACCGGCGGGCGGCCGTCGCTGCAAAGCTACGGCGTCGATCCGGACTCCCCGCGCGAGACCTGGCGCCAGCACGTTCCGGACGCGCATATGCGGTTCCTGCGGGAACTAAAACTCATGCACCAGGAAGGGGGATACGCCTTCGTCCACGCGGGTGTTCGGCCGGGCGTCCCACTGTCGGAGCAGGCGCGGGACGATGTGCTGCGCATGCGGCAGCCGTTTCTTTATTCCGAGATGAATTTTGGCGCAGTGGTCGTGCACGGGCACTCGCCGGTGAAAGCGCCGGTCATCCGGCATAATCGCATCGCGATCGACACCGGCGCCGTGTTCGGCGGGGAGATGACCTGTCTGGTGCTGGAAAACGACCAACTCGGCTTCCTCACCGCCGAACCATTGGGCGATCCGGTGTCCATCGCGCATCGCTGAGTGACGCGGCAGGCTTTCTTCGGCGGCATTCTGGCGGCGTTCGTCGGGTTCGCGTCGTCCTTCGCGGTCGTGTTGAAAGGGCTGACGTCCGTGGGTGCGTCGCCGGCCCAGGCGGCGTCAGGGCTGATGGCGCTGGCGGTGGCGATGGGGGTTTGCGCGATCGTGCTCAGCCTTTGGTATCGGCAGCCGATCAGTATCGCCTGGTCAACGCCCGGGGGAGCGCTGCTGGCGTCGTCAGTGGTCCCGGACGGAGGATTTCAGGCGGCGGTCGGCGCGTTCCTGCTCAGTGGCGCGCTGATCGTGATCGCCGGACTGTGGCGCCCTTTGGGGCGAGCGGTAGCGGCGATCCCACCCTCCCTCGCCAACGCGATGCTGGCGGGCGTCTTGTTGAGTTTGTGCCTCGCGCCGATCCACGCGGTGGCGGTCACGCCGGCCATGGCGCTGCCGGTGATCCTGGTCTGGGCTGTGGTTTGGCGCTTCTGGCGGCTGTATGCGGTACCCGCGGCTGTGGCGGTGATGGTCGTATTGCTGATGTTTCAGGGCCCGGCGAATGAGACAGTCGATTGGCTGGCGGCACCCATGGTGATGGTTCCGGTCTGGTCGACGTCGGCGATGATCGGGCTCGCGCTGCCGCTTTTCCTGGTGACGATGGCATCGCAAAATATTCCTGGCATGGCGGTGCTCGCGGTCAATGGCTACACGCCTCCCGCTGGGCCGCTGTTTCGGGTCACCGGGCTGTTCACCTTGCTGGCGGCGCCGTTCGGCGGCCACGCGGTCAATCTCGCCGCGATCACCGCCGCGTTATGCGCGGGTCCCGACGCGCATCCCGATCCAGCGCGGCGGTACTGGGCTGCCGTGGTCGCCGGCGCGACCTACATCGTGTTCGGATTATTGGCGGGAGCGGCGACCAGCCTCATCGCCGTTTCACCGCCCGTGCTGATCGAGGCGGTCGCAGGCCTGGCTCTGCTGGGAGCGTTGGGAGGCGCGTTGATGGGCGCGATGGCCGAGGCGGACGGGCGCGAGGCCGCGCTGATCACGTTCCTGGTGACCGCGTCAGGCCTGAGTTTCTTCGGGATCAGCGGAGCATTCTGGGGACTGCTGGCGGGCGGCGCGATGCGGGCGCTGATCCGGTCGCGGCCGAACCCGGCCTGACGCGTCAATCGGACGCGGAGCCGCCGCGAAAACCCATCGCCACCACGTAGAGTTCGCTCGACTCCTTGCGGCTGGCCGGCGGTTTCGCGTGCCGCACGCTGGTGAAATCCCGCTTCAAAGCGTCCAGCATCGCCCGCTCCGAGCCACCCTGAAACACCTTCGCGACAAACGAGCCTTCGGGCGCCAAGACCTCCCGCGCGAAGTGGGCGGCCAGCTCGGCCAGAGCCATGATCCGCAGGTGGTCGGTCGCGGAATGGCCTGTGGTGTTGGGCGCCATATCGGAGAGCACCAGATCGGCCTTGCCACCCAACTCGGACGCCAGGCGCTCCGGCATATCGGGATCGTTGAAGTCGCCCTGGATCAAGGTCGTCCCTGAGATGGGATCCATCGGCAACAGATCGACTCCGATCACTCGTGCCGCGCCGCGCCGAACCGCGACCTGAGCCCAGCCACCGGGGGCCGCGCCGAGATCGATGACCCGGGCATCGCGGGCGATCATGTGAAAACGATCGTCCATTTCCAGCAGCTTGAACGCCGCCCTCGAGCGCCAGCCTTGCTGCTTCGCCGCCACGACATACGGATCGTTCAACTGCCGCCGCAGCCACTCAGCGGAGGCTGGGCTGCGTTTCTTGGCGGTTTTGACGTTGACCGTCAGTTTTCGCCCGCCCGGCGGGACGGCATTCTTGCTCACGACGAGACGCTCATGACCGTTCCGGTATGCTCCGCCGGCGTTCAAGCCGGGCGCGGTCGGCGCGGATCATGCGCAGAAGCATGCCCTCGCGCAGGCCACGATCGGCCACGACCACGTCGGGGGCCGGCCACATCGAGGCGATCGCGGCGTAGATCGCACAGCCGGGCATGACGAAGTCGGCACGGTCGGGACCCACGCAGGGATGCAGCGCCAACGCATCGCGATCCATCGCGCGGAGGCTGGACAACGCCTCGTCGGCGTCCTGCCGACTGAGCGCGATGCCATCGACGAGAGCACGACGGTAACGCTCCAGGTTCAGCACCACGCTCGCCAGAGTGGTCACGGTGCCGGAGGTGCCCAGAAGGCGCACGCCGCCATCGCGGATTTCGCGGCCAATGCAATGCACGCCTTCGAACGCGACCAGGCGAGCGGTCACGTCCTCCACCATCGCGTCGAATCCCTCTTCCGTGAAAACGGCGGCGCCAAAGCGCTCGGCCAGGGTCACGACGCCCACCGGCAGCGAGGCATAACCAATCAGCGACGGCATGCCGCATTCGACGCGCACCCAGGCCAGTTCGGTGGAACCGCCGCCGATATCGAACAGCAAGGCCCTACGTCCCGCGCCCTGTAGCAACGGGGTGCAGGATTCCAGCGCGAGTTCTGCTTCCTCCCGGCTGGAAATGACCCCAACCTCGAGGCCGGTCTCGCGTTTGACCCGGTCCAGGAACTCCGCCCCGTTCCGCGCGCGCCGGCACGCCTCCGTGGCGATGGCGCGCACCATGCGCGGGCGAGATCGGGCCAGTTTTTCCGCGCAATCCTGTAAGGCTGCCACGGCCCGATCCATCGCGGTGGGGCAGAGCGTGCCGGAGTCATGCAGGCCTTCGCCCAGACGGACGATCCTGGAATAGCTGTCCAGCACCCGAAAACCATTGCCGCACGGCGTGCCAACCAGCATCCGGCAGTTGTTCGTCCCGAGATCGAGCGCGGCGAAGGTCGGACCGGGGGAACGCTGGTCTCCCGTCCTGGCGTACTCCGTTCTGGCATCCTCGCAGCCGGTGCCCTCCGGCGATAGGGCATGTCTCCTGATCATCGTACCATTGTCGTCCGCGCATGGCACTCGGGGCAAGCAATGAATGCTTCCCTAATGACAAATGGCGCGAATTTCACCCGCTGGTCAGTCCGCGCTCCAGTTCCAGCCCGCGCTTGCGGGCCTCGATCAACGGGTTGATCGCCTGCAGCAAGGCGCCGCGTGAGAACGGTTTGGCCAGGAACGACGTCGCGCCCGCCATCATGGCGCGCCGCTTCAGAGCCTCCCCGTCGAATACGGTCAGTATGACAATGGGGACGTCCGCGTAGCGCGGCAACTCCCGGATCCGCATGCACGCTTCGATCCCGCCCATCCTGGGCATCCGCAAATCGAGCAGCACCAGCGTGGCCAGGGTCTGGGTCGCGAGTTCCACGGCCTCCAGCCCATCGGCGCAGAGCAGCACGGTCCGGCCGGGCTGATCCAGCACGGTGCGCAGCAGGCCGCGCATCATCGAATCGTTGTCCGCGACGATCACTGTTTCGTCGAAGTTCGGCACAGTCGCCTCCGTGTTGCCGCTACGCGGTGGCCATTGCTAACTGGCCCACATGCTATTCCCGCCCGGTTAATGGGTTACTAATCGGGCCGCGGCCTGGCGATGGTCCCGGAGAGGAATTCGATGTCTGACGATGCCTTCGAGGTTGACGCCTGGTTGCGGCGGATCAGTTATGCCGGACCGCGCGTTCCGGATCTGGCAACCTTGCGCGCGGTGATCGCGGCGCACACCGCGACCATTCCGTTCGAGAACATCGACGTGCTGTTGGGGCGGACGCCTCGGTTGGACCTAAGATCGTTGCAGGACAAAATGGTCGCGAGCGAACGCGGCGGCTACTGCTTCGAGCAGAATACGCTGCTGCATGCCGCGCTGACCGCGCTCGGGTTCCAGGCCACGCGACTCCTGGCGCGGGTCATTCGCGGCATGGCGGCCGATGCGTCCGGGCCGGCGACGCACATGCTGCTGCGGGTCGATCTGCCGGAAGGACCGTTCCTGGCCGATGTCGGCTTTGGCAACCAGACACCGACCGCACCGCTCGAATTCCGCCCGCTGATTGAACAGCGAACACCGCACGACGTCATGCGGCTGTTGCCGGTCGGTGACGAACTGACATTGCAGGCGAAATCCGGCGACGATTGGCAAAGCATCTATCGGTTGTCGCCGCATCCCAGACTGCCCGTCGATTTCGAGGTCGCGAACTGGTTCACCGCGACCCATCCGGCCAGTCCGTTCGTCAGCCATTTGATCGTCGCCCGGCCGGGCGCGGACGCGACGCGCCACACCCTGTTTAATGGCCGGATCACGGTACGTGGGCCGGAAGGCCGGGTGGAGCGGTTCACGCTGGATCGGGAGGCGGAATTTCCCGATGCGCTCAGGAACCGATTTGGCGTGAAACTGACCGGCGACGACCTGGCCGAGGCACTGGCGATCCTGGATCGGAAGGGCACACGCGGCGCCCAGCATCCATTCTTCGGTTAAGCCGGTCGTTGCCAACCTGGTTATCGATGTGGTCTTCTGAGCCTGACAAGGGAGGGTCTGAATGACGCAAATCTCGCAATTCGTGCGCCGCGCGGTACAGACCGGGGCGGGCGAGCTCGCGATCGTATGTGGCGATCGCAGGCGCACCTGGCGGGAATTCGAGGAGCGGATCCAACGACTCGCCGGCGCGATGCATGGGCTGGGATTTAAGCCGGGCGACCGGATTGGCATTCTGTCGTTGAACTCCGACCGCTATTTGGAATGCTTGTTCGGGTTATCGTTGGGCGGTTTTGTGTTCGTGCCGATCAACACGCGGTTGGCACCGCCCGAGATCGTGTTCTGGTTGGCGGATTCGGGCTGCGCCGCGTTGATGATCGACGATACGTTCGCGCCGGTGTTGCCAAAAGTGTTGCCGGAAACGCCGGATTTAAAGCAGGTGGTTTACATTGGAGAGGGCGCGGCGCCGGTCAATCTGCTGGATTACGAGACGTTGCTCTTGAACGCCGCGCCGTTCGCCGATTCAATTGGATCGAACAACGATCTGGCGGGGATTTTTTATACCGGTGGGACGACGGGGCGGTCGAAGGGCGTGATGTTGAGCCATAACAACATCATGTCGAACGCCTTGAACATCTATCCAAGCACGCTGGCCAGTCCGGACACGCGGTTTGTTCACGCCGCGCCGATGTTCCATCTGGCCGATAACGCGATGACGTACCTCGTGACCGGGTACCGCGGCACGCATTACTTCCTGCCGCGGTACGAACCGGTCGCGCTGATGAAGATGATCGAGCAATACCGCATTACCTTGCTGCTGATCGTGCCAACCATGATCAACATGCTGGTGAACCACCCGGACGCGATGAAGCACGATTTGTCGAGCATGGAGCGGCTGCTGTTCGGTGCTTCGCCGATGCCGGAGGCAGTGGTACGGCGCGCGACGGAAGTGATGCCCGGTGTGAAGTTCGTTCATTTGTATGGCCAGTCGGAGGCATCGCCCCTTCTGACTGCGTTGGATCCTCGCTACATTTGCTTTGAGGGGCCGGATGCCGGACGGGTCAAGTCCGCCGGTCAGGCGGTGCTCGATTGCGAGATCCGGATTCACGATCTGGACGACAATGAAGTTCCTCGCGGCACGATTGGTGAAATTTGCGCGCGCGGTCCGATGGTAATGCTGGGTTACTGGAAACAGCCGGAAATGACGGCCCGGACGTTACGAAACGGATGGCTGCATACCGGCGACGGCGCTTACATGGACGAGGAGGGATTTATCTTCATCGTCGACCGCGTGAAGGACATGATCATCAGCGGCGGCGAGAACGTGTATTCGGCGGAGACCGAGGAAGCTCTGTACAGTCACAAGGCGGTGGTCGAATGCGCGGTGATCGGCGTGCCGGATGAGACGTGGGGCGAACGGGTGCATGCGATCGTCCGGCTGAAACCTGGCATGACGGCGACGCCCGACGAGTTGATCGCGCACTGCCACACGCTGATCGCCGGATATAAGTGCCCGCGCACCATCGATTTAAGGGAGGAGCCTTTGCCGTTGTCCGGTGCGGGTAAAATCCTCAAGACTGACCTGCGCAAGCCGTTCTGGGAGGGAAAGGAAGCGCGGGTCAATTGAGGGTAGGTTTAGCGCCCAGGCCAGAGGGGTTGGCGCTTTTCGATGAAGGCCTGACGGCCTTCGGCGGCGTCTTCGGTCAGCGCCAGGGTGCCGATCTGCGCTTCCATGAAAATCGCTGACTGATCGAAACTCATGCTTTCCGTTTGGCGCATGGCATGCTTGCCGCGGCGGATCGCGGTGGGACTCTTGTCGAGAAGGCGGGACAGCAGCCAGTTCACTTTGGTATCGAGTTCCGCGGCGGGCACGATGTAGTTGATCAGGCCGAGCTCCAGTGCTTCGGCGGCGGTGATCGGCTCGCCGGTCAACGCCATCTCGTACAGCTTCCGGTTGGGGATCAACCGCTGCAGCACGGCCATGATCTGCATTGGGAAGACGCCAACCTTGACCTCCGGCATGCCGAAGCGGGCGTTGTCCACCGCGATGGCCATGTCGCACATGCCCAGCATGCCCATGCCGCCGGCCATGGTGTGGCCGTTGACCCGGGCAATCAAGGGGATGGTCAGGTCCCGTGCCTGCTTCATCAATCGCACGAAGGGAATGCCGACCTGGGAATAATCGTACTTGAATGAACCGGAGCCAGCCGACAGATCGGCGCCGGCGCAAAAGGCGCGGTCACCGGCGCCGGTCAGGACGATGGCGCGAATGTCGGGTTCGGCGGTCGCGGCGGTCAGCCCATCCATGATCGCCAGCACCACCGCGTCGTTCATCGCGTTGCGGCGTTCTTCTCGGTTGATCGTGATCCATTGGACGGCACCGCGCTTTTCAACCAGGACGTCGCTCATGCGTGAGCTCCCGCGCGGTATTTCGAGAGGCTGCCGCCGTGCATGACTTTGCCGGGGAGCGGATGGCCAACGATGTCTTCAGCCATGCGGGCGCAGCCGATCAACGCGTCAAGGTCGATACCGGTTTCGATGCCCATTTCATGCGCCATGAACACCAGGTCCTCGGTGCAAATGTTCCCGGCCGCTCCCTTATGGCCGGCGAACGGGCAACCACCAAGGCCGGCGCAAGAACTATCGAAACTGGCGATGCCCATCTGCATGCCCATCAACGCGTTGGCGATGCCGGTGCCGCGGGTGTCGTGCAGATGCAGAGCGAGCTTCAGGTCCGGCCACCTCTCGCGGATCAAGCCGACAACACGTTGCACCGATGCAGGGGACGCCCAACCGACGGTGTCGGCGATGCGAACGCGATCCAGCACGATGTCATACTCGTCGGCCAGATCCAGCAACTTGCCAACACATTCTCGAACTGTTTCCGGCGGGATCTCGCCTTCGAAATTGCAGCCGAACGCGGTCATCACGATCGCGGATTCAACGGGAATGCCACGCGCCTTGAAGAAGTCGAGTTGGCGGCGCTGCTCGATCAGCGTTTCCTCATTATTCTTGTTGGTGTTGTGGATCGAGAACGTGTTCGACGTGCTCATTTGAATGCCGCCGGTGATATGCAGCGGCGTTTGTACCGCGCGTTCGTAGCCGCGGAGGTTAAGTGCGATCCCGGTGTATTGAACGTCAGGACGCTGGCGGATCGTTTGCGCGACCTCAACCGCGTCCGCCATGCCCGGCACACGGCGCGCATCGACGAAGGAGACGCACTGGACATCGTGCAACCCGGTTTCCGCCAGAGCCTCGCAGAACCGCACCTTATCCGCCGTGCTGATCGGGCCTGCTTCGATCTGGAAGCCCTCGCGCGGGCCTTCCTCGTGGATTTCGATCCGTTTGGGCAGATCGGTCATGGCTTCCCTCCTGGCATGTTGGTGGCATGATGCCGCGGCGTCCGCCGGGAGGGAAATCCATGCTTGAGGGAATTCGTGTACTCGAACTCGGTCAGGTTCTGTCGGCCCCATTCGCGGGCGCCATATTGGGCGACCTCGGCGCCGAGGTGTTGAAGATCGAACGCATCGAGGGCGGCGACGATGCGCGGCGCATGGGACCGGATTTTCGCCACGGCGATGCTTTGACGTTCCACATGGTCAACCGCAACAAGAAGTCCGTGGCGCTCGATCTGAAAAGCGAGGCGGGGAAAGCCGACTTCGAACGCCTCGCGGCAACCGCGGACATCCTGGTGCATAGTCTGCGGCCTGGGGTGCCCGAGGCGTTGGGGATCGATGGGCCGTCGCTGACGGCGCGGCATCCGAGGCTGATCTACTGCGCGATTTCCGCGTTCGGTCATATCGGTCCGATGCGAGATCGTCCCGGATACGAACCGTTGATCCAGGCGTACAGCGGGCTGTCGAGCACCAATGGCGGTCCCGACGATCCGCCGATGCGCATGGGCGTCGCTGTCTGCGATCAGGGCACAGGCATGTGGATCGTCATTGGCGCCCTGGCCGCGCTGCAACGTCGGCATCAAACGGGTCGCGGCACGATCGTCACCGCGTCCTTGCTGGAAACCGCCCTGGTCTGGGCCGCGCAACGCGGCGATGCGTGGGTCAACGAGGGCCGCATGCCGCCGAGGCATCGCTCGGGTCATCCGGCGTTGGCACCTTATGAGGCGTTCGAGGCCAAGGACGGGCCGTTTATCATCTGCTGCGGCAACGACCGGCTGTTCGCCAAGTTGGCGCGCGCGTTGGGCAAGCCGGAATGGAGCGAGGACGAACGTTTCGCCACCAACCGATCGGGGCTACGAAATCTTACCACTTTGGTCGTGCTGATGACGGAGATCCTTCGCACCCAACCTCGCGCCACCTGGATCGAGCGGTTGGAGGCGGTGGGCGTTCCCGCCGCGCCGATCAACACGCTGCCGGAGGCGCTGAACGAACCGCAAACGCGGGCTTTGGGTATCCTGCAGGATGTGCCGGGCGAGGATTACAAATTGACAGGCTCGGCGTTGTCGTTCGACGGCGTACGGCCGACCATCAGAAGCGCCGCGCCCAGGTTGGGGACCGCAACGGCGGAGGTGCTGACGCCATTGAGAGGGTGACGTATGATCGGGCGTTGTCAGGAGCCAGGAATGCCAGGTCCTTTAGATGGTTATCGCGTCGTCGATTTGACTTCCATGATCTCGGGGCCTTTGGCCACGATGATTTTGGCGGATCAGGGCGCCGATGTGATCAAGGTCGAAAACCCCGATGGGGGCGATCACACGCGCGCCGCGAACAACCGGCGGAATGGATTTTCCGCGTCGTTTTTGAACAACAACCGTAACAAACGATCGGTCGCGTTGGATTTGCGCGATCCGGCGGCGAAGGAAGTGTTGCTGCGCCTGGTGGCGACGGCGGATGTGTTCATTCAAAATTTCCGACCTGGCGTCGCCGAGCGGATGGGGTTCGGTGAGGACGCGCTGCGGGCGGTCAAGCCGGACATTATCTACGTCTCGATCTCCGGATTTGGTGAGACGGGACCATACGCGGGCAAGCCGGTTTATGATCCGCTGATCCAGGGCGTGTCGGGACTGGCGTCGGTCCAGGCTGGGTCGGATACGGAACGGCCTCGGCTGGTGCGAACGATCGTTCCGGATAAGTTGACCGCGGTCGTGGCGTCTCAGGCGATCACGGCGGCACTGCTGGCGCGCGAGCGCACCGGCGTGGGCCAGCACGTGCGGCTGTCGATGCTGGATGCGATCATCGCGTTTCTGTGGGCCTCCGATATGGGCAGCCAGACGTTTGTCGGAGGTGAATTTCCGCAACAGGAGGCGGCGAGCTTCATCGATCTGATCTACGAGACCGCGACCGATTACATCAGCGCGGCGGTGCAGACCAACAAGGAATGGCTGGCGCTGACCCGGGCGTTGGACAAGCCGGAATGGTTGACCGATCCGCGTTTCACGACCCCGGCTCTGCGCCAGAAAAATATCAACGACCGCCTGACCATGACGCAGGAGGTTTTGAAGACGAAGCCGGCGACGGAATGGCTGGACGTGTTGACGCGCGGGGGGGTTCCATGCGCGCCCGTTCTGACTCGCTCGGCGATGATCCAGGATCCTCAGGTCAAGGCGAACGGGATCGTTGTGGAGGTCGAACATCCCGAGGCGGGTCTGTTGCGGCAGGCACGGCCGGCGGCACGGTTTTCGGTCACACCCGCGGTGATTCGTCACGGCGGGCCCGAGCTTGGCGCGGATACCGAAACGATCCTGTCTGAACTCGGCTATTCGGCCGAGCAGATCGCGGCGCTGCGGACGAAGGAGCACGCGGTGTGATCTTTTCACCCAGCTTGACCACGCCGTTCGCATCAACATAGTGCGGCGAGAGATGACCCGGTCGATCTGGACCATGACGCGCGGAGTACCCTGATGATTCAAATTCCCACCGGCCAGATCCCTGGTTTTTATCACCGCCGGATTGGCGACATCGTTGTCACCGCGCTGTCGGATGGCTATCTCGATGGCACGCTGGAGGTGTTGCGGAGCATCACGCGCGACGACGCCCAGGGATTGCTGGACGCGCAATTCCGGCCGGGCCGGCGGACGTCGGTTAATTGCTATTTGATTTATTCGGCCGGCCGACTCGCGCTGGTTGAGACGGGATCGGGCGACTATTTGCTGCCGACGGCGGGCAAACTGCAACAAAACCTGAAAGCCGCCGGGGTCGATCCGGCCGACATCGATACCGTGATCCTGACGCATATGCATCCGGATCATTCCGCGGGTCTCACCGATCCGAAGACAGGCCGCAAGTTCTTCCCCAACGCCGAGTTGGTGGTGCATGAAAACGAACCTCGGCATTGGCAGGACGATGGCGCCATGAGCCGCGCCAGCGAGCGCGCGAAGAAACTGTATTTTCAATGCGCGCGCGAACAGATGGCGCCTTATCATAACGTCACTCGCACCTTCGCTCGCGCCGAGGAAGTCTTCCCCGGCGTGACCTCCGTTCCGTTGCATGGCCACACACCCGGACATAGCGGCTACATGGTCAGTTCCGGCCAGGATTCGTTGCTGATCTGGGGCGATATCATTCACGTGCCGGAAATTCAGGTGCCGCGGCCCGAGGTCACGATTGAGTTCGATACCGATCCGCATCAGGCCGCCGCGACTCGCAAGCGCACCTTCGACATGGTCACCACGGACCGCCAGTTGATCGCGGGAATGCACGTTCATTTCCCCGGGTTCGCTCGTTTGGTGCGTGACGGCGACGGTTACCGGATGTTGCCGGAGCCTTGGGATCAGGCGTTCGGCGGGTGACCCCAGGCCTTTTGCTGGCTTCCGCTGTCGCCGGAGCGGCTTACACGCTGGCACCGGGTCCCGCGTTCCTGGCTTTACTGGGCATTGGCGCGGGCAGCGGACGGCGTTCGGGCGCGCTGTTTCTCGCCGGACACTTCGTCGGCGACATCGCATGGGCGACGCTCGCGCTGGTGGCGATCATTGGAGCCAAAACGATCGGCACGACGATCTTTAGTGTGTTGGACGCGGTGTGCGGCGCTTATTTGTGCTGGCTGGGATATCGGGCGGTGACGGCGCGGCGGCTCGACGATGGATCGACGAGTTTTGTGCCGCGCGATCCGTTGCGGCGCGGTCTGGCGTTTGGGTTATCGAATCCGAAGGCTTATCCAGTGGCGGTCGCGATGTTCACCGCTCTGCTGGCCGAACATGCGTCGGCGCTGGACTGGACGGCGTTGCCGTCGCTGCTTGGGGCCGCGTGCGTGGGGTTCATTACGGCCGACGTTATTTTGATCACGATCATTGGCGCGGGACCGGTCCGGNNGTGGGTCACGCGCGCGTCCGGCGTTATCTTTCTCGGGTTTGGCCTGCAGGCGATCGCTTCGGCGCGAGGCTGATCAACCGCCCGCCGCGCCCAACAGGTCCGCGGCCGCCGCCCGCGCCGCCGCCGTGACCGTTTCGCCCGCGAGCATTCTGGCGATTTCCTCGCGTCGGTCCCGCTTGCCGAGCGGTTCGACGGTGGTCGCCGTGCGCCCACCCTTGGCTGCCTTGGAAACGAGAAAATGCGCCGAGCCACGCGCCGCGACCTGCGGACTGTGGGTGACTACCAGCACCTGCACCGCCTCGGCAACTCGCGCCAGACGCTCCCCCACTGACGCGGCGGTCGCGCCACCGATGCCGGAGTCGACCTCATCGAACACCAGCGTCGGCACGGTCGAGCCGGCCGACAGCACGACCTTCACCGCCAGCATCAGGCGTGACAATTCGCCGCCAGAGGCGATTTTCGCCAATGGCCCCGGTTCCTGCCCAGGATTGGTCGCGATCAGAAAACGCACCTGATCGGTGCCACCGGCGCCCCAGGCGGTTTCCGGCATGTCCGTGACCTCGACGAAGAATCGCGCCTTGTCGAAGCGCAGCGGCGGTAGTTCGGCCATGACCGCGTCGCGCAATCGGGCCGCGGCGGCGCGACGGGCCTCGGTCAGAACGCCAGCGGTGGCCACGTATTCGGCGCGGGTCTCCTTGGCGGCGCGTTCCAGGTCGATCAGTTCCGCCTCACCGGATTCCAGATGCGCCAGCCTTTCCGACAACCGATCCAGCAGAGCGGGCAATTCGACGACGGCCACGCCATGCTTGCGTGCCGCCGCCCGCAGCGCGAACAGACGCTCCTCGGTCTGCTCCAACAAACGCGGATCGGCGTCGGCATCGGCGGCGAGACGCCCCAGGATCAGGTCGACCTCGGCCAACGCCTCTTCCGCCCGTTCCAGAGCCAGCAACGCCGTCTGGGCCGGATTGGTCTGATCCACCAGATGCGCGGGAACCAGACGTTGCAGCAACCGCGAGGCGGACCGCAAAACCGCCGCCGGACCGCCCGAGCCACGCCGGTCACGCGGGCTAAGTTCCGCGATCGCCGCCGCGATGGCCTCCGCCTGGCGTTCATTTTGTTGCAACCGCTGGCGATCCGCGACGAGTTGGTCCTCTTCATCCACGCGCGGGCCTAAAGTGGCCAGTTCGGTGACGGCGTGGCGCAACCATTCCTCATCCCGTCGCGCGGAGTCGATCGCGGCGCGGGCGGCTTCCAGGCGGTGCACGGCCTGCCGCCACGCGCGCCAGGCATCCGCCACCGCGTCTCGCCGGTCACCGGGAACACCGAAGATATCCAGGAATGTCGTGTGACTGGCCGGGTCCGCGAGGCCCATTTGCTCGTGCTGGCCTTGCACTTCCACCAGCAGCGCACCGATCCGGCGCAACAAGGCGACACCAGCCGGTTGATCGTTGACGAAAGCACGCGACCGCCCGTCCCTGGTGACGATCCGGCGCAGCACGATTTCGTCCTCGGCCTCCAGTCCCTGCTCGGCGAGGACCGCCAGCGCGGGATGGTCGATCGGCAATGAGAAGCATGCCGCCACGCTGGCCTGGTCGCACCCGGTTCGGACGAGGCCGGCTTCCGCGCGTTCGCCAAGCGCCAGCCCCAAACTGTCCAGCAAGATCGATTTCCCGGCTCCGGTCTCGCCGGTGAGCACGGTCAGGCCAGGACCGAACGAGAGGTCCAAACGATCGATCAGCACCACATCGCGGATGGACAGCGCCGTCAGCATCGCGCGCCGCCGGTCAGGACATCAGAATAGCGTGTGCCAGGCACGGCCAAGGAACCCGCGCGACCCATTCGATGGGGCGGGCAGGCCTTGCGCCGAGACCTCCCCAAGGGCGGCCAGCTTGGTATACGAATCCTGGTACCAAACACTGCCAGGATCGTTGTACCCAAGGACCGCGGCGGTTTTTTTCGCCTGATCGACCAGGCCCAAAGCAAGGTAGACCTCGACCATGCGGGCCAGAGCCTCGGGGACGTGCGCGGTGGTCTGGTATTCATCGACCACGCGCTGAAAACGGCCCAAGGCGGCCTCATAGAGGTGCTGTTTCTGGTAGTAGCGGCCGATCTCCATTTCCTTGCCCGCCAGATGGTCGCGGCAAAGATCGATCTTCAGCCGCGCGTCATTGGCGAACGCGCTGTTGGGGAACCGGGTGACGACTTCCTGCAACGCGGCCATGGCTTGCTCGGTGCCGGCCTGGTCGCGTTGGATGTCCGCGATCTGCTCGTAATAGCAAAGCGCGCGCAGGTAATAGATATAGGCGATGTCGCGGTGCGCCGGATGCAACTGGATGAAGCGGTCCAGTGTCGCGATCGCGTCGGTGTATTTGTTCTGCAGGTACTGAGCGTAACCCTGCATAATCTGAGCGTTTACCGCCCAGGTTGAGAACGGGTAATTTTGCTCGAGCGTGTTGAACTGATCGGTGGCGGTCGGATACCGCTTTGCGTTCAACGCATCGAGGCCGTTGTTGTACAGCACCTCGACCGGGGGCGTCGGACCGGCGGCCGCGGCTTTCTCGGCGTCCGATTCCCCCCCGCATCCGCTCAGCAACGGGGCGGCGAGGCAGAACAGCAGCAAAAGGGCGCGCGAGGGCAAGAGTCTCTGGTTCATCGGGGCGCTTATATCACGCCGTGGCTCGCCGCGAAGGGGCGCGATTTCAGGCGGCGACGGCGTCGGCCTGCTGTTCGCGCGTGATGTCGGCCCAATTGGCCTGACGCGCGAACAATGCCCGCAATAACTTGTTATTCAGCGCGTGTCCTGGGCGGTTGGCGATGAACCGGCCATGCAGCGCGGCTCCGGCGAGCATCAGATCGCCCACGGCGTCCAGCAGTTTATGCGCGACGAACTCGTCCTTCATGCGCAGGCCGCCCGGGTTGAGGATCTTCGACCCATCCACCACCACCGCGTTATCGAGGCTGCCGCCCTTGGCGAGTCCGAGTTCCCGCAATTGGTCGATGTCGCTGGCGAGCGCGAAGGTACGGGCGGGCGCCACGGCTTCACGAAAGTTTTCTGGCGTCAGACGCAGAGTGCGGGTTTGCCGTCCGATCGCGGCTTCAGCGAAGTCGATCGAAACTTCCAGGTCCAGAGTAGGAACCGCGCTACGGACCCCTTGATTGTCGAAGGGACGCAGTTCCGCGAAGGCTTTGCCCTCGGTAACGCGCACGGGACGCAGGATCTCGACCACTTTGCGAGGGGTGTTCAGGGAGACGACCCCGGCACATTCCAACAGGAAGGAGAATGGGGCGGCGGAACCATCCATGATCGGCACTTCCGGGCCATCGACCTCGATCATCACGTTATCGACACCGGCGCCGCCCAAAGCGGCCATCAGATGCTCGATCGTGCCAACCCGGGCAGAGCCTTCGCCGATGGTGGTGCAAAGTTTGGTATCGACAACGCGATTATATGTCGCCGGAATATCGCGATTGAGGTCGGTGCGGCGGAAGACGATACCATGACCGGCGGGGGCGGGCAGCAACGTCAGGCTGACGCGACGACCGGAATGGACACCGATGCCAACGCAGGGGATGCGGGATTTGAGCGTCTGCTGCGTCCAGAGCGAGGACACAGTCTCCGGCACGGTCTGCCCCGTCGGTCCACTCATATGCTGCGATCCTGTTCTGGTCCCGTTTTGGTTCGAGGTCTCGGCGCGCCGCGAGGTCAGCCGTGACTCCGTATCAAAAGCCTATCTAGGCCCCCTGGGCCGGTCATGCCATTCAACGATTGTTGCCGAGTATTTCTGGCCAAGCCTCTGATTTTTCACGTTTTGCCGCGGCGCCACATGTCCGAGGGCTTAATTGATAACGCGACAAGGGGCGGCGGAGTTGCCAAGCCGGTCAGGCGGAGTACCATGACCTCGACGATTATCGGGCGCCAAGGCCCCGGAAGGAAACGCCATGATCAAGCAATTCGACAGTTCGTACGCCGGCCATATCGACCTGGAAAACGTTGGCTACCTCGGCACGCCGATCAATTCCCGGCGCTACGGCAACGAGCAACTGATCACCGCCCACCACAAGGCCGAAGCGCAGGCCCAGGCGATGGATCGCCTGGGTTATGGCGCGCTGTGGATGGCGGAGCATCACTTCCAGCCCGAAGGGACCGAGTGCCTGCCCAACATCATCATGTTGGCCGTGCACCTGACACATCTGACGAAGCGGTTGAAGTTTCACACCGGGTTCAACATCACGCCGATGTGGCACCCGCTGCGCCTCGCCGAGGATTTCGCGGTCGCCGATATCCTGACGAAGGGGCGCGTGGTGTTCGGGGTGGGCCGCGGGTATCACACGCGCGAGGTCGAAACATTTGGCGCGCCGCTGCTGGACCAGGCGGCGAATCGGGAGCTGTTCGAAGAACAGGTCGATATTATTTTCAAGGCCTTCAACAACGAGTCCTTTTCGCACAAGGGTAAGTATTACACCCTGCCGCCGGAGGTGCCTTATCGTGGCTACACGCTGAAGGAACTGACCCTGGTGCCGCGGCCGGCGAAGCTGCCGGTGGAATGCTGGCAGCCGATTCAGGGCGGCACGGCCCGGGCGCTCGACTTCATGGCGGGTCACGGCATCCAGGGCGTGATCGGCGGGGGCTCGGCCGAAGGCGGCGCGACGGACCGGATCATGCGCGAGTGGCAGGCCGCGCATGAGCGTATCGGCATGAACCTGGAACTGGGTGAGCGGATGGCGGTCGGGTTCCAGTTCCATATCGCCAAAAGCAAGGAAGCCGGCATGAAGGAAGCCGCGATCTATTACGAAGAGAACATGAAAATGTTCGGCGAACTGCGGCTGGTCAAAGCATTGACCGACGAGCAGATCGAGGCGATGCGCGACCCTCGGCTGGTGCCAAATGTGAAACTGCCGCGGATCGAGGACGCGGTGCGGGCGGGCGGCTTCCTGACCGGCACGCCAGCCGACATCATCGAGCAATTGAAGAAGCTCGAAGAGCGTTATCCCGGCTTGTCGCGCGTGACGGTCGCGCAGCCTCTGGGCTTGCCGTTGTCGCTGTGCCTGGAGCAATTGGAGTGGTTCGCCAAGGACGTCATGCCGGCGTTCGAAACGGCGTGAGCGCCGATTGGTGCTGAACGTTTCGTGGACGAGGCCGCGGCGGGCTCGCCTCCTTATCATTATGGAACAGGGCCAATGAATACCGTTTACGAAGCACCGCGCGCCGTTCCGAACGTGGGCGAGACGATCGTCACCAGCACCTGCGGGCACAATTGCGGCGGCCGTTGCGTGGTCAACGCGCATGTGTCCGAGGGACGGATCGTTCACATCAGCACCGACATGCGGCGCTGGAATCCCGAGCATCCGCCGCTGCCCGCCTGTGCCCGCGGCGTCGGGCAAATCGAGCGGACGTATCACCCCGACCGGTTGCGATATCCGATGCGGCGGACGGGGCCGCGCGGTTCGGGGCAGTTCGAGCGCATTACCTGGGACGAAGCGTTGGATACGGTGGCGCGCGAGATGCTGCGGGTGCGGGAAACTTACGGCAACGCGGCGATCCTGGACGGCTCGCGTTCCGGTTCGCAATCGATGCTGCATGGCAGGGTGGCGGCGCAACGATTCCTCAACATGTTCGGCGGTTGCACGGAATTGTGGTCGAACATGTCGGCCGAGGCGGAGGTGTTCGCCGTCCGGATCACGTATGGAACGGAATACAAGTCCTCCGGGCGCGAGCCGACGGACTATGTCAATTCGAAGTTGATCCTGATGTGGGGGTGGAGTCCGGGGGACGGCACGTTCGGCACCGGAACGATGCCGTATCTGAAATGGGCGAAGCAGAACGGCACGAAAATCATTTGCGTCGATCCGCGGCGCACGATGACCAGCCGGCAGATCGCGGACGAGCATGTGTTCATCCGTCCCTCGACCGACGCGGCGGCGCTGATCGCGATGACGCGGGAAATCGTGGCCCGAGGACTGCATGATCAGGCGTATTGCGATCGTTACGTACTGGGGTTTGACGAGGCGCATCTGCCGGAGGGTGCGCCCGCGGGTTCCTCGTACCGCGCGTATCTGTTCGGTGAGCCGGATGGGATCGATAAAACGCCTGAATGGGCCGCGGAGATCACTGGCATTCCGGCGGATGTGATCCGGCGGCTGGCGATCGAATTCGGTAGCAGCAAGCCGGCGGCGCTACAGACGGGGTATGGCCCAGGACGAACTTTGTATGGAGAGCAGTTCCATCGGGCGGCGTACGCTTTGGCGGCGATTACCGGCAATGTGGGAATCGTGGGCGGTAATTCCGGGACCAGTAATGGCGCGACCGGGCGAATGGGCATTGGCTCGTTGCCCACTGGGAGGAACCCAATTGACGCGCGGGTCTCGACGCCGTTGCTGGCGGATTTGTTGGCGCGCGGTAAGGCGGGCGGTTATCCGGCCGACATCAAGCTGATTTATTCCGCCGCCGGCGGATTGTTCAATCAGGCGCCCAACGCCGGCAAGATCGCGGCATCGCTCGACGGCGTCGAGTTCATCGTCGGACAGGATCACTTCCTGACCCCAACGGTACGCATGGCCGACATCGTGTTGCCCGCGACGACCTTCTGGGAACGCAACGACGTCCATGTGCCGTGGTCCGGCGCGGGTCACTACGCGATCTACATGCGCCAGGCGATCGAGCCGATGTACGAATGCCGCAACGATATCGACATCTTCGAAGACCTGTCGCGCCGGCTTGGCATCAATGGCTACAACACCAAATCCGAGGCGGAGTGGCTGCGCGAATTCACCAGCAAGTCGATCGACGATTTCGATGCGTTCGCGGAACAGGGTGTCGCGCGGTTTCCGCCGCCGCGCGACGCGATGGCGTTCGCCGCGCAAATCCGCGATCCCGAGCAGCATCCGTTCAAGACGCCATCTGGTAAGATTGAAGTTTATTCGACGACCCTCGCCGCCACCCCCGACCCGTACGGCCTCGGCGCCATTCCCCCCATTCCCACCTGGATCGCCCCTCCTGGGCCTGACGCCGCGTTCCCCTTGATGCTGTGCTCGCCAAAATCCCGGGCGCGCACGCATTCGACGCATGGCAATCAGCCCGGTCTCGCGCGCGTGGATCCGGACGACGTGTGGTTGAACGTCGAGGACGCGGCGGCGCGTGGGATCGTCAACGGCCAGCGTGTGCGCATCTTCAACGACCAGGGCGCCACGGAGTTACCGGCGCACGTGACCGACCGGATCGCGCCTGGTGTGGTGTCGATCAAAGAGGGTGCCTGGTTCACCCCCGACGCGACCGGCACCGACACCAAAGGGTGCGCGAACGCTCTGGCCATGGATCGCTCGGCGCCGTGCGGAGCGACAACCTACAACACCAATTATGTGCAGGTGGCGCCTGAATTTCGCCACGGCGACGGCGTCAATGCATGAGCACGGGTCGCTGATACCGATCGGCCGAATGGATGGCGCGGCGGCCGCCAATACGTCATGCCAGGGCCTGACCCTGGCATCTGGTGGTGCGGGCCCCGTGCTCTCAGGCAGGGTACGAGATCTGCGCAGGCCGACCCTCGGGTCGAGCCCGAGGATGACGATACGAAATCGTTACGATATAGGGTCTGCGTCAACGCCGGTCGGCATGAGAGGCAAGCTTTAAATGCGTTTGATGAGTGGCGTTGCTTTGGTGTCCTTGCTGGGGTTGGCGGCTTGCGTGGCTCCGGTTGCCCCGACGATTTCCGGGGATGGCGATTACCGCGGGACCGCGACACGGTTTCAGGTGTTGCGCCGGACCTGCCCGCGGCCCGGGTTGCTGCATATTCCCGTTCGCAGCGGCGTGATGTTTTACCGGTGGGAGGGGCAGGATATTCAGGTGGCGGTGCTGAATAATGGCACGCTATCGGGGTCTCTGCCGGGCGTGCGGCTGACAGGAACGCATGACGGCACGACCATGCAGGGCGACGTGACGGATGGTCAGTGCGGGCTGCACTTCACTTTGAAGAAGATCTCGGGGTGAGGGCCATCCGGCCGCCGATCGGTGATTTCCCCATCCGTCATGCGTTGTCGTGGCCCGGCAACTCGTGACGGGGGATCGGTGCTTTCAGATAGCGCACGAGTTCTGTGCGGGCCGATCCTCGTGTCGAGCCCCGTACGCGCTAAAATAGCACGGCGAGCGGTGTGGTACCCTCCCTCCCTCCATCGTCATGGTCCGGCTTGACCGGACCATCGGCACAAACACACCGGTGAGGGCGATTTTGGGCACCCCGATGGTCCGGTCGATTCGGACCATGACGAATAGCGAACGGTGCCGTTCCATCCGCGACGCTATTATAGCGCCTATGGGGTCGAGCCCGAGGATGACGATGCGACTTTGTTACGACTGAACGTCAACGTCAACGGCGCGATACCGCTTAAGCCGGAATTCTGACCGGCATCGAACTGAACCCGTGGATGAAGTTGGAGTAGATCCGCTTCGGTTGTTCCACGACCTCGATCATCGGGAAGCGCTTCAGGATTTCCTCCCACAGGATCTTCAACTGCAGTTCCGCCAGCCGGTTACCCACGCAACGATGGATGCCAAAGCCAAACGACACGTGCTGGCGAGACCGCGCGCGGTCGATGATCAGCCGGTTGGGGTCGGCGATCGCATCCTCATCCCGATTGGCCGAGACATACCAGATCACGACCTTATCGCCCGATTTAATCGACTGGCCGGCGAGTTCGGTATCGCGCAGCGCGGTGCGCCGCATATGGATCACCGGTGTCACATAACGAATGATTTCGGACACCGCGCTTTCCGCGAGGCCAGGATTGGCCATCAGCTTGCGATACTCGTCCGGGAACTGATTGAGCGTCATCAACCCGCCGGTCATTGAATTCCGCGTCGTGTCGTTGCCGCCGACGATCAGCAACGCGAGGTTCCCGATGAACTCCATCAACGGCATGTCGCGCGTCGTCTCGCCATGCGCCAGCATCGACAGTAGATCGAATTTCGGCGGCTGTTTTTTCCGCTCCTCGAACAGCGCGAGCATGTATTCGGCCATCTTCTTCAGTTCGGCCAGCCGCTCCGCTTCCGAATGGACAGGTGACTCCGGCGCGCGCACGTTGCAGATCGCGACATCGGACCACCAGGTGAGTTTCGCGCGTTCGTCGAACGGGAAGTCGAACAGCGTCGCCAGCATCATCGTCGTCAGGTTGATCGAGACATGCTGGACCCAATCGAACGTCTCGCCGCGCGGCAGGCTGTCGAGCACCTGGCAGGTGCGCTGGCGGATCAGGCCCTCCATGTTCATCAGATTGCCGGGCGCGACGATCGGGCTCGCCACCTTGCGCTGCTCGTCGTGCTTCGGCGGGTCCATGCGGATGAAGCTGGGACGTTGCATGTCCTTCGGCTGATCCTCGATCTGGATGCCGCCGCTTTCGTTGGAATAGATCTGGTGATTGACCTCAACGGTCATCACGTCTTTGTACTTGGACACGGACCAATAGGGGCCATAGAGGCTGTCGCGGCAGTAGTGCACCGGAGCCTCCCGGCGCAGCCGCTCGAAATACGGATACCAGGTATCGTTCTGGTACAACGCCGGATCGCTGACATCGAAATCTTCCAGCTTCCTGGTCCAGGCGTCGCTGCTCGGATCGTAATGGACGGGCGCGTTCATAGCCGGTCTCCCTGTTCGGCGCGATGGCAGCATGCGCGGCTGGCCGCGGTCAACAATTCCCTCTGGAAACGAACCGCCCGACACGCCACTATCCCGGCATGTTGACCGAGACCGAAGCCACTCATCACCTCCGCCACGCGGCGCGTACCGCGCGGGAGGCATCGCGCATCCTGGCGGGAACCACCGAGGCGCGGCGGAACACGGCGTTGCGCGTCATGGCTACCGCGCTGCGCGATCATCGGCCGGAAATCCTGGCGGGCAACGCCGCCGATCTGACGGCCTTCAAAGGAACGAATGCGTTCCGCGACCGGTTGGTGCTGAACGACGCGCGGGTCGAAGCCATGGCCATCGGTCTTGAGGACGTCGCCGCCCTCCCCGATCCCCTTGGCCACGTGCTGGCGGACTGGACCCGGCCAAACGGGCTGCATATCCAGCGGATCGCGACACCGATCGGGGTGATCGGGATGATCTATGAAAGCCGGCCGAATGTCGGGGCGGACGCCTCGGCGCTTTGCCTCAAGTCGGGCAACGCGGTGATCCTGCGCGGCGGTTCGGACAGCCTCAACTCGGCGCGTGCGATCAATGACGCTTTGGTGGAAGGGCTGGAGGCGGCGGGATTGCCGCGTGCCTGTGTCCAGGTGCCTCCCAACGCGGACCGGGCCTATGTGGCGGCGATGCTGGCCGGAGCGGGGCTCATCGACCTGATCATCCCGCGCGGCGGCAAATCCTTGGTGGATCGGGTGCGGCGTGAGGCGCGGGTGCCGGTGTTGTCGCATGCCGAGGGGCTCTGCCACACCTACGTTCATGCCGCCGCCGATCCCGCGATGGCTCGCAAGATAGTCGCCAACGGCAAAATGCGCCGAACCGGAGTTTGCGGCGCCACCGAGACGCTGCTGATCGATCGAACTATCGCGGCGGAGCAATTGCCCCAGATCGTGGCGGATTTGCGCGGCCTCGGGTGCGACTTTCGGGCGGACGGGGCGGCGCGGGCGGTGGTGCCGGACTTACCCGCCGCGAACGACGCCGATTTCGATACCGAGTGGCTGGACGCGGTCATTTCGGTCGCCGTGGTGGACGGGTTAGACGCGGCGCTGGCACACATCGCCCGCCATGGCAGTTCCCACACCGATGCCATCGTCACCGAGGACAAGGCCATCGCCGAGCGGTTTCTGGCCGGGGTGGATAGCGCGGTGGCGCTCTGGAATGCCTCGACACAGTTCTGCGACGGTGGGGAATTTGGATTTGGCGCCGAGATTGGCATCGCCACCGGCCGCATCCATGCGCGCGGCCCAGTGGGGTTGGAGCAATTGACGATCTACCGCTACGCCATTCGCGGCAATGGCCAGGTGCGTGCCTGACCCGCTACCCCGGTTTGGCGATCGGCGGCGGATGCGTGTGGGATTGTTGGGTGGATCGTTCAATCCGGCGCATGACGGACACCGCCATGTCGCGGAGCTGGCTCTGAACCGGCTCGGGTTGGATCAGGTCTGGCTGATGGTTTCGCCGGGCAACCCGCTGAAGCCGGTGGCCGGAATGGCGCCTTTCGTGGACCGGCTGGCGGGTGCGGCGGCGATTGGCGACGGGCGGCGGGTGATCGCCACGGCGATCGAGGCGTCGCTCGGCACGCGCTATTCCGTGGACACGATGCGGCTGTTGCGGCGACGTTTCCCGGGGATTCGCTTCGTGTGGATCATGGGCGCTGACATCCTGACGCAGCTGCCGCGATGGCGCCGCTGGCGGGAAATCGTGCGGGATCTGCCCTTCGCGGTGGTGCCTCGGCCGGGCTACACGCTGCCCGCGCTGAACGGCCAGGCCGCGCGACGCTTGCGTGGAAGGCGGCGTCCGGCGCATGAAGCGCCCATCCTGTCGCGTTCGCGATCGGGATGGGTGTTCCTGTCGTCGCCACTGAACCCCACGTCCGCCACCGCGATCCGCGCCGCCCAAATCCAAGGAGCCGTATCATAGCCGCCACGCCAAAACCGCCCGCCTCACCCGCGCGCCACCAGCCAAGGCCGAGGAAGCGCGCCGTGAAACCCGTCCTGGCGGAGGCGCCGGCCTCGCCTGGCTCGCCGCGCAAGAAGACGATCGCGGCGGGTCCGAGGAAGGCCGGCCCGCGCGCGACGAAGACGAAGACGAAGACCGAGCCGTCGCGGGTGGACACGATCCAGAAACTCATCGTGAGCAGCCTGGAGGATGACAAGGCGGAGAACGTGGTCACGCTCGACCTGACCGGAAAGGCGATGTTCTGCGACCGGATGGTGATCGCCTCCGGCCTCGCGGACCGCCAGATCACCGCGATGGCGCAGCATTTGCGGGAAAAGCTGCACGAGGCGGGTCAGAAGCGGGTGCAGATCGAAGGTCTCGGCGGCTCCGACTGGGTGCTGATCGACGCCGGCGACATCGTGGTGCATTTGTTCATGCCAGATGCTCGGGCGATGTACGGTCTGGAGAAGATGTGGGGCGAGGACCTGGACGAGGCGGTCGCGGGGTAGTCTCCGACGGCGTGCCTCGGCTGGTCCCCCGGTCGAGCCGGGGGATG
>PLSZ01000297.1 GCA_003164305.1 Acetobacteraceae bacterium
GCCGCGTCCTCGATGGTGACGATGCGTTCGCCATGGTCGATCAGCCGCGACATGGCGTTCATCAGCGTGGTCTTGCCGGATCCGGTGCCGCCGGAGATGATCACATTCAACCGGCAACGCCCGGCGACCTCCAGCACCCGCGCAACCTGCTTGTTAACGGAACCCAAGCTGATCAGCTTGGCAAAATCGATCTGGCGGCGCGAGAATTTCCGGATCGAGATATACGGCCCGTCCAGCGCCAGCGGCGGAAACACGATGTTGACGCGGGAGCCATCCTTCAGCCGCGCGTCCACCATCGGGCTGGACTCGTCGATCCGCCGTCCGATCGAGGACGCGATGCGCTGCGAGATGTTCGCCACATGCGTCGCGTCGCGGAATTTGATGTCGGACAGCACCACCTTGCCGCCGCGTTCCACGAACACCCTGTTGGGACCGTTCACCATGATGTCGGTGATGCTGTCATCCTCGAGCAAGGGCTCCAGGGGGCCAAGGCCCAGCATGTCGTCGACCAGTTCGCCGGCGAGTTGGTGTTGTTCGCGGGCGTTGAGCTGGAAATGCCGCGCGGTGGCGATCTCCGAGAGCACGCGCTCGACTTCCAGGGTCAGCCGTTCGGTGGAAAGTCCCGCGATCGAGGCGGGATCGAGCTGCGCCAGACACGCCATGCGCAGTTGCGTGGTCGGCGCCGGCTGGTCCTGCCCGCGGGCCTGTTCCGGCACCGGCGCCGGCTCGTGTAACGCCACCTCCGGCACCATCGCGGGGCCGCGGCGGCCGAAGATGGGTGGCATGACGATCATGATTTCAGCCCCAGAAAGCGGCGCAACCGGCCGGCCCCGCCACTGGCGGCCGTGTTCTGTGGCGTGTCGCTGTCCAGCAGCCGGACAAACGCGACCTCGCGCGCCAGCAGCAGCATCGCGTCGCGGAAGCCGCCGCGCACCGCCACCGCCGCCTCGCCCATGCTGGCGGCGTGACCGACGACCTTCGGCAGATCGGGGATGATGACGTCGGGCCGCATCTTCAGGCCCTCTTCCAACTGGCGCCGGTTGAGACCGCCGCGCATGGTGTCGCGGTTCAGCACCAGGACGCCGCGGCGCGGTTGGTGCGGCCCGTTCGGCAGCGCCATCAGCCGCAGCATGTCGCGCACCGACGCCAGGGTCGGATCCATCACCAGCACCCGCTGATGCGCCATCATCAGCAATTCGCGGTGCAGCGGCAGACCCGACCAGGGCACGTCGATGACCACGAAATTGTAACGTTTTCGCAACGCGACCAGCAGCCGCGCCGCCGCGTTGGGGGAATAGGCGATGCTGTCGGTGAGCTTTTCCTCCCCGGCCAGCACGTGCAGCCGCTTGTCCACCGGCTGCGCCGCGCGCTCCACGAACAGCTCGTCGATCCGCTCCGGCGCCTCCAGCGCCGTCCGCAATCCCGGGCCGGTCCTGGCACCGATCTGCATCGCCGCCGTGCCGCGGTGCAGGTCGGCGTCCAGCAGCATCGTATGGCGCCGCGCCTCGACGCCGAAATGCCAGGCCAGGTTGGCGGCGATCGTGCTGGCGCCGGTGCCGCCGCGCGTGCCGGTGACGGTGACCACGCGGCCGCCCTGTACCCCCTCGAACGCCGGGGAGCCGGGCGACAGCAGGGGGCCGAAATAGCGCGCCACCATGTCGCGCATCAGCGGCTGATAGAGATACTCCAGCACCCCCAGGCCGCGGGTGATCTGGCGATAGAAATTCAGGTCGTCGCGGTCGCCGATGACCAGCACGCGGACATCCGGCTCGACCACGTCGGAGAGTTCGCCCAGAGCGGACAGCGGCTGCTGTTCGCCGCTGATATCGACGATCAGCACGTGCGGCGTGGGCATTTTCCCAAGTGCCGCCATCGCCGCGCGCACGGTGCCGCGGCGAATGTCCAGGCCTTGCGGCAACGCTTCCACCAGACCTTCGCGCAATGCCGTCTCGGTGTCCTGATCGCCGACGAAGGCGACGACCCGGGCCCGATCCGGCCGTTCCGCCTCGATCTTGGGCGGTTGCGCGAGGGCAACGTCATCAGGTGGCGTCACGGTCCGGGCCCACCCACCGGAGCGGCCGCCGGAGTACCCGCGCCGCCGCCGCTGACCGGCACGATCCGCGCCAGTCCACTGTCGAGCAACGGCCGCACCTGATCATGCCGTAACCGCGCGACCGCCGCCGCCGCCATGCCGCCGTCCGCGCGCGCGGACGGCGTGGCAACCACCAGATCCGCGGGAGCTTCCACCATCGCCCGCAAATTGGTCTCGTTGGCATGGTTCGGACGCCAGACGCCGGCGCGCTGGTAGGGACCGGTCAGGTCGCACCCGGCCAGCCAGAGCAGCAACAGCAGCGGGCCGAAACGCGGCATCATCGCACCATGAACCCCGCGTCGCCCGGAATCCGCTGCGCCGCTGACCCCGGCGGCGGTGCCCCGCGCGCGCTCTGCCGCAGCAGCAACAACCGCTCCAGATCGCTCGGTGGCTTCCAGTTGTCGGTCGGCAGCTTCACCTGATCCGGGCCGGACGTGCCGTTGACGAGGTACGGCGTGATGACGATCACCAGCTCGGTTTCGTTGCGCTGGAACGCGTCGGACCGAAACAGCATCCCCAGGATCGGAAGCTCTCCCACGCCTGGCAGCCCGCTGGCGCCGAGAGTGGTGTTGTCCTGGAGCAGGCCGGCGATGGCGAAGCTCTGCCCGCTCGCGAGTTCGACCGTGGTCTCGGCCCGCCGCACCGTCAGCGCCGGCACCTGGATGGAGCTGTTGCCGACACTGATCGACACCGCGCCGAGATTGGTCAGCGCGCTGACCTCGGGCCGCACCTTCATGTCGATCCGGCCGCCGGACAGCACGGTCGGGACAAACGCGAGGCTGACGCCGTACTGCTTGAACTCGATGGTGACCTGGTTGTTCTGCTGCGCCACCGGGATGGGAAACTCGCCGCCAACCAGGAAGCTCGCGGTCTCCCCGCTCATGGCGGTCAGGTTCGGTTCGGCCAGCACGTGCGCGAGATTGTCCTGCGCCAGCGCGTCGATGACCGCGTTGATGTTGGCGCCGACGTAAATTGGATTGGGCCCGGTCTGGAGCGCGGCTGGGGCGATGGCCGCGTTGGCGACCAGGCCCAGGGCCGGGAACGACGCCATCTTGCCGATGTTGCCCAGGGCCGACCAGTTCACGCCGAGGTTGCGCACGACAGCGCGGCTGACCTCGGCGATGCGGACCCGCAAATTCACCTCCTGGCTCCCGGAAACCGCGAGCTGGCTCTCGACGGTCTGTCCTGGGCCGGCGAACTCCCGCGCCGTCCGCATCGCCTGATCGGCCTGCGCCGCCATCGGCAGCGTGCCGCTGACCAACAGGCCGTTCGGCCGCGTCGCCACATGGATGTTCTGGCCGGGCAGTTGCCTGGCGATCGCGCTTTGCGCCTGCGCCGCGACGAAGCTGGAGGGCTGCACGGTGACGTCGTACTGAGCGATCGCCGCGCCATCGTCGCCGATCGCCGCGATCGTCGTGCGGCCCGCCGCGACGCCAAGCACGAACAGCGAGGTCGGCGACGCCGGGCGCACTTCGGCCACGCGCGGATCGGCCGCGAACACGCTCGCCGCCGGAGCGGTGAGCGAGACGACCCGGCCGGTGCCGGCTTCCAGGGAGAGCGATTGCACCGCTGGCGCGTGGCGCGGCGTGGCCCCGGCCCGAGATGCCGCGATCGGCAAGGCCGGGATTACCCCGCCCGGCACGTTCGCGGGTGCCAGCACCGTCCCGGCGATCCCTCGCGCCATCGCCGCCGCCGCCCGCGCCGCCTCCACTGATTCCGCTGGTTGCGCATGGGCCGCGCGCCCGGTGCTCAGCGCCAGACCGATGGCGGACAAAAGCAAAAGGCCGCGAACGGCCGGAACGCGCGCCAGTGTCAAAACCGGAACTCCTTGCCGTCCGTGGTGCCCTGGTAAATCTTCATCACGCGCCCGGCGGTGTGCCCCTGATTGAGGGCGGGAGAGACATCGCCGCCCCACGTCGTCGCCGGGTTTTCGGGCCGGGCGCCGGGCGCCGCGTCCGCCGCGCGCACGATCAGCGACAGGTGACCGAGCCGGCCCGCCAGCGCCACCCGCTCCGCCTGTGTCTCGGTCACCTCCAGGGTCACGGTATGCGTGGTGGTCCCCTGCTCGGTGCTGCTGCCGGTGGCGCCTTCCATCAGTTGCTGGTCGATCGCGATGACGCGGATGTCGCCGAGCACCGTCTCCGCCGACGCGCGGCGGGAGGCGGGAACGGTCTGGTCGTCGCTCACCTGGGTCAGCAGCACATCGACGTGATCGCCCGGCCAGATCAGCCCGGCGGTACCGCTGACCGCGTCGACGCCCACCGTCGTGGCGCGCATGCCCGGCCGCAGCACGGCGGCGAGGAAGCCGTGGTCTCCCGGCCGCAACAGGTCCGCCGGCAGCAAGACCTCCTGGGGGCGCAGGCTACGGCGGATCATCGAGCCGGCCAGTTCGGCGCGGGTTTGCGCGGTATCGGCGCGGGCCCCGTCCGGCACCTCGGACGCCGGCATCTCTCGCGGCTGGATGTCGTCGTATTTCAGCAGGCTCCCGGCCTGCAACGGATGCGCCGCCGCCAGAACCTGGACGACGGGCGGGGGAGGGGGCGTGGCCGCGATCGCCTCGGCCGGCGGTTTCGACGGCAGTTGCAGGCCGATCCACGTCACCATGCCGAGCCCTCCGAGACCGAGCACGATCGCCGCCAACAGGGCCGTTCGGAGGGACATGGCGGGCTAGCCGAAATGGATGGGGGAGGCGAGGGTCAGCAGCGCGCCGGCGGCGATCGCGCAGGAGTACGGCAGCGACAGGCCGCGGCGGATGCGCCGGCGTTCGGCCCGCCAGACCCGCGGCAGCAAGCCGGTTGGGCGCGGTGTCGCATCCCGGGGCAGCACGCGCGCCAAAGACACATAGAACAGCGCCAGGGCGCCCCCCGCGAGGGCCGTACACAGGATCAGCGCCGGAACCGAGCCGGGGGGAACCAGCAGGACGCAGGCGGTCAGCAGCTTGACGTCGCCGCCGCCGAACCAGCCTCGGCGCCAGCAATACCAGGCGGCGGCGAACACCAGCACGGCGCCGAACAGCGCCGGAGCCAGTTGCCCGTCCCAGGCGTTCAGCGTTAGTCCGGCGGCCGCGACGACCAGAGACACCGCGTTGGGCACGGTGCGCACCGCGACGTCGTGCGCCGCGGCGAACAGCAGGGCCGTTGCCGCGGCGAACAAGACGATCGGTTGTAACAGGGAGGGATCGGTCATCGACATGCGAGACCTCGCCTGGTTGATGGGGCGGCTCGCCCGGGGCGGGCGGCCGCCGTGGCGGAGATCAAGGCAGAGCGGAGGCGATGGACGTGAACGTCGACTGCAGTTTGGTGCCGAGAGAGGTCACGGATGTCACGATAACCACCGCGACGAGACCCGCGATCAGGCCATATTCAAGCGCGGTCACGCCACGTTCGTCGTTGGCCAGCGCACTCAGACTTTTCAGGAACGTGAACATATTGGTCTCCTGCTTGCTTTCCGCGCGGCGTCCTTCGGCGTTCGCGCGCGAACTTGATTCAACTGATGCCCAGGCGTTCTGCCGGCCGGCTGACGGACACTTCGCTTTCGCGGCTCCGTCTCGGGGCTTGGTGGCGTGATGTTCGTGCCGCCTCGCTCAAAACGGGAACATAAGGCAGGACCCTTAATGAACCGTTAACACCGGCGAGATTTGTTCAAATGTTTTGGATAATGTTTCACACGATGATATGCGGCGAGATTCGCCGTGCTCGAACGGGACCCGGGTTCGCGCCCATGAACAGCGGATGTAATCGCGCCGGGCCGCGAGAATATACTCTGGTCCCGGCACGTCGAGATCATGCTCCTGGCATGGTATAAAATGAGCCGGAACATACGGTTATACGGCTATTCTGGTGCCTGATCTGAAGCTTCTCAAACTTTTCTTCCGCTCCGAAGTTGACGACATGGGTCATGACGTGGATAAGACCCCCGGCGCGAGTCGCGCGTCACTCATGCAGGAAAGGAATACCGGGCGCAGATCCTTGCTCCACGCCCCGAGCAAACAACAGAGAGGACGACAATGTGTTGAAATATATTCTACCGGGCCTTTTGTGCCTGGGAGCCTGCTCGCAACCAACCACGGCGAATACCATGCCGGTCAGTGCGAAAGCAGATCAAACCGCCTCTACAAAGATTGCCGAAGGCCGCGCGTCTTATTACGGCGGCAGACGCAACGGCAGAATGACCAGCAGCGGCGCGCTGCTGAATGGTTCCCGAATGACGGCCGCGCATCGGTCGCTTCCGTTCGGCACCAAGGTCATCGTCACCAACCTCACCAATAGCCATTCGTGCAATGTCGAGATAACGGATCGCGGACCCGCGCTGTGGACCGGCCGGATCATCGACGTGTCCGAGGAAGCCGCCAGATGTCTCGACATGTTCCGTTCGGGCGTCGTGCCGGTCAGATTGCAAACGCCGGGCTGAAGTAACCGAAGGGCGGTTGGCGCCGCCCGTCAAGCCGAATTCAATCTGTTTTCATTGGTCCTCGCTTCGCGCGTCATGGTTATGCGCGGGTGCACCGGTGCGTTCCGCGAAGTGGCACGCCACCTGGCACCCGTCGTCCATGGTTCGCAAAGCGGGATCTTCGCGCGCGCAAATATCGGCGGCCCAGGAGCAGCGGGTGCGAAACCGGCAGCCGGACGGGACGGCGGCGAGGCTCGGCGGTTCGCCGTCGAGCCACATCGTTTCGGTGACGCGCCTGCCTCCGATCATCGGAACCGCCGCCAGCAGCGATCGCGTGTAGGGATGCCGCGGTGTTTCGAACACCGCGCGGGTCAGGCCGAGCTCCACCACGCGCCCCAGATACATCACCGCGATGCGTTGCGAGAACAGCCGTACCACTGAAAGATCGTGACTTATGAACAAATAGGTCAGATCGAACCGGGAACGAAGATCCGCCAGCAGTCCCAGCACGTTCGCCTGCACCGAAACGTCCAGTCCCGACGTCGGCTCATCCAAAATCACCAGACCTGGCCGCAGCGCCAATATTCGCGCGAGGCCCACGCGCCGCTGCTGTCCCCCGCTGATTTCGTGCGGGTAAAGCTTCAGATGCGCTTCGGGCAGTCCAACCGCGCGCAACACCTCATCCACCCTGGCCCGCCGGTCCGCCGCGGTCATGTCTTCATGCACGATCAACGGTTCCAGCAACGAGGAGCCGATTTTCCAGTGCGGGTCCAGCGACGCGCCCGGATCCTGGTAGCAGTATTGCAACGCCCGGCGCATGCGTCGCCCGGTGCTCGGCGATAATCCGTCGATCCGGTGGCCATCGAACTCAACTCGTCCGGCGGTGGCGGAATGAATGCCGGCGATGGTCTTGCCCAACGTCGACTTGCCGCAACCGGATTCGCCGACCACGCCAAGCACTTCTCCAGGCGTCACCTGAAAGGAAACGCCGTCCAGGGCTCGCGCCCATGCGGTGCGAACGCCCCAAACGTTGCGTACGGGAAAGTGCTTGTGGAGATCGTCCACCACCAGGATCGGAGTCATGCGTCGTAAGCTCTGGGGTGATGACAGCGGATGATGTGGCCGGGTTCCGGCTCGGACGGTGGCGGACGCGTATCTCGGCAGATATCCGCGGCGCTCTGGCATCGCGGATGAAAGCGGCAGCCGGTTGGCGGTTGGTACAGGCCCGGCATCTCACCTTGTATCGCTGTCGGCATGGCATCCGCGGTCGGCAGGCTGGCCAGCAGGCGTCTCGTGTAAGGCACCATCGGCGCGCGGAAAAAACTCGCGACCGGCGCGGTTTCCAGTTCCTGTCCCGCGTACATCACCATGATGCGATCGCAGATTTCCCACGCCGTGCCCAGGTCGTGGGTTGTTAACAGGACCGAAACGTTATGCTCGGTCGCCAGTTGCCGAAGCAGCTTCAGAATTTGTGCCTGTATCGTGACATCCAACGCTGTCGTCGGCTCATCGGCCACGATCAAGGCGGGCTTTGGCAGCAGCGCCATCGCGATCATGATGCGCTGCCGCTGGCCGCCGGAGACCTCATGCGGATATTTCGTCAGCAACCGGGCCGGGTCGGGCAGTTGCACGGCGCCCAGCATGGCCAAGGCGCGCTCGCGATCGGCCCGGCGGCGGGACCGGCTGTAGAAGCGTTCGCCGGCCCGCCGTTCGGGTGAACGCCAGCGCATCAGTTCCATGATCTGATCGCCCACCGTGAACAGCGGGCTGAGCGACGAGAACGGATCCTGCGGCACGAACGTCACATTGGTTTCGCCGGTGAAGGTCAGCCCGCCGTGGTCGATGTGCGCGTTGGGGGCCAGCACGCCCAGGATGGCGCGCGCCAATGTGGTTTTGCCGGAGCCGGATTCACCGACGATCGACAGCACTTCGCCGCGCTGGACGTCGAAATTAACGCCGTCAACGGCCTTCACATGCTCGCGGGCACGGGAGAACAGCTCGGATTTGACCGGGAACCATTTGCGCAGATCGCGGATTTCCAGCAGCGCCGGGCTCATGCGGAGATCTCCGCCCAGCGCCGGCAGCGGACCATGTGGCCTTCGCCGATGTCCTCGAGTAAAGGCACCTTGGCGTCGCAGGCCGGTTGGGCATGGGCGCAGCGCGGGGCGAAACCGCAGCCGGGTGGAAAAGCCAGAATGCTCGGCACTTGGCCGGGAATTGCCGCCAGCGGTCCCCCTCGCCGTCCGGCAAGATCGAGCCGGGGCACCGATTGCAACAGGCCCTGAGTGTATGGCATGCGCGGCGATTGGAACAGCGGCACCACATCGGCCTGTTCGACGATGCGACCGCCATACATCACCATCACCCGGTCAGCGATTTCGGCGACCACGCCGAGGTTGTGGGTGATGAAGATGATCGCCATGCCCGAGC
>PLSZ01000205.1 GCA_003164305.1 Acetobacteraceae bacterium
GTGCCGGCGGAAGTGCTGGCGGCGGCATTGTTCGTGCGCTTCCGCGCGCGCCAGGACCACACCTTCGCGGAGAAAATTCTGTCGGCGATGCGGTTCGGCTTCGGTGGGCATGTCGAGGCGCCAACGAAGGGATAGGTCGCGGCGATGACCGTCGTGGTGGTGATGGGGGTTTCCAGCAGCGGCAAGACCACGATCGCGCAGGGTCTGGCCAGGGCGGAGGGCTGGACGTTGCTGGAGGGCGATTCGTTTCATCCTCCGGCGAATGTCGCGAAGATGGCGTCGNNTGGCTGCATGCGATCGCCGCCGGGATCGACGCCTGCCGGGCGCGCGGCGAAAGCGCGGTGGTGGCGTGCTCGGCGTTGCGGCGGGCCTATCGCGACATATTGATCGGCGAGCGCAAGGATGTCCGGCTGGTCTATCTGAAGGGCTCCCGGCAATTGATCGGGGAACGAATGGCGCTTCGAAAACATCATTTCATGCCGCCGGCCTTGCTCGACAGCCAGTTCGCGACGCTGGAGGAACCGGGTCCCGATGAAAACCCGATCACCGTGGAAATCGGCGGCACGCCGGACGAGATCGTTNNTCACCGGCGGCGCCAGCGGCATCGGAGCCGCGGAAGTCTCGCATTTCGCGGAGCAGGGAGCCAAGGTCGCGTTCGTCGATATCAACGACGAGGCGGGACACGCGCTGAGCAAGACCTTGCGCGATGCCGGGCATCCGGAGCCGTTTTATCAGCATTGCGACCTGAAGAACATCGAGCAGTTACGCGACGCGATCCGGAACGCCGGCGAGAAACTTGGGCCGGTGACGGTGCTGGTGAACAACGCCGCCAACGATCAGCGGCATAACTGGGAAGACGTCACCGTCGCGTTCTGGGACGAACGAATGGCGACCAATCTGCGGCACCAGTTCTTCGCCATCCAGGCGGTGGCGCCGATGATGCGCGCCGCGGGCGGCGGCTCGATCGTCAATTTCGGGTCGATCTCCTGGCATACCAATCACGGCGACATGCCCGCCTACACCACGGCGAAAGCGGCGATCGAGGGGCTGACCAAAGGCATGGCGCGCGATCTGGGGCCGCTCGGCATACGGGTCAACACGGTCATTCCGGGCTGGGTGATGACGCATCGGCAGATCGATCTGTGGCTGACGCCGGAGGCGGAAGCGAATTTAATGAAAATGCAATGCTTGAAGGAAAAGGTTTATCCGCCGGACCTCGCGCGGATGGTGCTATGGCTGGCGTCGGACGACAGCCGGATGTGCTCGGCGCAGATGTGGGTGGTCGATGGTGGACGGCTTTAGCATCGCGTTGACAGCCGGCCGCCTCGCCGGTTGGTTCGATGAATTCCATAGCGGGAGACTGCCATGATCCGCGTTGACGCGCACCACCATGTCTGGCGCCTGGACCGGGGCGATTACGATTGGATCAAGCCGGAGATGTCGATTTACCGCGATTACGGGCTCGACGATCTGCGCCCTCTGCTGGGGGAGATCGACGCCACCGTCCTGGTGCAGGCGGCGCCGACCGAGGCCGAGACGGATTATCTGCTGGAGGTCGCGCGCGGTTCGCGCGGCCTGGTGAAAGGCGTGGTCGGGTGGGTCGATCTGGCCGCGCCCGACGCGGCGAAACGCATCGAGGCCCGCGCCAAAGATCCGCTGATCAAGGGCCTGCGCCCGATGCTGCAGGACATCGCCGATACTTACTGGATCTTTCGCGACGAGATTAAGCCGGCGCTGCGCGCGATGGAGGAAACCGGCCTGTGTCTGGATGCGTTGATCCAGCCTCGGCATCTGCCATTGATGCAAATCTTCACCAATCTGCATCCGAAACTGAAGATCGTCATCGACCACGCCGCCAAACCGCCGATCGCATCGCGGGAGATGGAGCCATGGGCGGCCGACCTGGCGCGCCTGGCACGCGATTCCAACGTGTACTGCAAGCTCTCCGGCCTGGCGACCGAAGCCGGGGCCGAGTGGCAGATGAATCACGTGCGGCCCTGGGTCGAGCATATCTTCGACAGTTTTGGACCGTCGCGGATCATGTGGGGCAGCGACTGGCCGGTCATCGAAATGGCGACTCCGTATCAGCGGTGGTACACGATTTGTCAGCGGTTCCTGTTCCGTTACGATCTGCCGGAACGGGATGAGATCATGTGCGACAACGCGGTGCGGTTTTACCGGCTGAAATAGCCGTCCCGCGGGCTGGCCGGAACGCCGCGTGGAGGCGGGTCACATGCTCTCGCATGACCAGAGATCACGCTCAATTCAAAGCGCGCCGCGAAACCCGGCGAGTTTCTCCCGCTCAGCCACCACCGCCTCCCGGTCAATGCCCCAACGTGAATAGTAAGCCGCCGAATCGTTCGCGGCCGCGCCGGATGGATCCTTGCTGTCGATCATAAATGCAAGCCGCGTGTCGATCTCGGCGACCGCTCCGTCGAGATCGCAGCGCGCGTCACGCAACCATCGGATGTTCGGAAATTGTCCCTCGATCAGGTCCAGGTACGCCGAGCCGCGGTAGACCTCGGAACGGCCGAACATCGCGGCCAACGCGCGGCTGTAGGCCTCACACAACGCCGGGGTGGGCCGCAGATCGAGTTGCCACAGGTTGGACAGGTCCAGGACCATCCCCTCATTCAGCATGGCGACGGCATCGCTTTGCCGGCTTTTGACCTGGCGCTCGCCGGCCAGGATGTCGATGCCGCGCAAATACCAGGATCGCGCCTCGACGTAGTCGCGCAATGAGGCGTCGGGCCCAAGCCGAGCGAGTTTCTCCCGCATCTGCTGCTCCTGTTGTTCGAACGCCGCCTGGGCGGCCGCGTCGGCGGCGGCCTGTTCGGCGTGGTGACGTTCCAGCCGCCGCGGATACGAACTGGCGTCGAGAACCGAGAGCGGAATGACGGCAAGGGAAACCGCCGCGATCAGGCCGATCGCGGCCGCGTCGAATTTTGTCCACGGCGGCGATCGAGACAGCGCCGGCAGACAGCCCCAAAGTGCATAGACCGCGATCACGGGCGGCAGCAGGATTGGCACCAGAGGCAACCACGAATCCGGTTGCTCGAAACTCTGGGCTATCGCGAACAGGCTGACGGCACCTGCCGCCGGGACGACGAACGGGATCGCCGGGCGGGCCCATGGCGCGATCCCGCCGGCACGCGACGCGCGCCACAGCGCCAGCCAGAGCAGGACCAGGGTCGCGCCACCGGCCGCGTAAGCCCAGAATTGCTGAAATCCCCAGGCCATTCGCGCTTCGCCGCCGCCCTCGTTGGGAAAATCGCTGTCGCCGGGCAGCATCCCGACCAGGAGGATGTAGGGGAGACAGGCAAGAACCAGCAGCATGATGCCGCCCAGGGATGGTTCCGGGGATGCGGTGGGCGGTGGGGCGGCCAAACTGTCGCCGGAGCTGTCATTCGCCATGGGTCATTCGCCTGTGTCGCGCGAGAGAAGGAGGAAGCGGCTCGTCGGCCCATGTCGATGGCGGACATGTGGGCCGAAGTCCGGCCATTGCGTGAATGAAACGGGGAGCATCAGCGCCGAGGCGGACGTTCGTCCGTCGCTTTCATTTCGTGAGCGGCTCAACCTGGGTGTCCGGTTTGTCTTCAATCTGAACGACCTGATCAGGGGTGTCCGCGTCCTTGGCGTCGATGCGTGGCCAATCTTCCGGGCTCGGGACAGCGTGGAGATACTGAGTGTATATCTGAAGACTTATGTTATGACAATCCGGCGTCAGGGCCACCCCGGAACGGTTCGAACCGCATTGCCCATTTGCGTGAATTCGCGTTCATCCCTTGCTGATCCGCGCTGAATTCCTTTGCCTGTCCAAACGCCAGAGATGGCCCTTGGTAAGAATTTTATCGCGGATCAGCAGGGGATGAACGCGGATTCACGCGGATGCTTTCGGACCATGTTCCGAGCCGGAATAACATCAATCGGCCAAGGGAATGACGCACCGGTCGCCATTCGGCATACCTGGGCTGAACATGGCATCTCGTGACGCGGGCCTCGTGCTCCCGGACAGGCCACATTTCTGGATAGGCTGATTCTCGGGTCGAGCCCGAGAATGACGGTACGCGAGCGTAACGACGCGGATTATCGAGTCCAGAATGCCACCCGCGGCTCGATCGTGGCTGGCAAGGGGTCGCGGCGCCGTGCGCTCAATCCGAGCGGAAGCAGGTCTAAGGCGCGTTTCACCAGCCCACCACGCGATCGCCCGGCGAAGCTCACGCGGTCATTCACCCCACGCCGCTTACGCCGCGATCCGCTCCACCCCGCCCATGTAGGCGCGCACCGCCTCGGGGATCAGGATCGAGCCGTCGGCCTGCTGGTAATTCTCCATCACCGCGATCAGCGCGCGGCCCACGGCGACGCCGGAGCCGTTCAACGTGTTAACGTAAGCCACGGTCTTGCCGTCGGCCGAGCGGAACCGCGCGTTCATCCGCCGCGCCTGAAAGTCTCGCGTATTGGAGCACGAGCTGATCTCGCGCCACGCCTGCTGACCTGGCATCCAGACTTCCAGATCGTAGGTCTTGACCGCGCCGAAACCGGTGTCACCGGCGCTCAGGACGATGCGGCGGAACGGCACGCCGAGCAGCCGCAGCACGGTCTCGGCGCAGGTCGTCATGCGCTCATGTTCCTCGGTGCTCTGGTCGGGATGGGTGATCGACACCAGCTCGACTTTTCGAAATTGGTGCTGGCGGATCATGCCGCGGGT
>PLSZ01000061.1:0-9845 GCA_003164305.1 Acetobacteraceae bacterium
TCCGGCTTCGTGCTGCCCGGCGCGGCGCTGATCATCGGCATCGCCGCCGGCGCCATCTGCTTCTGGTCCGCGACCGCGCTCAAGCACGTGTTCGGCTACGACGACAGCCTGGATACGTTCGGCGTGCACGGCGTGGGCGGCATCATCGGCGCGTTGTTGACCGGTGTGTTTTCCTACGGCGCGCTGTCGGCGACCGACGCCAGCCCGGATGGCAGCCCAGGAGGGATGTCGCAGTTCATATTGCAGTGCGAAGGGGTGGCGTCGACCATCGTTTACTCGGGCGTCATGACATTTGTACTGCTCATGGTCGTCAAAGTCATCTTTGGACTGCGCGTCAGCGAAGACGAAGAGCGGGAAGGGCTGGATATCGCGCTGCACGGCGAGCAGGTATTCTGACCGGTCCTTCCATAAAACAGGGGCGCCTCGCGTTGGGGCGCCCCGTCGCAACAGACAAACGGTAGGAAATTTCGATATGACAACGACTGGGATAAAATTCCGGACGTGGCTGGCCGCCGCCACGTGCCTGTCCTCGGTGGTGCCCACTCTGGCGCTGGCGCAGATGACGCTGGCGCAGACGACACCGGCCCCCGCCATCGCCGAGCCCGCGGCACCCGCCGCACCGGCAGCCGACGCGCCGCCGCCCGGCTATTGGGTCGACGGCATCCATCTCTCCGCCGTTTTCGAGGCCGGCATCATCGGCAATCCCGCTGGCCCTAAATTGAATATCGGCCAGTCGTTCACGGATCATCCGAACCAGGTCCTGCTGAACCAGGTCCTGCTCGGCGCTGAGAAGAAGCTCGATCCGAAGGCGACCGGCTACGACTGGGCGTTCAAGATCTCGCTGATGTATGGCGGAGATGCGCGCTATACGCATTACCTCGGCTTGCTGGACCAGGCACTTCCGAAGGACCAGCGCGATCAGTTCGACGTGGTGGAAGCCAGCGGCACCGTGCATTTTCCGGTGACGGCATTCGAGGGTGGTCTCGACGTCAAAGCCGGCCTTTACGCCACGCCGCTCGGCGCGGAACTGATCGATCCATCGACGAACCCGTTTTACTCGCACTCCTATATCTTCAATTATGCGCTACCGTTCAAGCACACGGGCGTGCTGGCGACGGCGCATGTGACCGGCCTGGTTGACCTGTATCTGGGCGTGGATACCGGAACCAACACGACCTTCGGACCAAATGGAGAAGACAACAACTCGATCGCCGGGATCATCGGGTTCGGCCTGAATATGATGGATGGCAATCTGACGGTGTTGGCGTTGTCGCATATGGGGCCGGAGAACGCGACGCGCGCTTTGGGCTCTCTCGTGCCCGCGGCCGACGCGAACAGCTACATGCGGTATTATAACGACATCGTCGTGGTCTGGAAGCAGACCGACAAGTTGACCTGGACCGGCGAAGCTACCTGGGCGCGCGACGACTTCGGGGCCTCCGGTTTCGCCGGCAAGCCGTCGCCATCGAACGCGTTCGGCGTCGCCGGATACGGGGCATACGCCATGACCGATACGGTGACATTAAACGGGCGCCTGGAAGTCTTCCGGGACGACAACGGCTTCTTCGTCGCGGGCTTCCCGGGTAATTACGATCCCGTATACACGCAGAAAGGGATCGGCGCGCCGCTTAACACAACCTTTGGCGTGCCGGCCGCGACATACGGCGCCATCACCCTCGGTGTGACTTACAAGCCCGAGGTGCCCGCCCCGATCACCGGCCTGGCGATCCGTCCGGAAATTCGTTACGACCAGTCTCTGGGCGGCAACAATGTATTCAACCGGACCATCAACAAGACCACGGGCCTGGCGTCGTTCAAGGACTCCGGCGCCTTCACGATCGGCACCGATGTCGTTCTGACGTTCTGATCGCCTGTCTCAACAGCGGCCCTCCTTCGGTCACGCCGAAGGAGGGCCGTGTCGTTTCTCTTAACTCGCCAGCGCGAACACCGGACGTCGCGTCGCCTGCTCCTCGGCCCGCATGATTGGCGCCACGACCGAGGCCAACTTCGCCTCCGTCGCCGCCGACGCCCGGACCAGCGGCAGCCGGAGTTCGTTGGCGCACAGCGACTGGCCGGCCAACGCGGCTTTCAGCGGCACCGGATTGCTTTCCAGAAACAACGCGGCGTGCAGCGGATCGAGCAGGTCGCGCAACTCGGAGAACCGCGCGAGATCGCGGTTATCCCACGCGGCGTGCAGCAGCGCGCACAACGCCGGCGCCACGTTGGCGGTGACCGAGATGCAGCCGTTGCCGCCCATCGCCCGATACGCCGGAGCGGTGGCGTCATCGCCGCTCCATTGCATCAGCGGATCGCCGCACCGCGCCCGCAGCCGCGTGGGCCGCGACAGATCGGCGGTCGCGTCCTTCAAACCGACGATGTACTGAGCTTCATACAGCCGCGCCACGGTGTCGTCGGCGATCGCCACGCCCGAGCGCGACGGCACGTCATACAGCACGATCGGCAGATCGGTCGCGTGCGCGATGGCGCGGATATGGGCGAAAATGCCCTCCTGCGACGGCTTGACGTAAGGCGGGACCGCGCACAGCAGCGCGTCGGCCCCGGCCATCGCCGCCTCGATCCCCAGAGCGATGGAAGCGGCGGTCGACAGCGCGGTGCAACCGGCGATCACCGGAACGCGCCCGGAGGCGGCTTCGGCCACCGCGTGGACAGCGCGGGCATATTCGGACTGGGTCAGCGCCGCGGCCTCGCCGGTGCTGCCGCAGGCGACCAAAGCGGCGGTGCCCCGGACGATCTGCCGCTCGGCCATGCGGGACAGCGCGTCCCAATTGACGCGGGTGTGCCGGAACGGGGTGGCGAGCGCGGTCAACGAACCGCCAACGCCGGTGAGTGGAATACGCATGATGGGTCGCTCCTGTCAGGAGAGGGGACGAACCGGACGCGCCGCCGCGAGCACCTGACCGTGCTCCGTGGCGTGGTTCGCGCTGAGGCCATGCAGCGTCAGCATCCGGCGGATCTGCGTCTGGGTGATCGCCTGTGGCCCGGTATGCAGCATCAGCCGGCCATTCGGGGTCAGCGCCCGGCGGATCGATGGCAGAGCGGTCGCCAGCCAGTCGAGCGACGGCACCCGCGGCACGATCACCAGGCTGGCGCTGTCGGCTTCCGGCCGTTCGTGCGCTCGCAGATGGGTGACGTTGGCGGCCCCCGCCCGCAGCAGGGCGCACATCAGCTCGGAGCCCGGACCGCCGAGCACGAGTATGTGGTCTTCGTCCTCAACCGCGCCGAACCAGTCGGCCGGAGCGGGTTCGAAGGGGGGAGGGTGGATACCGCCCGGCGCGAGGCGATGCGCGGCGGCGGCATGGGTGGAAAGCGTCATGGGTGGACTACTCCCGGCCAGGGGACTCGCGGACCGAAATGATCGCGTGGTCTGGCGGGTCGGAATCTCGTGGGGACCGCATAGTGTTGCGATAGCGGCCGACGCGGGCGGTTATAAATTCGGCATAGGAAATCATCGAGGACACGCACCGGGCCTCGCGCGCGATGAGCCACGGTTTTTCCGGGCTGGTCCCAGAGCCGCTGAAATAGCAGGGCGAGCGGCCTGGCACGTTCGTGCATCGTCCCTGACACTCTTGTCCATCGTCATGATCCGGCGTCCATCGTCATGATCCGGCTGGACCGGATCATCAGCGCGAACACACCGGTGAGAGCGATGTTGGGGAGAGCGTTCGCCCGGTCGAGCCGGGTCATGACGATTGATGCACGCTGTTATACCAACCGAACGAAACACTGACCCTGGCCCAGTACGTCGTCCTGGCCCGGCTCGACCGGGCCATCGGCGGCAACACGACGTAGTGAGCGATGGCCCGATCGAGCCGGGCCACGACGTGTGTCAAGGTTTCGGACGCCTCGTATTAGCCGGATCCCGCTGTCTGTTGTCAGCGGGGCGAGACAAATGGTCATCGGCCGATGGCTGATCAGGAGATCGGCATTCGCGTCGTTCAGCCACTCAATCGAAGGCGGTCGTCCTTACCGGCCAGCGGTGCGCGGCGATCGAGGCATGGCGGATCTCGTGTCCTGGCGCATGCCGTCCATCGCGCGCCGCCAGCGGAGCACCGAGGCCACCGTAAACGATTGCTCAACCGGAACGTCCCACGGAAACGCCTCACAGATTTCCGCCAGCGTCCCCTGGGCGACGGACTCCTGGGCTCGCGCGTCATGCACCAGCGTGAGGCCAACGAACAGAGCGGTTCCGATGGCGGCGAGCGCCCGCGTCCTGCCACGTGATACCATCGACCCCTCCGCCTTGTGGTGCCGCGTGTGGCGGCACGCGAAACGCTTCAACCAGGCCGTCTCAACAGGCTGGCCTGATCATTTATCATGACATTCGTTAAGACCACCCGATCGACCCATTCTGTTATTATACCAACCGTCCGAAACGTTGACTCTCCGTCGCCAAACCCGTCATGGCCCGGTCCAGCCGGGCCATGACGGGTGTCAACGTTTCGGACGGTTGGTATTATATCGAAATTACAAGAATTCCCGAACCAACCATCTCAGTCGTTCGCCGCGGCGCGGTCCCGGCCGATCACCGGCACGGCGACCTCGAACCCCCGGCGATACCATCGTCCGGTGCCCAGACGGAGCAGGGGAGCGCCCGCCACGACCCAATCGGTGCCGGACATCGTGTTCAGCAGGATGGCGTCCGCCCGCGTGATCGCGTCATGGGCCGGCCGCCCGGAAAACCGGATCACCGCCAGCATCCCGGCTTCGCGCGGCGTCACTTTTACCTTGGACGCGCGCGGCGCCGACACTTTGGACGCGCGCGGCGCCGACAGGCCAGGCGGGCCCCCGTCCGCGGTGAGGCGAACGCCGATCAGCCAGCGTCCCGGCGCGATTTGTTGTTGCTCGATCGGTCGCATCGCCCGTGGCCGGGCCATGCTTTGGTTGTCGCCATCCAGGTATTTCAGCAGTCGCCGCGACGCTGTTTCCAGCGCCGGTGCCGCGTCGCCCTTCACACAGGTTCGCGCCATCTGGCAGGCCGGCACGCGGCGGATTTCAACCGGGCCGAACGTCGTGACAATGGCTTCGTCCGATGTCTCCGGCCAAAGGCGGACGCGCCACGCGACCGGCAGCAGCCGTCCGCCAACGGTCCTGGCCGCGGCCAGCAGCTCCCCCGCGGACCAGCGATCCGTTACGCGTGACGATCCACCGTCCGCGCCCAGGATCTCCGTCTCAGAGGACACGCCCCCGAACCAGGTCAGCCCCCGGCCATGGCCCAGAGGAATGTCCACGCCTGGAACGTTCACGGCCGGGACATCGTCAACACCGAGGCCGCGCCGCCAGGGCCTGGCGCGCCTCCGCTGGGCGTGCATCCCCTGGGCGTGCATCCCCTGGGCGTGCCTCCCCTGGGCGAGCATCATATCGTCCGCCCGCGGGGGATCCGCGTATCATGCCTCGTCCAGGTGGCGGCGCGGTGGGCCAGTCCGCGTCCGGCGATCGCGAGGCAGCAAAGCGCCGGCCACAACACGCCGAAGACAAAACCGATGCTCAACAGGCGAATGAGTTGGGCATGGTGGTAGTCGAGATACCAGTTGCTCATGCCCGCCAAACTGGCCAGCGTCGCATATAAAATCCATCGCGATCGGCGGCCGCCGTCATGGAGGCGGCATTAAGAGACCGCGCGAACGCGGCTTCCCACACACGCATCGGGACAAGCCCGGGACAGCGTACGATCTTCACCTTATCTTTATGCTCGGCCCCGCGGACCCTCAGCCTCGGCCGTTTACCCTCAGTCTCGGCCGTTTACCGTCATCCTCGGCCTCGAGCCGAGGATCGCTCGCGGCACGCACCGTGGCCGATTATCAATCCTTGGCGCGCGTCCACGGATGTTCGGGTCAAGCCCGCGCAAGACGGCGGGGGACGTGCGACCTCGACAGGCGCTTATCCGCTGCGTGCGGGGTACCCTCGGCGCTCCCCCCAGGGATCCCCACGGTCAGAACATTGTGCCGCCCAACAGCGCGGCATGCTCGGCGACGGGGCCCAGAGCCAGCGCGGGCAAATAAGTCAGCCCGCCGACGATGACGATGACCCCGATCAGCAGGCCGACCCAAAGCGGCCCCGTGGTGGGCAAGGTCCCGTGCGAAGCCTCGACCCTTCGCCGTGTCGCCAGCGATCCGGCGAGCGCCAGCACCGGCACGATCACCAGGAACCGGCCGATCGTCATCCCCAGCGCCAGGGTCAGGTTGTAGAACGGCGTGTTCATCGACAAGCCGGCGAAGCCGCTGCCGTTGGTGTTCACCGCCGAGGTATAGGCATACAGCACCTCGGTGAAGCCGTGCGGGCCGGCGTTGCCCATAGCAATCAGGCCGGCGGGAATGACCACGGCGACCGCGGTGGGGAGCAGCAGCGCCGCCGGCACGGCCAGCAGCGCCAGCATGGTCAGTTTGACTTCCCGGGATTCGATCTTGTTGCCGACGTATTCCGGCGTGCGGCCGATCATCAGGCCGGCGATGAACACCGCCACCAGCGCGAACAGCAGCATGCCGAACAACCCGGAGCCGGGCCCGCCGACGATCACCTCGTCCAGCATCATGTTGGCCAGCAGCACCAGTCCGCCCAAAGGCAAATAGCTGTCGTGCATCGCGTTGACCGCGCCGGAGGAGGTCGCCGTGCCCAGTTCGGAGAACAGCGCGGAGCCGGCGGCGCCGAAGCGAATTTCCTTGCCTTCAAGATTGCCCGCGCCCTGATCGATCCCGGCTCCCGCCAGCAACGGATTGCCGCTGCCCTCGATGCCATGCAACGCCGCCGCGCCCGCGAGCAGCAGCAGCATCATCGCCGCCAGCAGGGCCCACCCCTGGCGTTCATCGCCGACCATGCGGCCGAAGGTGTTGGTGAGCGCGGCGCCCAGAAGCGGCATCAGCAGCATCGCCAACAGGTTGGTCAGCCCGTTTGGGTTTTCGAACGGATGCGCCGACTGCGCGTTGAAGAACCCGCCGCCGTCGCCGCTGAGCAGCTTGATCGCCTCCTGCGATGCCACGGGACCGAGCGGGATCGCCTGTCTCGCGCCCTCCAGCGTGGTCGTCGCGGCGGGGGCGGAGAGTGTCTGCGGCACCCCCTGCCAGGCGAAGACCAGCGACGCCAGCAGGCAAACCGGCAGCAGGACGTAAAGCGTGGCGCGTGTCGTATCGACCCAGAAATTGCCGATGGTCGTCGCGCCGCGGCGGGCGAAGCCGCGGGTCAGCGCGAGCGCCACGGCGATGCCCGCGGCGGCCGAAAGGAAGCTCTGCACCGCGATCCCGGCCATCTGCGCCAATGGACCGAGCGTCAGCTCCCCCGCGTAGGATTGCCAACTGGTGTTGGTGGCGAAGCTGATCGCGGTGTTGAGCGCCAGATCGGGCGGCACGGCGGCCTGGCCGGCCGGGTTCAGCGGCAGCCGGTCCTGCAGGCGCAGCAGCAGATACAGCAGCAGCAGGCCTGGCAGATGGTAGGTGAGGAAAGCCTGTGCATACTGGTACCAGGTCTGTTCCTCGGAGGAGCGCACCCCGGCCACCCGGTAAAGTACGGTCTCGATCGGGCGCAGCAGCGGCGTCAGGACGGTTGTCTCGCCGGCGAAAACGCGTTGCATATAACCACCAAGCGGCCGCACCGCGGCGAGCAGCAGAACCAGCCAGACCAGCAATTGCCCTATCGCGGCCGGGGTCATTTTATCGGCACATTGTCAGATGGAGCGGCACAGGCCGGCATAGGCGGCCGGAACCAGCACGGCCAGAACGATCAGAACCAGCATCGGAATGTCGGTCACGGCATCAATCCCCGGTAACGAGCGCGTGGCGGAATATTGTCGGGCGCGATGGCGATACAATGCCACTCCCCCGTGATTTCAACCCGCGGCGGTCCACTCACGCCGAATTTATCATGCGATTCGCTCAATTCTCTGGCGTGTTTCATGCCGCGTTATCCATCCCGGCACATTGATTCACGTCAACCGGTGAAAGTCGCTGGCGATCGCGGATCGTCGGCCCGATATGGAATTTATATAGCGTGCCACCTTAATCTCGCGTGCCGGCGGCGCTCGGGCCGCGCATCGAGTTGGCGATTGGATTTGAAGTCCGGGCGGGAAGGAGTGTCACGTGAATCTGCTTGATATCGCCCGCGGCGTGGGCCCACGTGGCTTCGATGACGAGGCCGTGACGAGCCGCGACTCCGGCGCGCGTTTCACGCCGGGTCAGTTCTTCCGGGAGGCTGGCACGCTGATCGCCGTTTGTCTGTCGCTGGGTTTATTGATGCGGATCCTGCTGGGATAACCGCCGCGCGGCACCGTTATTGATCCAGATCAGTGCGTATCGCGGGCGTCGCGGCGTAACCGATGCCAAAGCACGACGGTTCGATCGGGAACGGGCTCGCTCGATCGGTTCGCGCGCTAACCCGGGTTCGTGCTTTCTGGTTCCTTCGGGAAGGTCCAGTGGCGTTTGCGCGTTCGCACGCGATTTTTCACCTTCCCCCGGAAAAAAGCCTGAGTTCACGTCGTGCCTCCACGACCACTATGGAATCTATATGCCGGCCTCGCTATCTCCAGGCCGCGCCGGGGCTCCGCCCGAAACGATCGCGCTCGACCCAGGCCTGCTGCTCTGACCTAAAGCCTGATGCTCTCACAAGGAGTTTTCCCATGCTCGACATCGCCTACCTGGTGGTTGGCGCCCTCTTCCTCGGGCTTTGCGCGCTCTACGCGCTCGCCTGCGACAATCTGTGAGGGGGGCCAGGCCATGATCCTCGACTATGTGCTCGGCGCGATCGTCACCGCCGGCCTGCTCGTCTACCTCGTCTACGCCCTGATCCGCCCGGAACGTTTCTGACCGCGGACAATCTTTGAGGATGGCCTTACGATGACCTTCAACGGTTGGCTGCAGATCGCGCTTTACTGCGTGCTGCTGGTGCTACTGACCAAACCGCTCGGCGGCTACATGACCCGGGTATTCAACGGCGAGCGCACCCTGCTTTCGCCGGTGCTGCGGCCGCTGGAACGCGGGCTGTACCGCGTCAGCGGTGTCGATGAAACGCAAGAACAGCATTGGGTCACCTACGCGGTCGCCATGCTGGCGTTCAGCTTCGCCGGCTTCGTCGTGCTGTACGGGTTGCAGCGCCTGCAGTCGCTGCTGCCGTTCAATCCGCAATCGCTCGATCCGGTGTCGCCCGATCTGGCGTTCAACACCTCGGTCAGTTTCGTCACCAACACGAACTGGCAGTCTTACGTGCCCGAAACCACCATGAGCTATCTGGTGCAAATGGCCGGACTGACGGTGCATAATTTTGTCAGCGCCGCCACCGGCATCGCGCTCGCCATCGCGCTGATTCGCGGTTTCGCGCGGGCCTCGATGCAGACCATCGGCAATTTCTGGGTCGATATGACCCGCTGCACGCTGTACGTGCTGCTGCCGATCTCCATCGTGGGCGCGCTGGTGTTCGTGGCGCTCGGCATGCCGCAGAACCTGAACGCCTATACCGAGGCGACGACGCTGGAAGGCGCCAAACAGGTGATCGCGCAGGGGCCGGTCGCCTCCCAGGAAGTGATCAAGATGCTGGGGACGAATGGTGGTGGCTTCTTCAACGCCAACTCCGCGCATCCGTTCGAGAACCCCGGCGCGCTGAGCAACCTGATCCAGATCCTGCTGATCTTCTCGCTGGGCGCGGCGTTGACCAATGTGTTTGGCCGCATGGTCGGCAGTCAGCGCCAGGGGTGGGCGATTTTCGGCGTCATGTTCGTGCTGTTTTTCGCCGGAACGGTGACGGCGTACTGGGCTGAATCCGCGGGCAATCCGGCGTTCGCCGCGTTGCATATCGATCAGGCCGCGTCCGCGCTGCAAAGCGGCGGCAACATGGAGGGCAAAGAG
>PLSZ01000061.1:9910-10731 GCA_003164305.1 Acetobacteraceae bacterium
ATGGTCGGCCGCACGCCGGAATATCTCGGCAAGAAGCTGGAAGCGAAGGAGGTCAAGATGGCCATGCTCGGCATCCTGATCCTGCCGCTGTCCATGCTCGGCTTCACCGCGCTGGCGGTAGCGTTGCCAGTTGGCACGGGGGCGCTGAACAACGCCGGACCACATGGGTTCAGTGAGGCGTTGTATGCCTACGTTTCCGCCACCGGCAATAACGGCAGCGCCTTCGCCGGTCTTTCCGCCAACGTGCCGTTCTGGAACGCCACGCTTGGTCTGGCGATGTTCATGGGCCGCTTCCTGATGATCATTCCGATGCTGGCGATCGCCGGATCTCTGGTGCGCAAGAAAATCGTTCCGGTATCGGCGGGCACCTTCCCGACCGATGGCGGATTGTTCGTCGGCCTGGTGGTGGGCGTGATCCTGATCACCGGCGGCCTGACTTTCCTTCCCTCACTCGCCCTTGGTCCCATCGTCGAACATCTGGCGATGCACGCGGGCACTCTTTACGACACAGGCAGCTAACATGGACAGCAGAACCAACAAGCGCGGCGCTTCGTCCACCATGCTGGACCCCGCGATTCTCGGCCCGGCGATCGGTCAGTCATTTCGGAAACTCGACCCGCGGCTGATGATCCGCAACCCGGTGATGTTCGTGGTGGANNAGGCGGCGACCTTGCGCAAGGCGCGGACCGAAACGCTGGCGAAACGCCTGGCCGACGTGACCGCCACGCGCTACGAGGAAGTCGCCGCGCCGGACCTGAAACAGGGCGATATCGTCCTGGTCGAGACGGGCGATCTGATCCCGAGCGACGGCGAGGTCATCG
>PLSZ01000533.1 GCA_003164305.1 Acetobacteraceae bacterium
ACATGACGGTGCGCGACAACATGGCCTTTTCGTTGCTGCTGGCGAAGATGCCGAGAGCCATGATCGATCAGCAAGTGGAGCGTGCCGCGCGGATTTTGGGGCTGATGCCCTATTTGAATCGTTATCCCCGCCAGCTTTCGGGCGGGCAACGTCAGCGAGTGGCGATGGGCCGTGCGATCGTCCGGGATTGATCTCGGCCGGCATCTTCGCCTTCACGTTGTCCTGGAGCGAGTTCATTTACGCGCTGGCGTTCATTCAGTCGACCGACAAGAAAACCGTTCCGGTCGCGATCCTGACTGAGTTGGTTACAGGCGATGTGTATCAGTGGGGTGCTCTGATGGCCGGATCGCTGCTGGGATCGGTTCCGGTGACACTGATCTACTCGTTCTTCGTCGAGTATTATGTTTCATCGATGACGGGAGCCGTGAAGGAATAAGTCGCGGTAGGGACGCTCATTGCTGAGCGCCCCTACCGCGACTGGGCCCCGGCGGCCTGAACACATTTCCGCATGACCGAGGGCAACGCAATCTCGTTCAACCGTGTCAAAGGGTGAACGAATCCATCTCCCTCAATCGACCCTACCTGGGCGGCGAAGAGGTCGATGGTGAGTTGGAAATGCGTGAAGCCGTGATGAACCTGGCCGATTGGCCGCCAGGCGACCGGCATGGGTGCGTGCATCATCGCTTCTGTTTCATGCCATTTGACGTCACGCCAGGCCGTTCCAGGCAATTCGACCATGCCGCCCAGTAAGCCAGTGGCCGGGCGTCGCCGGAGCAGCACATTCCCATTCGGATCGGTGAGCCAGAAATGCACCCCGTGGCGCAACGGACGTTGCTTCTTCGCCGCACGACGAGGCAATTCACCCGCGATCCCGAGCCGACGGGCGGTGCACGGTTCCATCCAGGGGCAAAGCGAGCAGGCCGGCGATGTCGGCGAACAGATTGTCGCACCCAGATCGAACAGGGCCTGAGTGAAATCACTCGGCCGCTCCTTCGCATCGGGATCCTCGCCCAGTTGATCGGCCGCGGCGCGGATGGCGGGCTTCACGGCGGGCAGGGGTTCGCTGAGCGCGAAAAGCCGCGCTGTCACCCGTTCGACGTTTCCGTCAATCGGCACGGTCGGCACGCCAAAGGCGATGGAGGCGATGGCGGAAGCAGTATATGCGCCGATGCCGGGCAGTCGCGCCAATCCCGACAGATCGCGCGGAAACCCGCCCAATCGCACCACCTCGCCGGCACAGGCATGAAGATTGCGGGCACGCGCGTAATATCCCAGACCGGCCCATCGGCTGAGTACCTCGTCCAACTCGGCGGCGGCGAGGGCCTCAATGGTGGGAAAGCGGCTTACGAAGCTTTCATAGTAGGGTATGACTGCCGCGACCGTTGTTTGCTGTAACATGATCTCGCTGAGCCAGACCTCGTACGGATCCGCCATCCGTCCGGGTTCGGCGCGCCAGGGCAGCCGGCGGCGATGGCGGTCGTACCAGGCCAGCAACGCACGAGCGGGAAAGATGGCGGAAGACGACACGCACTCGGGTATGACAAAGCTTTCGCGAGGCGTCCATGGGCCGCGCCCGATAGGCGCACTCGTCCCGATAGTCGCTCGAACCGCCTTCGGTCGGGTGGCATCTGGCGTCGCGCGGCTTACTGAGGCATGGCCCGGGATTGTCGGGCCAACCCTCGCCGACGTGACCGAACCGCGCCGTTTGGTCCAGGGAACATTGACCATTGGCTGCTCGGGGCCGGTGGCGATGGAATTACAGCATTTGTCCGAAGAGCTGGTTGGCCGGGTGAACCAATATCTCGGCTCCTCGGTGGTGCGGAATTTGCGCTTCGCGCAAACCATGACCGCTCGCTCTCCTCCCCGCAAAGGGCGGGTCCCCACCAAAGTAATGGAGCAGGCGGCGGCCGAAGCAGTCGCCCATCTGCCCGAAGGCCCGCTTCGGTCAGCCCTGGCGGCACTGGGCCGGGCGGTCCTGATCGAATCCGCTTCACGACTCGGAAAACAACCCCGTACAAGATGTTGAGGTCATTATGCTTACACGTCGCCAAAATCTACTAGCTGTTGTCGCTGGTGCGACCCTCGCTTACGGCCTTGGGTCGTCGGGCGCCGCGCGCGCGGACGACCTGACCGAGGCCGAGCGTGGCATTGGCAAGCCCGACGCGAAAACCACCGTGATCGAGTTTTTCTCTTTGACGTGTTCGCATTGCGCGGCCTTCGCCGCGGGCACGATGCCCAAAGTGAAGTCCGACCTGATCGATACCGGCAAAGTCCGTTGGGTCTTCCACGACTACCCGCTGGATCAGATCGCGCTGCTGGCGGCGCAAATTGCCCGGTATCTGCCGATCGATCGTTATGAACCGTTCGTCAACGCGCTCCTCGCGACACAGGATCGTTGGGCCTTCGCCCGTGACGCGAATCATACCGAGGAATTGTGGAAGACCGCCGGGTTGGCGGGCATGAGCCGTGCCACCTTCGACAAAGCGGTCGCCGACGATGGCCTCAAGAACTGGATTCTGAAGCAGCAACAGGCTGATCAGGACAAATGGAAGATCGATTCAACCCCTAGCTTCGTGATCGACGGAACGAAATACGCGGGCGAAATGAACTTCGACGCGTTCCGTAAATTGATCCCGGGCGCTTAGGGGAGGCGGTCGGGGGGGATGATTGCCGGTCAGTTTCAGTAAACTCCGCATTACTGGTTTCAAGAGCTTCGCGGAGCCGACGGGCGTCGATATCCTCCCCGGACTGACTGGAATCGTCGGTCCGAATGGCTGCGGCAAATCCAACATCGTTGAAGCCTTGCGATGGGCCATGGGCGAAAGCAGTGCCCGTGGCCTGCGAGGCGGCGAGATGGAGGACGTGATCTTCGCCGGTACCACCGGCCGTCCGTCCCGCAATATCGCCGAGGTCGTGGTGACCTTAAACGATACGCATGGCGTCGCCCCTCCGCCATTTCATGAACAGGCGGAACTGGAAATTCAGCGCCGGATCGAGCGAGGCGCGGGCTCAAACTACCGGATCAACGGCAAGGAAGCGCGGGCACGCGATGTGCAGACGTTGTTCGCGGACCTCGCGTCGGGGTCGCGAGCATCGGCCATGGTCAGCCAGGGCCGGGTTGGCGCGTTGGTCGGCGCCCGCCCAGAGGAGAGGCGCGCGGTGCTTGAGGAGGCGGCGGGGATCACGGGCCTCCATGCTCGTCGGCATGAAGCGGAATTGAAGCTGCGGGCGGCCGAGGCGAACCTCTCGCGAGCCGAAGATTTGCGCACACAATTGGAAACCCAACTCGGCTCGCTGAAGCGTCAGGCGCGACAGGCGAGTCGCTACCGCAATATATCCGGGGCGATACGCGCGGCCGAAGCGGAACTGCTGTCGATCCTGCGTGCGCGAGCGGAGCGGGATCGCGCGATGGCCGGGGCGACGTTACGGGAAACCGAAGCCGCCGTGGCCGAGGCAGCGAAGATTGTCTCCATAACCGGTGCCGTGGCGGTGGAGACCGCCAACGCTCTCGCGCCGCTCAGAGAAATCGAGGCGACCTCGCGTACGACGTTGGAACGCTGCCGCGTCGCGCGGGAGCATCTGGCGGCGGAGGAGGACCGTGCGCGAGCGGCCCTTGAAGAAGCGCGCCGCCGGCTGGCCCAATTGCGGGATGATCTGGGACACGCCGAACAGATTCGTACTGATGCGTTGGCGGCTGAGGCCCGGTTGGCGGCGGAAGACGGGATTCTGGCGGAGGCAGCGTCCGCCTTCCCGGACAAGGCACGCGCGATAGAAGCGGAAGCCGTTCAGGCGGCTGGTCTGGCGGTCGAGGCGGAACGTGACGCCAATCGCGCGACCGAGGCTGCCGCGGAGGCGACGGCCCAGGTCCAGAGCGCGATGCGGGCGATGACGCAGGCCGAGCAAAGATCGCAGCGCCTGCGTGAGCAACTTGCAAAAGCCCGTGATGAGCATGCGAAGCTCACTGCCGCGCAGGTCGATGCCGCGCTGTTGAATTCGGCGGTGGATGAGGAGGCGGCGGCGCAAAGTGCTCTGGCCGAAGCCAGGGCGGCGGTCGAAAGTGCCGAGCAAACCCATGCGGCGGCGGCGGCGGCTCTCGCGGTGGCCCGGGATACGCGCAGCAAGGCGGAAGGAGCACGCGCGAAGCTGGCAGCCGAGACGCAGGCTCTCGCGGAAGTGCTCGCGGTGAAGGACGGCGAGACCTGGCCGCCGATGATCGACTCTTTGACGGCGCCGGCGGGCCTTGAAACAGCGCTCGGCGCGGCGCTTGGAGAGGAATTGACGTCGGCGCTCGATCCCGACGCCGACCGCCACTGGCGGGTGCTGCCGCCGTTCGCGGACGTGGCGCCATTGCCGGCCGGGGCGACCGCGCTGGCAGAGATGATTGAGGCACCGGTGGCTCTGACCCGGTCACTGTCGCAGATCGGTCTGGTCGAGGATGAGCAGGCGGCGTGGGAGTGCCACGCCGATATGTCGCCAGGTCAGCTCCTGGTTTCACGCGCCGGCGCTGTGTGGCGGTGGGATGGATATACGATTCGGGCGGGTGCGCCGACCCCGGCCGCCGTGCGACTTCGTCAGCGAAATCGCCTCAACGGCTTGCGAGAGGCGTTATCCAGGGCCGAACAGGAAGCCGAACGGACCGGCTCGGCGCAGACTGAGGCGGAGCAACGGGCGCGAGCAGCCTCGGTCGAGGAGCAATCCGCGCGGAATACCCGCCGGGAGATGGAGAACCGCCACGAACGAGCGCGTGCCGCATTGGTGGGGCTGCGCGGTCAGGCGGCCACCGCCGCGGCTCGGCTTGCTGGCGTGGATGAGCAACTCCTCCGGCTGGAGCATGAGTGCCGGGAGGCAACGGCTGTCTTTGGCGACGCACGGGCGGCGTACGACGCCCGACCCGACGTCGAAGGCTTGCGCGCGGCGGTCGAACAATCCCGCGCCACCCTGATGGCGGCGCGTTCTCGTGAGTCGGCCGCCCTGGCCGCGCGAAACGCGTTGGCCCGCGAACAGGCGGTTTGCGCCGATCGCCGCCGCGCGATCGCGTCCGAACGCACTCTTTGGACCGATCGGTCTCGCGATTCTTCAGCGCGGGTCGCGGGACTGACCGAGCGCCTGGACCTCGCCGGGACAGAAATGGTGGCATTGGAAGCCGCGCCCGCCCAGGCGGCCGCTCGCCAATCGGAGGCAATGGAAGCGTTGGGGGCGGCCGAAGGCGAGCATCGGCGAGCTGCCGACAGGTTAAAGGAGGCCGCCGCGACCGCTTCCGAAGCGGACCGCGCCGCTCGATCGGCCGAATTGACGCTGGCTGGCCACCGTGAGACGGCCGTTCGTGCCGAAGGGGCGGCGCAACAGGCCAGTCACGCCTGGGGGACGGTCGCTGAGCGCATCCTGGAGCGTCTGGGCGCCAATCCGGAGTTGCCGGAGCCGCCGGCCGTTCTCTCACCCGAGATTGAGAGCAAGGCACGCGGACGGCTCGATCGCCTGACCAAGGAACGTGACGAAATGGGCCCGGTCAACCTTCGCGCTGAGACCGAGGCGGAAGCGATTGAACAACAAATCGCGACGATCGACACCGACCGGGCGGAGCTTTCGACCGCAATCGCCCGGCTGCGAGGTTCCATCGGTAATCTGAACCGCGAGGGGCGCGAACGCCTCACTGAGGTGTTCCAGGCGGTGGATCGGCACTTCCAGCAACTGTTCACGCGGATGTTTGGTGGTGGCCGCGCGCACCTCGCCTTGGTCGGTTCCGACGACCCATTGCAGGCTGGACTGGAGATCTACGCTCAACCACCGGGCAAGAAGCTGGCCGCGCTCTCATTGCTGTCGGGCGGTGAGCAGGCTTTAACCGCGTTGTCGCTCATTTTCGCTGTGTTCCGATGCAATCCGGCGCCGATCTGTGTGTTGGACGAAGTGGATGCTCCGCTGGATGACGCCAACGTGGAGCGGTTCTGCATGTTGCTCGAAGATATCGAGCGCGAAACCAGGACCCGATTTCTGGTTGTCACGCATCATCCGATGACCATGGCGCGGATGGATCGCTTGTACGGCGTCACGATGCAGGAACGTGGGGTGTCGCGCCTGCTGTCGGTCGATCTCGCGCACGCGGCGGCGATGGTCGATCAGAGACAATTGCCGCTGGAAGAGTTCTCCGGGTTGGCAGCGGATTGACGAACCCCTGGGGTCGGTTCACCCAGGACGGATGCTCCGTCGCTTCGAAGCTCTGCTGAACCCCACCGGTCCAGACCCAGGTCCGCCGCCAACGGCGGGTCTCGTCCGCTTTTATTGGCACTATATCCGGCAGGCGCGTTGGCTCGCGGTGTCGCTGTATGTCGTTGGCGGGCTGATCGCGATGCTGGACACGACAATCCCCAGCTTTATAGGCAGGATCGTCTCACTGGTGTCGACGCATGCTCCGGATTCGCTGTTGCACGATTGCTGGAGAGAATTGCTCGGGATGGCGATCGTGCTCGGCCTGGTGCGGCCGCTGGGGCATCTGGCGCATACCGTGATCGTCAACCAGGTCATCAATCCCAGCTTCACCAATCTGATCAGGTGGCAAAACCACTGGCATGTGGTCAGGCAAAGCTGGACGTTTTTCCAGAACGATTTCGCGGGCAGGATCGCCAATAGGGTCATGCAAACCGGCCCAGCGCTGCGAGAAAGCCTAGTCATGGCATTCGACGCCGCGTGGTACATCATCGTTTACGGTGGAAGCGCGTTGATTTTGCTCGGCTCGCTAAACTGGCGGCTGATGGTGCCGATGACGACGTGGTTTGTTTGTTACGTTGTCATGCTGATTTATCTCGTGCCTCGATTGCGTGAGCGGTCGCGTGCCGTCTCCGAGAAGCGCTCGACCCTGATCGGCCGAGTGGTCGACAGTTACACCAACATCCTGACGGTGAAACTATTTGCCCGTGCGCGCGATGAGGATGCATTCGTTCGCGACTCCATCGACGAGCATACTTCGGCGTTTCGCGATCAGACGAGAATGACCTCCGCATACACGATCGTGCTGAGTTTCATGAATTCTTCTCTTGTCGTGGCCACGGCGACGGTTGCCATCTGGCAATGGTCCGTCGGTCACATCGCGGTCGGTGGTGTCGCCACGGCGATTCCGATGTCGTGGCAACTGACGAACATCGCCGGATGGGTCGCGCGCAGCGTCACCGCGATCTTCGAGAACATCGGCACCGTGCAAGATGGCATGCGGTCCATTGACGTCC